>NZ_JBGVSA010000005.1:0-195074 GCF_041807905.1 Uliginosibacterium sp. sgz301328
GGAGTTCGCCCCGGCGGGCGAGTCACTTTCTTGTTTTCGACAAGAAAGTAACCAAAGAAGCGACCCCACAGCGTCGTTGGCCTGCGGCCGATCCCCTGCGCTGCGCGGTCGAGAAGGCGGCTGCGGAACTCGTCGCTACGCTCCTCAAACAGTCCTCGCCGACGGCTACGCCGCGACCTTCTCGCCCTGTGCTGCTCGGCGACGCTGAATGGGGTGCCCACATCACGCAGCATGGTTGTTCAGACGAACAGCAAAAGCCCCTGTTTCTGAATGCTTGTGTTTCCGCTGGCGCTCTCGCCAATCAAACGTCGTTGCTGATCGAACGACGCCAGTCGTTTCGGAACGGCGGATGTCGCTTCGCTTTTCCGGCCTACGCACTACCCGCGACATCTGAAACTTCGCTGCGCGTGTTGCATGCGCTTTGCGGTACACGCACAACACGTCACGCGCAATGTAGAGGCCTTTGTTCCACGCATATCGAGGTGTTTGCTATGGCCGGCCCCTTTTGAGCCGCCGAGCAACGCAGGCAAGTCAGGTTGCCCGCGTAGCGGGTCGGCGAGGACTGTCTGAGGAGCGTTAGCGACGAGTTCCGCAGCCGCCTGACTTGACGAGTAGCGCAGGGGACCAGCCGCAGGCTGGCGGCGATGTAGGGGTCGCTTTCTTGGTGACTTCTTTGTCGATAACAAAGAAGTTACTCGCCCGCCGGGGCGAACTCCCGGCCAACGCACCCAAGCAGTCGTAATCACGGTTGATAGATGAAAGCCCAAGCAAGAAAGGGCAGTCCTTCCCTTGTCGCATCACGACCGACATTTGCCCGTAGGGACGAACTCCCGGCCGTCGAGCATCAGCAGTCGAGACTACCGTTGTCAGACCGAAACCCTCGCAGGAATGTAGTTGTCCAGCAGGCCAGCAAGGTGCCGCATTTTTCGCGGGAAAAGAACTCCGCCCAACGTGATCAAGCAATCGAGACCAAGCTCGAACAATCCTCAAGCAAGAAAGGGCTTCTTACTCAACCACCCGCACCCCACGCATTACGCGGCGTACGAGAACTTATCGCCCGTCATCTCGCGGTCATACACCCGCTCCCCCGCAACATACGTCGCCCGCACCGCACGGTCGTCGCCAAGAATCATCATCACGAACAACTGCTCGACGATGTCCTGGACGACGCCGCTGCGGAATGCCATGAGCGGCGTGGCCCTTTTGTCGAGCACCACGAGGTCTGCCTCGAATCCCTTGGCGACGGTGCCGATCCGGTCGTCCAGGTACAGCGCCTCCGCGCTGCCGCGCGTGGCGAGGTAGAAGGCCTGGATGGCGTTGAGTCTGGTCGCGTTCATCTGCGCGACCTTGTAGGCCTCGTTCAGCGTCTGCAATTGACTGAAACTGGTGCCGGCGCCGACGTCCGTGCCCAGGCCCACGCGCACCGGCCGCACCGGTTTCTTGGCGTCGAAAATGCGGAACAGGCCGCTGCCGAGAAAGAGGTTCGAAGTCGGACAGTGCGCCAGCGCGGCGCCCGTCTGATGGCAGGTGCAGAAATCGTCTTCGGTCAGATGCACGCCGTGCCCGTATACAGAGCGCGGGCGAACGATGCCGACGTTGGCGTATACGTCGAGGTAGCTCTTGCGATCGGGGAACAGTTCCTTCACCCAGGCGATTTCCGCCAGGTTCTCGCACAGGTGGGTCTGCACGAAAACGTCGTCATGCTCGCGCACCAGCGTGCCGCAGGCATCCAGTTGCGCCTGCGTGCTTGTCGGGGCGAAGCGCGGCGTGACGCAGTAGTGCTGACGACCCTTGCCGTGCCAGCGCGCGATGAGCGCCTTGCTCTCGTCGTAGCCGCGCTGGGCCGTGTCGAGTAGCGCGTCGGGCGCGTTGCGGTCCATGAGCACCTTGCCGGCGATCATGCGCGTATTGAAGCGATTCGATTCCTCGAAGAACGCGTCGACCGATTGCGGATGCACGGTGCAGTAGACGACCGCCGTCGTCGTGCCCGCGCGCAGCAGTTCGCGCAGGAACACACCGGCGACCTTGTCGGCGTGGCCTTTGTCGATGAACTTCTGTTCGGCGACGAAGGTGTATTTGTGCAGCCATTCCAGCAGTTGCTCGCCAAAGGCGGCGATCATTTCCGTCTGCGGGTAGTGGATGTGCGTGTCGATGAAGCCGGCCGAGATGATCGAGTCCGGATAGTGTTCGGGCGTGACGCCCGCCGGCAGTCGCTTGCTGACTTCCGATGCGGGGCCGAGGTCCGTGATCGCGCCATTGTCGATGACGACGATCGCGTCGGGGATGTAGACAAGGCAGTCCTCGGGCTTGCTGAGAAACGGGTCGCCCTTGAACGTGACGACGTCTGCGCGCAGCGCCTTGCTGTGGGCCATGGTGCATTCCTTTGCGGGAGTCCGGAGAGCGGGCGTGGGCCCGCATCGAGCGGCAGAACGACCAGCCTCGCAAGGCTGCGTGGTGAAGCGCGCCCGTGACGACGCGCATCGGATCTGCTGCGTATTCTGCCATCGGCAGGGGGCCGTCCGGCAAGCCCCCTTTTTGTGATAGTGCCGACGGAGGAATGCGCGGCGCGGGCGTCAGCGCTTGACGATGGACGTAATCACGCCTTCGCTGCCATTCATGCGCAACTGGAAGCTGACGTTGTCACCGACCTTCAGGTCCTTCGGCAGCACACCGGGCAACACGTTGAAGGGCATCGTCATGCCCGGCCAGTCGAGACTGGAGATCGGGCCGTGCGCGAGCGTCACGCGATTGTTCGCGGCATCGATGTTGCGGACCACGCCCTGGCCCTGGTGCACCTGCGCCGCTGGGGCCGGCGCGCCGTGGCCGGCGTGCGGGTCCGCCGCGGAGGCGGGCAGGGTGGTACCCAATAGGGCGACAGCGAACAGGGGGACGATTGCGTTGCGGTAGTTCATGCGGATTCTCCTTGGTTGATCCATGAAGTGGCGTGCCGACGCGGGCGGCGCATCAGCAGGTAAGCAGCGGGAATGACGAACATCGAAAGCAGCGGCGCGGTGATCATGCCGCCCACCATGGGCGCGGCGATGCGGCTCATGACTTCCGAGCCCGCACCGCTGCCCCACATGATCGGCAGGAGGCCGACGAGGATCGTCGCGACCGTCATGACCTTGGGGCGCACGCGTTGCACGGCACCTTCGCGCAGTGCATCGAGCACCATTGCAAGCGTGGGCGCCTGACCTTGCGGTGTGCGTGCTTCGAGCGCGTGCTTGAGGTATAGCAGCATGATCACGCCGAACTCGGCGGAGACCCCGCCCAGCGCGATGAAGCCCACGCCGGTGGCGACCGACATGTGGTAGCCGAGCAGGTACAGGAACCACACGCCGCCGATCAGCGCGAAGGGCAATGTGGCCATGATCAGCAGCGCTTCATCGAAGCGGCGGAAGGTCAGGTACAACAGCACGAAGATGATCAGCAGCATCGCCGGCACGACGAGCTTGAGGCGCGCATTGGCGCGCTCCAGGTACTCGAACTGGCCGGAGTAGCCGACGCTCACGCCGGCGGGCAGCACGACGTGCTCGCCGATGGCGGCCTGCAGGTCGTGGACGACGGCGGTGAGATCGCGCTCGCGCACATCGATGTAGATCCACGAGGCCAGTCGACCGTTTTCGCTCTTGAGCATCGGCGGCCCGTCGGCGATGTCGACCTTCGCCACCGTGCCGAGCGTGATCAACGCGCCGGCAGGTGTCACCACCGGCAACTCGCGCAATCGCTGCACCGAGTCGCGCAGTTCGCGCGGATAGCGCAGGTTGATCGGATAGCGGGCGGTGCCCTCGACGGTCTCTCCGATGTTCTCGCCGCCAATCAGGCGCGTGACGACGTTCTGCACGTCGGCCACGTTGAGCCCGTAGCGGCCGGCGGCTTCGCGGTCGATGATCACGTCCAGATAGCGCCCGCCTGTGAGCCGTTCCGCCAGGGCGGACGACACGCCGGGCACGCGCTTCGCCGCATGCTCGATGTCGAGCGCGGCGCGTTCGATGGCCGCCAGATCGCTTCCCGATACCTTGATGCCGATCGGGCTCTTGATGCCGGTGGCCAGCATGTCGATGCGATTGCGGATCGGCGGTACCCAGATGTTGGCGAGCCCCGGCACCTGCACCACGCGGTCGAGTTCTTCCACCAGTTTTTCCGGCGTCATGCCGCGGCGCCATTGGTCGCGTGGTTTGAACTGGATGGTGGTCTCGAACATCTCCATCGGCGCGTTGTCGGTCGCGCTGTCGGCGCGGCCGGCCTTGCCGAAGACGGTGGCGACTTCGGGCACCGTCTTGATCAGGCGGTCAGTCTGCTGGAGCAATTCTGCCGCTTTCGCGGCGGACAGCCCGGGTAAGGCCGATGGCATGTAGAGCAGGTCGCCTTCGTCCATCTTCGGCAGGAACTCGCCGCCCAGATGCAAGGTGGGCCAGATCGAGGTCGCCAGCGCGACAGCCGCGATCGCGAGTGTTGTGCGTGGACGCCGCAGCACCCATTCCAGCAGAGGGCGATAGGCGGCGATCAGGATGCGGCTCAGCGGATTGCGCGACTCGGGCGGGATGCGCCCGCGAATCCACAAGCCCATCAGAACGGGTACCAGCGTGACCGACAAGCCTGCGGCCGCTGCCATGGCGTAGGTCTTGGTGAACGCCAGCGGACCGAAGAGGCGCCCCTCCTGCGCTTCGAGCGTGAAGATGGGCACGAACGATAGCGTGATGATGAGCAGGCTGAAGAACAGCGCCGGGCCGACTTCCGCCGCCGCCTCGCCTATGACGCGCCAGCGCTCGTCACCCGTGAGTTCGCCGCCCGGATGCGCGTGTTGCCATGCCTCGATGCGCTTGTGGGCGTTCTCGATCATCACCACGGCCGCGTCGACCATGGCACCGATGGCAATGGCGATACCGCCCAGTGACATGATGTTCGCATTCACGCCCTGGTATCGCATGATGATGAACGCGCACAGTACGCCGAGCGGCAGCGAGATGATCGCGACCAAGGCGCTGCGCAGGTGCCACAGGAAGACCAGGCACACCACGGCCACGACGATGAACTCTTCGAGCAACTTGTGGCTGAGATTCTCCACGGCATGATCGATGAGCTGGCTGCGATCGTAAGTGGTGACGACTTCTACGCCTGTCGGCAGGCTGTGCTTGAGTGACTCGAGCTTTGCCTTGACCGCTTCGATGGTTTCGCGTGCGTTCTTGCCTGAACGCAGGATCACCACGCCGCCGACCACTTCGCCCTGACCGTCCAGTTCCGCGATGCCGCGACGCATCTCCGGCCCGGTCTGCACGCGCGCCACATCGCCCAGTCGCACGACGGTGCCGCGTTCGGTCCGCAGGGGAATCGCACGGAAGTCGTCGAGCGACTTCAAGTAGCCCGTGGCGCGCACCATGTACTCGGCCTCGGCCAGTTCCACGACGGAACCGCCGGCCTCCTGGTTGGCCTTCTGTACGGCGTCCGCCACCATGTCGGCGCTGATGCCGTAGGCGGCCAGACGTGCAGGGTCGAGCACGATCTGATACTGCTTGACCATGCCGCCGATGGCGGCCACTTCGGCGACGTTGGGCAGCGTCTTGAGTTCGTACTTGAGGAACCAGTCCTGCAGGCTGCGCAGATCGGCGAGGCTGCGCTGCCCGGTCTTGTCGACCAGCGCGTACTCGTAGATCCAGCCTACGCCGGTGGCGTCCGGTCCGAGTGATGGACGTGCGCTTTGTGGCAGACGCCCCTGTACCTGGTTCAGGTACTCGAGCACGCGCGAACGGGCCCAATACAAATCCGTGTGGTCGTCGAACAGCACGTATACGTAGGAGTCGCCAAAGAACGAATACCCGCGCACGGTCTTCACGCCCGGCACCGACAGCATGGTGGTGGTCAGCGGATAGGTGACCTGGTCTTCGACGATGCGCGGAGCCTGTCCGGGGTAGGGCGTGCGGATGATGACCTGCACGTCGGACAGATCGGGCAGGGCGTCGACCGGCATCGTGCGGGCCGCCCATAGCCCCCATGCCGTCAGCATGAATGCGGCGAGCAGCACCATGAAGCGGTTGCCGATCGACCAGTGGATGAGGCGGGCAATCATCGTGTGCCTCCATCTTTGGTGATGTCGGTCACGACGGCGCCGTTCTCGTCGTTGCGGAAGGTAAAGCGCACTGTGTCGCCGGGTTTGATGCGCGCGGCCAGCGCCGAGTCGCTCAACCCAAATGGCATGGTCATGGCAGGCCATTGCAGCGCGGGCACCGGTTCGTGTTCCAGCGTAACGCTGTGACCGTCGATCGCTTTGACCACGCCGCGCGCCGTTGCCACTTGCGCTGTCGCAGCAGGCGCCGATGCCGATGCCATGCGTGCCAGCACGCCTCGCAGGCTGGCTTCCGAATCGATCATGAACTGGCCCGACACCACCACGCGCTGGCCTTCGGCGAGGCCCTCGAGGATTTCGCTCTGGCCGTCGCGCTCGCGTCCGACGCGGACTTCGGCTGGCGCGAATTTGCCAGCGTCCTCGGCGACGATCACGACGTGGCGCGTACCGGTGGCGATGACGGCGTCGCTCGGCACCAGCAACGCAGCCTGCGGTGCATTGCCGGCAAGTTCGATGCGTGCATACATGCCTGGACGCAGTGCACCATTGCGATTGGGAATCTGGGCGCGCACGCGCACCGTGCGCGTCGTGGCGTTGAGTTCCGGCACCACCGATTCGATGCGCCCTGCGATGGCGTCGTCGGGCGCTGCGGCCACGCGCACGCGCACAGGCGTTCCGGGCTTGAGCGCGCTGGATTGCGTTTCCGGCACGTCGGCCTCGATCCATACGGACGACAGACCGTTGATGCGCGCCAGCGTCTGGCCGGCGCCGACGATCATGCCTTCGCGCACGGACCATTCGGCCAGCATACCGCCGCGCGGCGCGGAGACGGTGAGTACGGCCTGCGGCGTGCCGGAGCGTTCCAGCGTGGCGATCTGCGTGTTCGTCATGCCCAGTTGCAGCAGGCGCGATCGTGCCGCGGCGGCCAGTTCGGGGTCACTGCGTACGGCGAGGAATTCGCGTTGCGCGGCGAGCCATTCCGGCACGCGGATGTCGGCGATCGGCGCGCCCGCAGCAATGACGTCCCCCACTGCGCGAGCGTAGGCGCGCTCGACGATCCCGCCGGTACGCGCCTGCACGATGGCGACATCGCGGTCGTTGAAGACAACTGTGCCGGTGACATCGAGCGCGCTGGCAAGCTGGCCGCGCGTGACGGTGGCGAATTTGACCCCCGTGTTCTGCGCCAGCGTGGGGTCGATGCGCACGGCGGCCGTTTCGGCGGCTTCGTCCGCGTAGCGCGGCACGAGGTCCATGTCCATGAAAGGCGATTTGCCCGGTTTGTCGAAGTGCTGGTCGGGCTTCATCGGGTCGTACCAGTAGAGCACGGCGCGTGATGAGGCCGCAGCCGCAGCGTCGGCATGCGAAGCGTGTGAAGTTGCGAGACGCGCGTTGAGCATCCAGCCGGCGCCCGCGCCGACGACGAGCGCGGCAGCCACGGCCGCGCAGAGAGTGGTCTTGTTCATCAGCGTTCTCCGGTCAGGAAGTACAGGCGCGTGTTGGCCGCGGCCAGCCGGCTTTCGATATCGATGCGGCGCAGTTGGGCGGCCAGCCGCGCGCGGCGTGCTTCGATCACTGCGGTGGTGTCGCCGCGGGCCCCCGCGACTGAGGCCAGCGCAAGCTGGATCTGGCGATCGATGAGCGGCAGCGTGTCGTTGTCGATGCGGTCGAGCTGGCGCTGCAGCGCGTCGCGTTCGGCGTGCAGCGCGGCGTATTCGCTGCGGGCCTCCGCCAGTCGCGCATCGCGCTCGGCCTGGCTGCGATCGATCTCGGCCTGCGCGGCGGCGATGCGCGGCTCCTGGCGCGTGTTCTGGAAGATGGGCAGATCGACGCTGAACTTGACCATCGCCATGCCCTTGTCCATGGCGTCCACACCGAGACCCAGCTCCACGCCCCAATTGGGATGCGTGGCGGCACGTGCGAGTGCCAGTTCGGCCGATGCGGCTTCGTGCTGGAGCGAGGCGGTACGGATGTCGGGCTGCTGTTCGAGTGCGGAGTCATCCACTTGCGGACGGCTGACCCAGCCCGGCAATTCGCCGTCGGCGGTGTTCGCCGACGTGCCGATCCAGCGGGCCAGACGCGCGACGGCCTGTGCGCGCTGGGCCCGCAGATCGTCGTGGGCATCCTGCAGATCGAGCGCATCGGTACGCGCACCGAAGGCCGTGGCGGGGCTTGCGCCGCCAGCGATGCTGGCAAGGTCGCGCTGGCGCCATTGCTGGTTGAGCGCGTCCTGCGCGTCGAGGACCGCTGCGCGCCGGTCGACGTAATACAGGCCCAGCCACGCGAGCGCGGCTTCGCGCCGCACGTTGAGGCGAGCAAAGCGTTCGCGCGCCTGCGCCGTGCGCACCTCCGTTTCGGCGAGCCGTTGTTCGGCTTCGCGCCGTGCGCTGCTGGGCAGCTCCTGCATGATGCTGACGACGCGCTTGGCGCCGCCCGGACGGAAGCGGTCCGGGCCGCTGGTGGGCAGGTCGTCCACCCAGGCGGACAGTTTCGGGTCCGGCAGGGCGCCGGCCGAAACGCTGAGCGATTGCGCCGCACGGCTGGCGGCCGTGGCGGCAAGGATGTCGGGCGCACGCTCGGACGCAGCCTGCATGGCTTGGTCCAGGCTCATTGCGTGCGCCGACAGGCTGGCAGCGCCATACAGGCAGGCCGCCAGGCCGAGTCGAAATGGGGACATGAGTCTCTCCGCTCGATACGTTCAGGAATGAGCGGCGCTGGCGCGACATGCCAGGGGCATGCCTTGCGCGCGCGGCGGCGCTCGTGACGGACGTCAGCGGAGAGGGCTAATTACGGAAAACCTGGTACTGCAATCGCAGCGGCGGCGATGCAGCGATGAGCGTGGGCGGCTCGGGACGGGCAACGGGGGCGGTTTCGGCGATGGCGTCGAACAACGCGGGAGCCACGAACAGCGCGAACAGCACCGGAGGCGGCAGATTGGGCACGCGCGCGTCGGAGGACTGCGAGTCGCGCTCGCAGTGCACCTTGCAGGCCACCGGCTGTTCCTTCTGCGTCATTTCGCAGTCGGTCATGCCTGCCATCGCGCCATGTCCCATGCTGGCGGCCATCGGCGTCGGCGTGGGCGAATGTCCGGCGGCGTTCTCGACGCAGGCGTAGGCGGCCGTCACCAACTGGCTGAACACCAGCATGAGGGCGAGAAACCACGCCAGACGAGGGACGCGCAGAGGGCGAAACATGTCGGCGAGTATAAGGAAATAAGTGACACAAGGTGTCGCGAATGCTGAGGGTGCTAGCTTGAGATGGATCAATAACGCCCGGCAACGCACGTCCAGGCGTGCTCTATGCCATCGATTTCCCTTCGTAGTGAGCCCGCGCCACGCAATGTTGCGGCGTAACGCTTTGCGTTTAATCCGGCCACGGTTTACCCTTACGGATTGCCATGCGCTCGCAGGAAGCCGTCTCTCGGCTCCCGCCAGGTCTCCCGGACAGTGGGCGCGCAGTGTTTTTCGCAACTGACGCCTCGCGTCACCTTCAAGAAATAAAGGGAACTCTCATGAAGATCGCTCTCATCAACGAGAACAGCCAGGCTGCCAAGAACGAAGTCATCTTCAACGCGCTCAAGACGGTTGCCGAGCCCCTGGGCCACACCGTGTTCAACTACGGCATGTATTCGGCCGACGACAAGGCGCAGCTCACCTACGTGATGAACGGCCTGCTGGCTGGCATCCTGCTGAACTCCAAGGCTGCCGACTTCGTCGTCACCGGCTGCGGCACGGGCATGGGCGCCATGCTGGCCTGCAACGCGATGCCGGGCGTGTTCTGCGGCCTGGTGATCGATCCGACCGACGCTTTCCTGTTCGGCCAGATCAACGACGGCAACGCCATCTCGATGCCCTACGCCAAGGGTTTCGGCTGGGCTGCTGAACTGAACCTGCAAGACGTCTACCGCAAGCTGTTCGACGGCGAGCGTGGTCTGGGCTACCCGAAGGAGCGCGCTGCCATCATGGCGAAGAACCGCGGCATCCTGAAGGAAGTGAAGGCCGCTGCAAACAAGGACATGCTGACCGTTCTGAAGAGCGTCGATCCGACGCTGGTGAAGGCTGCTGTGGCTGGCGAGAAGTTCCAGGAGTACTTCTTCGCCAACAGCCAGGACGCAGAAATGTCGGCCTACCTGAAGCAAGTGCTGGCTGCCTGATTTCCGGCCCAGCCTCGCTCAAAAAAGACCCGCCTCATGGCGGGTTTTTTTTCGCCCACCGTCGCGTCGATCATGCGGAAGGCGTCTGGCGATGCTTCCATTCGGCATAAAGATCCGTGCTGTCTTCCAGTCGGGCGGGGACGTGCCGCATCTTGAGCGACTGCTCGGCGAGCGGTCTTGCCAGCTCGGTGTAGATCGCCGCCGTCGATAGTCCATACGGCGCACCGTCTTCGTTGCTGTAGGCGTAGGCGATATCGCTGACGCCCGCCATGCGCATCGCTGCAAGACACATGGGGCAGGGATGGCCGCTGGCGTAGACGCGGCAACCTGCCAGACTGGGCGATCCGATCTTCTTGCTCGCCGCACGGATTGCGTTTAGTTCGGCATGCGAGGTTGGATCGCACGTTGCGAGAATCTGATTCACTCCGGTGGCGATGATCTCGTCGTCCTTCACGACCACTGCGCCGAAGGGACGGCCGCCGTGGGCGCTGTTGTCGCGCGCCAGGCGGATGGCCTCGCGCAGGAAGTGTTCGTCGGTTTTCATCCGCGTGTCCTTGGTATTGAGGTGGGGGAGGATGCCACGCGCAGCCGCAGGGCGCGATATGCCCTGACACTTTGCCGTCAGTCGCGTCGCTCGCGATGCTCCCGTACCGCCTGCAGCAGATCGGCCAGCATCGGATGCGTTTCGTTGCGGCGATAGGCGCAGTGCGTGAGAAACGACAGATCGTCGTCGTGCTCGATTGGCCGGTACACGACGTTCGGGAGTTGCATGTCGACGGTTGTGGCGGGGACGAGCGTTGCGCCATATCCGCCCGACACCATCAGCACGGCGGTGATGATGTCCCACGTGCGATGACGCACGTTGGGCACGAAACCGTGCTGCTGACACAGCAGCGAGAGCCGCTCGATCGACTTGTTGGCGACTTCGATGAACGTCGTGTCGGCGAGGTCGCGAAGGGCGATGCGTTCGCACTGTGCGAGCGGATCGTCGCGATGCACCGCCAGCATGCCGGGTTCGCGGTCGACGAGTTCGACGGCGATGTCGGGCGACTCGGACAGGTAACGATCGAAGAAGACGAGAATGCGTCCCTCGCGCAGCGCCTCCGTCAGCAACGCCTTCGGCTCGCTCTGCAGGACGAGTTCCACGTGCGGATGGCGTGCTGAGAGGCGCTCCAGCACGCGCGGCACGACGCTCACCATCGCGGTGCCGTGTACGCCGACATCGATGCGATCGAACTGGTCTGCCGCGACCCGGCGGGCCTGGCGCGTTGCGATTTCGATCTGGGCCCGGATGGCGCGTGCGTGCTCGAGCAGCGATCGGCCCGCTGCGGTCAGTTCGACGCCCCACGTCGTCCGCTGCAGCAATTGCACGCCGACGCTTTCTTCCAGCGCCTGGATGTGGCGCGTCAGCGAGGGCTGCGTCATGTTGAGCAGGGTGGCTGCGCGGCTGATCCGGCCTTCTTCGGCCACGACGATGAAGTAGGTGAGTTGTCGGATGTCCATGGATGTCCGGTTCTTGTTGAGGTGGGCCCGCATGAATGAAAACGGGCCGCAGTTTTCGCTGCGGCCCGTTGCGCTGTGCGCCGACGATCAGTACGTCAGACCGTAGCCGAACGGGTACAGCGTGTCCTTTTCAGGATAGCCGGGGACGTCCGGTTCGTTGTCGATGACCGCCTGCAGGTTGTTGGCCAGTGCGAACGGCATCTTGCCTTGCGGCTTGAACTTGCCGCTGAGCACTTCCATCAGCGCCGTGTCGCTCACACCGAAGGTGGCGACGATGGCGCCGGCGTTCTTCGCGCCGCTGGCGTCGTCCAGCACGTACGGTGCGCGGAAGTACACGCTCAGCACAACCTTCTTCGCATCGCCGATTTCGGCCATCACTGCCTTGATATCGGCCAGCGAGGGCGTCATCGTGCGTGACTTCGCCTGGGCGATGGTCGTCAGCGAGAGCATGTTGTTCTCCCACGGCAGCGCGCCGCCGAAGAGCAACCCGGTGTCCGCACAGGTCGGATTGATCTGCGGGAAGAGCACGCACGGGTCTTCGCTGCCCCAGGTCTTGCCGGTGAGCGGATTGAGGTAGGCGGGGTTGGCGCCCGTCGCCGCATCCTTGCTCGAGTACGCCGAACCCGCGTCCTTGATCAACACGCGGATGACGGCATAGTCGGCGCCGGCCGCGCTCTTGCGCGTTTCACCCTTGGTGGCGTCGTAGTTGCCGTCGATGGCGGTGTAGCCGTATTTCTCGACATCCGCCTTGCCCATGCCGATGGTGTAGACCGTGGCGCCGCTCTTCATCGGCAGGGTGCGCGTGCCGCTGCCCATGTCCTGGTTCTGCAGCAGGACGACAGACTTCTTCTGCATTTCCAGACCCTTGGCGCGGTGGTCGTCCGAACCAATCACGCCGGCTGCGCGGGTGGCGTCGATGTACGGGTTCTCGAACAGGCCGAGTCTGAACTGTTCGAGCAGCAGGCGCCTGACGGCTTCATCCACACGGGCCTGCGTGATCAGGCCGGCCTTTACCAGATCGGTGATGGTCTTGTTGGTGTGATAGCCCGACAGCGTATCGGTGCCGCCGTTGACGGCGGCCGCGACGCGTTCGGGAATGGTCTTGTCTTCCAGCCCCCATGCGCGCGCGTCGATGATGCCGGTGTCCGAATTCACGTAGCCCTTGAATCCGAGCTTGCCGCGCAGCAGATCGGTGACGATCTGCTTGGAGAACGCCATGCCGACCTGGTCGTACTTGACGCCTTCGTAGGTGACGTTAATCGGTACGCCGTAATACGGCATGATCGATGAGACGCCCGCGTTGATGGCCGCCATGAAGGGCTTGAGGTGGTAGCCGAAGTTGTTGCCCGGATAGATCTGGTTCTTACCGAATGAGTAGTGCGGATCGAGCCCCAGTTCTTGCGGGCCGCCGCCGGGGAAGTGCTTCATCGTCATCGCCACGGCCGTCTTGGCATTCACCGGACCGCCCTGCAGGCCTTCGACCAGCGTCTTCATGATGTTGGCGTTGAGGTCGGCGTTTTCGGTGAAGGTCTCGTGCACGCGATACCAGCGCGGCTCGGTCGCGAGGTCGGCCATGTAGCCGTACATGCCGCGCAGGCCGACGGCGTTGTATTCCTGCCCCATGACTTCGGTGAAGGTGCGGATCACCGACATGTCGCCGGTGGTGGGGGCCTTGCCGGTCTTGAGCGATTCCTCGCCGAGCGCGGCGGCCGCCAGGCCGGCTTCCTTGGGGAATTCGGTGAAGGCGCCGGCGCCGGCCGAAATGCCGAAGCGCGGATCGGTTTCGTAGTGGTTGCGCGCGTTGTCCTTGAACACGACCGGGATGCCCAGCGGTGCGCGTTCGGCCATCTCCTGGATACGGTTGGAGAACTCCGCCAGTTGCTGCGGCGTGACCACGTATCCGCTGCGCGCATTGGCGGCGGTCGTGCCGCACGCCTCGCCCGTAGACTTGGCCACCGAACGCAGGATGAAGCGCGTCATCTTCTGCGTGCCGATGTAGTCGGTGGCGGTCGCGTCGGCGGTGCCTTCGCAACCCGAGTTCAGCGTGTCGATCATCATCATGCCGGCCTTCTCCTCCAGCGACATGCGGGTGACGAGATCGTCGGCGCGTTGTTCTGCGGTCAAACGCCAGTCTTCATACGGGTCGAGCTTGCCATTGGCATTCAGGTCCTTGAACTGCTTGTTGTCGACCGTGATGACGCTCTTGGCGCGCGCACTCAATGTCGGCTGTGTCGAGGCGTCGCTGTCATTGGCGGAATCGTCCGATCCGCACGCTGCCAACATCGCGACGCAACTGGCGATGATCGACAGCCGCAAGGCATGGCCGCGCATGGCGGGGGAATGGGTGGGATGCATTTCGTCTCCTTGTGTTCATGTATACAAGTGGCGCCGCTCATTACCGCCGGTGGCGCGCGACGAAATCATCCAACACTCGCAAACCGCTGACTAATGCTCATTTTGGCGGGGGGTATGCAACGCTTGCATACCGCGCCCGGACTGGGTTTCAAGAAGGGCGGCTGGGCGCCATGGAGCCGCTGCGAACCCGCAATGGCGCGCAAGTCGTTCACGTTTAGCCAAAACAAGTGTTGATGTGGACTAGGAGATTTCCGAGTTGACGTCAGACTGCATTGTTAAAAGTCAGGCAACAACTGTAAAGATTTGATAACGTTCACACCGCTTCGCAGGCCGTGTCGTGGCCGGATTGCGCGCTGCGCCGTGACCCGGCCGCCGCATGAGCTCGTTGACCGTCCGGTGCCGAAGGTAAGCAAGTTCCTTGCTGCTCCTCGGCCGGATGCGCGGCTGTGAGCAGGGAATCGATTGCGTCGTGCCATTGCTGTCGCGACTGGCGGCCGGTTCGGACAAATCCACATAAGAACAGGAGACCTTCATGAAGTACCGCAACCCGTCTTTCCGGCCTCCGCCGCACGGATAGAGATCGACCGCACCCAGGGCGCAAGACGCGCGAGCGCTCCGGGGACATCCGCTGTCGCGTGTCCGTCGAGCCAACCTCCGCCACGCCTCGATGATTTCCGGTTTGCACACAACGGAAGTCTGAATCGATGCAGCGTGCGCCGACGTTGATCGGCTCACCGTTGAGTCCCACAGGCTGCTGTTGCCTGAAGAAAGGCCAAGACACATGAGTACCGCAAAGACATACGCGAGGGGGACTCCTCTCGTGACACTGGCGATGGCGTTCCTGCTATCGCTTCTCACGGCTTGTGGATCGGATGACGATTCCAGCGACACGAGCCCGCCACCGACCCCGGTCACCCACGCCGTTTCTTATGACGTGGATGGCGCCGTCACCAAGGTCCAGGTTGCTGACGGTGCGCAACTGACCGCCCCCACCCGACCCGATAAAGGCAAGAACGCTTACTTCGTCGGCTGGTTCATCCAGGACGCCGGTGCAGGCCACATGTGGGACTTCACTCACGAGAAGGTCGCATCCGATCTCGTGCTGAAGGCCAAGTTCGTCGAGCTGTCGGCCAGCAACGTCGTCGTCGATGCGTATCTGGATGAAGCCCGTCGCGGCGCCTACACCTTCAAGACGCTGCAGGAATTGAAGGCCGCCAACGTTGCCGACGGCACGACGGTCAACTTCACCCCCGGCGTGTATTGGACCGATGACTACAAGGACCCGGCCATCGCCAATACGCCCGACCATCCAGGGCTGATCGGGATCTCGTTCCCGCAGGCGAGCCTGACCTTCAAGGGGCTGACGTCCAATGCGGATGACGTACGCATTGCCGGCAATCGCGGCCAGACGATGGGTTCGAATGGCAACTGGAACGTCATCGGCATCGGGACGAGCTTCTCGGCCTACAACCTGACGATCGCCAACTACACGTCGGTCGATCTCGTCTTCCCGCGCGACCCGTCGCAGAACCTGGCCCGCCGCACCGACGCGCGCGTGCAGGCCCAGACGATCACCGCCGCGGAGGGCCTGAAGGACCCGCTGGACAAGCTGTACTTCGAGAACGTGCGCTTCGTCAGCTTCCTGAACCTGATCGCCGCCAGTCCGACGCGTGCGTACTTCAAGAACTCGTACTTCCAGCTGACCGACGATTCGATCGCAGGCGGCGCGACCAACGTGTTCGAGAACTGCACGTTCGATTTCTATGGCAGCCATCCGTCATACGGCGGCTCGACGACGATCGCCGCTTTCCTGCACTCGACGTTCAACTTCATCAACGACAGCCCGACCTTCTGGTTCTCGAAGAGCGGCGGCAACTGGGTGCTGATCGACAACGTCTTCAAGGGGCCGAAGGAAGAAATCCGGTGGGAGAACACACAGCGTCCGGACGTCACGCAGTACGTGTACAACAACACGTATGAAGACGGCACGCCCGTGGTGTTCGACCCGAAGAACCCGCTGGTCACTGAAACGCTGGACTCGAATTCGCTGCAGATCTTCAAGGTCGGCACGGAGTACAACGTCTACAACCTGCTCAAGGGAACGGACGGCTGGAATCCTTCGGGTCAGCAACAGAAGAACGACACGGCGTTCAAGTTCGTGATGGCGGCCAACGCCACCACCATCCAGTCGGACAACGCGTTGAACGAGACGATCATCACGCCGACTTTCACGCCGGCCAACGCCTACGCCTACGCATCCATCAGCTTCAGCTACGACACGTCGTTGTTCGACGTGCTGGACAACGCGGGCGACGGCAAGCTGCACCTGCGCGCGAAGCTGAATTCGACCGGCAAGATCATCGATACGGTGGTCAAGGCGTCGGCACCGAACGGGCTCAAGGCGCACGTGACGCTGCACATCAATCCGCAGACTGTCGCCGCTCCCGTGGTGACGGGCACGCCCTCGATCACGATCGGCCAGAACACGGCTGCGCTGCAGATCACGTATGACCATCCGGAGTTCACCGACGCGTCGCCGATCACCTGGTTCCGCGGCAGCGCGCCAGGCGACAAGGCCGTCCAGGTCGCGGTCACCACGCTCGACAATCCGTACAAGAACTACCAGCTGACCGCGGGCGATATCGGCCAGTACCTCACCGCCGTCGTGACGCCGAAGTATGAGTTCAGCCCGGCGGCCGCCAGCACGGTGGAGGTGTCGACCAGCCGCGCCATCGCATCGAGCGACGTGACCAACCCGCTCAAGATCGCGACCAACTTCGCGAACATCACGTGGGCGGGCCACACGCTCAACCAGCCCAACGTCTGGTACGCCGACACGATCAAGCCGAGCGACGTCAATCAGGCGTGGGTGCCGGCCACCACCACGCCGTGGACGTACGTGATGGGCGATCGCGATGGTGCGCTGGGCGTTCCCGGCCTGAGAACCGCCACGCAAGGCGCACGCCTGCTGTATCAGCCGCAAGGTTCGTTCTCCGACATGTCGCTTTCGATGAGCTTTACGCCGGAGAAGATCGCCGGCCAGGGCTTTGGCAGCGCGACGGATCAGTACCTGGAGGTCTACATCAAGTGGGATCCGGTGACGCAGACCGGCTACGCGCTGCGCTTCCAGCGCCTGTCGGCCGACCCGCTCGACAACAACAAGCCGATCCCGTCGTCGGGCAACTCGACTCGTGTGTCGATGATCCAGTACGTCAATGGCGTGCGGACCATCCTGCCGAATTGCTACGTCGAAAGCTCGGTCTACATGCCGGGCGCGCATCTCGTGTTCAAGCTCGTCGGCAACGTGCTGACGGCGGACGTCACGACCGAGTCGCCGCAGACCAACACGCAACTGGGCTACAGCCTGCCGAGCGAAATCCACTTCAGTGCGACGCTGCCCAGCGTCACCAGCACCGTGGGCGGCTTTGGTGTGCAGTTCACCGGCACCATCTCCGCGGGCAACCGGACAGAGCTCGAAGACATGGAAGTCACGCTGAAGTCCCTGTAATACGCGGTCAGTAACACGACCAAGCCCTCAGGCATCGCCTGGGGGCTTTTTCTTGCGCAGCCGCTTCGCCCGCACGTATCTGCGGCCGCGCGGGGCGAGGGCGGCGCTGGGGTACAATCGCCCGACCCTAGCGATCGCGCTGTGGCTTTGGCTGCGGCGCTCCACCACTTGATGCCGTTTTTCCCCTCTGTGTATTCCGTCCGCACCATGCTCCGTCGTCGTGACGCCGTGGGCGCGTTCGGCAATGGCGCGGGTGCAGACGTCCGCCTCTCGGCAGGGCGGATGCGATGAGATCATTGCGCCGGGGTGTGGCCGCCAATATGGCGGGCCAGATCTACAGTGTCGGCATCAATGTGCTCATGGTGCCGGCATACATCCACTTCATGGGCATGGAAGCCTACGGACTGGTCGGCTTCTTCGTCGCACTGCAAACCTGGTTTGCGCTGCTTGACGCCGGTGTGTCGCCGACGTTGATCCGTGAATTGTCCCGCTACCGCGCTGGCGAACTGACGACCGATGCGGTCTGGCGCTTCATTCGCAGCGCCGAATGTCTGTTCGCGGTGCTGGGCATTGTGTGCGGTGGTCTCGTCGTGATCCTGCGTGGCACGGTCGTCAGCGACTGGCTGCAACTGGAAACGATCGAACCACGCAGCGCCGCCTGGTGCGTGGCCATGATGGGACTGATGCTGGGGTTGCGCTGGCTGAGCGGGCTCTATCGCAGCGGTCTCATCGGCATGGAGCGCTTCGCACTGCTCAACGCGTGCCAGGTCGGACTGAGTACGGTGCGTTCGGTCGTGGTGCTGGCCGTGCTGGCCTTTGTGTCGAACGCAGTGACGAGCTTCTTCACTTACCAGGCCTGCCTTGCCGTGGCCGAACTGCTGCTGCTCCGGCTGCTGTTCACGCGCACCTTGCCCGGCGGCGGCGCGATCGGCCCGAGCATGGCGGCCTTTCGTCCCGTGCTGCGATTCGCCGGCGCGATGGCGGCCTTGAGCATCATCTGGGGCGTGCTGGCGCAGACCGACCGCCTCATTCTGTCGCATGTCATCAGCATGTCGGCGTTCGGTGAGTACTCGCTCGCCACGGTGGCCGCTGGCGCAGTCGCGATCCTTGCCACGCCGTTCACCCAAGCTCTGCAACCGCGGCTGGTCTATCTGGCTGCTTCGCGAGCGAACGCCGATCTGGCCGACCTGTATCGGCGGGGCACGCAAGTACTGTCGTGGATTCTCGGCGTCGTTGCCGGCGCGGCCATCTTCCTGGGCGAGCAAGTGTTGTTTGCATGGACCGGTGCGCCGGAGGTCGCAGAACGCATCGCCGGACTGCTCGCCCTGTACGCCGCAGGCAATGTCTTCTGGGCCTTATCGAGCCTCGTCTTTCAACTGCAGTACGCGAGCGGCAACGTGCGCCGGCACGTGGTGGGTTCGCTTGCGTTGGCGGTGCTATGGGGGCCGCTGATCGTCATCATGGCCATGCATTACGGTGCGCAGGGCGCGGCCTGGACGTGGCTGGCGGGCAATGCGGTGTTCTTCTTTGCATGGATGCTCGGCACGCAGCGCGCCATGATGCCCGGGCTGACCGCGAACTGGTTGCTGCGCGACGTGGTCGCCGTGCTGCTCGGTTGCTTCGCAGCCTATGCCTTGATCGCCTGGCGCGTGCCGTCGCTGGGGCGTTGGGGCACGCTGCTGATGCTGGCGGGCGCGGCGCTTGCCGCGGGCGCGGTCGGCGGTCTGTGCGGAAGTCACCTGCGGCCGATGGCTGCAGCGGCATGGCGTCGGATGATGCGAGGGAATGCATGACCGCGCGTATCGACATCCTGCTGGCAACCTACAACGGCGGCCGCTACCTGTCCGGACAACTGGCCTCCCTCGAAGCGCAGACGCACCGCGACTGGCATCTGTTCGCGCGCGACGACGGTTCTTCCGACGATACGAGCGCCATCCTGCAGGCCTTTGCGCATCGGTTCCCCCTGCGCGTGACGATACTGCCGACCGAGGCTCGCCTCGGCGCACGTGGCTCGTTCGCCGCCTTGATGGCGCAGGCGCAGGCAGACTACATCGCCTTTTGCGACCAGGATGACATCTGGCTGCCGCACAAGCTTGAACACCTGTTCTCGGCCATGCGCAATCTCGAAGGCGAGGCTGGCGCCGTGCCGGCGCTCGTCCACTGCGATCTCGAACTCGTCGACGACGCGCTCTCGCCGATCGCGCCAAGTTTCTGGCGCTACCAGGGCATCGACCCGGCGCGCAATGACCTCGCCCGACTGCTGATGGAGAACACCGTCACGGGCTGTGCCACGTTGATCAACCGCGCACTGCTCGAACTTGCCTTACCCATGCCCGACGCTGCGCAGATGCATGATCATTGGCTGGCGCTCATCGCAGCTGCCACAGGGCGCATTGCGTATGTAGATGCCGCGCTCGTGCGCTATCGCCAGCATGGGAAGAACGTGGTCGGCGCAAGTCGCCCCGGCGGCATGGGGGCGGCACTCAAGGCCGACTCCAGCGTTCGCCGGGGACTCGATCTGCGCCCATCGTGCCGACGCGCAGAGGCGCTGGTCGAAGCGATCGGCGCTCACGTCGATCCCGCGCGCCTGGCGCCGGCCCGCGCGCTGGCGCAGCTCTACGATGAGGGCTGGCTTGGCCGGCGCTTGTTGCTGTGGCGCCATGGCATGTGGCCGTATCGTTGGCGCCGACGCGTGCTCTTGTTGTGTAGGATCTGAAGATGAGTGCCTCTGCATCCCCGTCCCCGTGCGTATGCGGTGTGATCGTCACCTACAAGCCCGATCACGTCACCTTGGGTCGACTGCTCGACGCGCTTGCCGAACAGCTCGATGCTATTGTCATCGTTGACAACGGGTCGGGCGATGCGCTCGCCAACTGGATCGCAGCGCGAGGCCAGTCACGCGAGATCTTTGTCGCCCTTGGCGACAATCTCGGCATCGCCGCTGCTCAGAATCGAGGCATTGCGCGCGCGCGGCAGCTTGGTGCCAGCCACGTGGCGCTGTTCGATCACGACAGCGAACCGGCGCCCGACATGGTCTCGCGACTGCTGCAATGCCTGCTGAGACTGGAATCCGAAGGCCGGCGCCCGGCTTCGGTCGGGCCGCGCTATATGGATTCCCGCCAGGACAATCCACCGCCTTTCATCCGCGTCCGCGGCTTGTCGCTCGCACGCTGCATGCAGGCCGAAGAGGGGGACGCCGTCGAAGTCGACTACCTCATCGCATCGGGCTGCCTCATGCCGATGACAGCCATCGACGTCGTGGGCGACATGGATGAGGCGCTTTTCATCGACTACGTGGACATCGAATGGGGGCAGCGCGCGCGCAGCAAGGGGTTCCATAACTTCGGCTGTTTCTCGGCAGCCATGGCCCATTCGCTGGGCGACGAGCCGATCCGCTTTTGCGGAACGGCTTATCCGGCGCGCAGCCCGCTGCGGCATTACTACATGTTCCGCAATGCAGTGCTGCTGTATCGCATGCCCCACATCCCACGCGACTGGAAGCTCGCGGATGGCCTGCGCGCGGTGCTGCGCTTCGGCTTCTATGCTCTCCTGGCACGCCCACGTCATCAGCACGCAACGATGATGCTCCGCGGCATCGCCGACGGCCTGCGCGGCCGTGGCGGCAAACTGGAACAAAAGCAATAACGGGGTGCCGGTTCGGAGCCTGTAGTTCGCTGTCCGCGACGGAAGCTGGATGCTGGCTTATCTGGCGTTAGCGCGTCATGCCGAAGGCCGCAAGGAGCTTCCCGAGCCGGGTACGGCCAGTGGATAGGCCTCGAGTCGATCTGCTCGAATCCTTCTTGACGAGCTAAAAAACGCCACCTATAATTCGGCCTCTCTGCTGCACAGGGGGTCGTTAGCTCAGTTGGTAGAGCAGCGGACTTTTAATCCGTTGGTCGCAGGTTCAAGTCCTGCACGACCCACCAAACGGATAAAAGTCGGAAGTCATCAAGACTTTCTATACCGTTCAAAAGTGCAGTAGAATGCGCCACTCGCGTTCGGGGGTATAGCTCAGTTGGTAGAGCAGCGGACTCTTAATCCGTAGGTCCAAGGTTCAAGTCCTTGTGCCCCCACCAGATTCAAAAAAGCCCAGTCTTCGGACTGGGCTTTTTGTTTTCTGGCGCTGCCCCAGACGGACTGAAGTCGTTTCGAACGTCGTGGCATTTGCTGCTGGTTCAGCGCCGTCGCGGTCCGGTTTCGCTCCTATTGATCGTCTTGTCGCCGTGATTGGTGGACGCCAGCGGAAGGCCTGGAACGTACGGAAGCCAACTTCGCAGTGAATGTCGCTTCCGTCGTCCGAAGTTCTTTCGAGTGGAGATGGCAACCAGGCTCATCGAGCCTCGCGGTGCAAGACTTGTACGCTGCCCGGCCTGTCCGCGCGGGTTGCGGCGCGACAGGCGCGGGAGGCGCTTCTTACGCCAAACCGAGTCGCTTGCAGATGGTGCTGGTGAGCCCGGCTTGGTTGAGTGTGTAAAAGTGCAGGCCCGGCGCGCCGCCGTCGAGCAGTCGCTGACACATGGCGGTCACGACATCCAGCCCGAATGCGCGGACGCTCTCGGCGTCGTCGCCGTAGCTTTCGAACTTGCGACGCATCCATTGCGGAATTTCCGCGCCACACGTTTCTGAGAAGCGCGCCAGCTTGCTGTAGCTGGCGATCGGCATGATGCCCGGCATGATGGGGATGTCGATACCTTGGCGACGGACTTCGTCGACGAAGTAGAAGTAGGCATCCGGGTTGTAGAAGTACTGCGTGATCGCGGAATCCGCGCCTGCCCGGACCTTGCGTACGAAGTTGGCCAGATCGGTCTGCGCATTGCGGGCCTGCGGGTGCACTTCCGGGTACGCGGCGACTTCGAGACGGAACGCGTCGCCTGCCTCCTGCCGGATGAATGCGACCAGCTCGTTGGCGTAGCGGAATTCGCCCGGATCGGCCATGCCGGAGGGCAGGTCGCCGCGCAGCGCAACGATGCGTTGCACACCGATATCGCGGAATTCGGCGAGGTGGTCGCGGATGCTCTGCTGCGTTGCGCCGATGCACGAAAGGTGCGGCGCCGCATCTTGTCCCTCGGCCATGAGTCCGCGAACGATGGCGAGCGTGCGATCGCGCGTGGAGCCGCCCGCGCCGTAGGTCACCGAGAAGAACTCGGGGCCGAGCGCGGCCAGTTGTTGGGCAACGTTGCGCAGCTTTTCGGTTCCTTCAGGCGTGGCCGGCGGAAAGAACTCAACGCTGAAACGAGATTTCTTGTCTGTCATGTCGGTCCTTGCGATGCGACCCTCAAAAGGGCCGCACCGGTCAGATCATCAGTAGCGGTAGTGGTCCGGCTTGTACGGACCTTCCTTGGCAACGCCGATGTAGGCGGCTTGCTGGTCGGTCAGTTCGGTCAGTTGCGCATTGAGCTTCTTCAGTTGCAGGCGCGCGACCTTTTCGTCCAGATGTTTGGGCAGCGTGTAGACGCCCACCGGGTACTTTTCGGTGTATGCGTACAGTTCGATCTGCGCGATGGTCTGGTTGGCGAACGACGACGACATGACGTAGCTCGGGTGCCCGGTGGCGCAGCCGAGGTTCACCAGGCGGCCCTTGGCGAGGATGATGATTCGCTTGCCGTCCGGGAAGATCACGTGATCGACCTGCGGCTTGATCTCTTCCCACTGGTATTGCTCGACCGAGGCGATGTCGATTTCGTTGTCGAAGTGTCCGATGTTGCAGACGATGGCCTGGTCCTTCATGCGGGCCATGTGGTCATGGGTGATGACGTGATAGTTGCCGGTACACGTCACGAAGATGTCGCCATGCGCGGCGGCGTATTCCATGGTCACCACGCGGTAGCCTTCCATGGCGGCCTGCAGGGCGCAGATCGGGTCGATTTCGGTGACCCACACTTGCGCCGACAGTGCGCGCAGCGCCTGTGCCGAACCCTTGCCCACGTCGCCGTAGCCGCACACCACGGCGATCTTGCCGGCGACCATCACATCGGTGGCGCGCTTGATGCCGTCGACCAGCGATTCACGGCAGCCGTACAGGTTGTCGAACTTGCTCTTGGTGACCGAATCGTTGACGTTGATCGCGGGGATCTTCAGTTCGCCCTTTTCGTGCATCTGGTACAGGCGGTGGACGCCGGTGGTGGTCTCTTCCGTCACGCCCTTGATCTGTGCCAGGCGCACCGAATACCAGGTCGGGTCCTTGTCCAGCTTGGCGCGGATGGCGGCGAACAGGATGCGCTCTTCTTCGCTGCTCGGATTGGACAGCAGGGACGGGTTCTTCTCGGCACGCGCGCCCAGGTGCAGCAGCAGCGTTGCGTCGCCGCCGTCATCCAGGATCATGTTCGAATAACCGCCGTCTGCCCATTCAAAAATACGGTGCGTGTATTCCCAGTAGTCTTCCAGCGATTCGCCCTTGACGGCGAACACGGGGATGCCTGCATCGGCGATGGCGGCGGCGGCGTGGTCCTGCGTCGAAAAGATGTTGCACGAAGCCCAGCGCACTTCGGCGCCGAGCGCAATCAGCGTTTCGATCAGCACGGCGGTCTGGATGGTCATGTGCAGCGAACCGGTGACGCGCGCGCCGCGCAGCGGGCGGGTAGCGGCGTACTCGTCGCGGATGGCCATCAGGCCCGGCATTTCGGTTTCGGCGATGCGGATTTCCTTGCGGCCCCAGTCGGCCAGCGAGAGATCGGCGATCACGTAATCTTTGAATTCAGCCACAGTGTTCATGCGTCGTCCTTGAACGTGTGGCCGGGTGGGGAAGGGGCGCTTGTGTCTCACCTTCGACCCGTGCCCGGCACGGTTTGTCAGGTGAGCGCCGTTGAAACGTTTTGACCGTGGCTGGCACGGCCTCCGAGCCTGGGGTCGAACCTCGCAGCGCTCCTCGGAGAGCCGCGCATTATACGCGAGGGAGGCCTTGCTGCGTAGCTTCGGCAACTCGGGGAATCCACGGCTGTGGCATGCCCCAATAGAAGCCCGATCGCCGGCGTGCGTTAAATGTGACCGCTATCGGAGGTCACCATGGCGACGATCACGCATCAAGTCTTCAACCAGGTTCCACCCCTGCTGGACGACAACCTTTTCGACTCGGACCTCGTGCTTCGCGAGGCGCTGGTGCGCGACGGTGCCGGCGCGGACACGGCGGCGCTCTCGGCGCTCGGCGCCCGGTTGGGGGGCGGGGAAGTCCGCGCGATGGGGATGTTGGCCAATCGCGAGGCGCCGCGTCTGCGCGCCTTCGACGCCAACGGTTACCGCATCGACAGTGTCGATTTTCATCCTGCCTGGCATGCGCTCATCGCCCTGCTGCGCGAGCAGGGCGTGCATTGCTCGGCGTGGTCCGATCCTTCGCCGGGCGGACACGTTGCCCGAGCTGCTGCGTTCTTCCTCCACGGTCAGATCGAGGCAGGCTCGCTGTGTCCGACCACGATGACGTTCGCAGCGATTCCTGTGCTGCAGCGCGAGCCCGCACTCTTTGCGACGATCTCGCGCCAACTGTTCTCTCGTGAATACGACGCCGATGACCGTCCGCTGGATGCCAAGCGTTCGGCCATGATCGGCATGGGCATGACCGAAAAGCAGGGCGGCTCCGACGTGCGCAGCAACACCACTACCGCGCGCGCACTGGCGCGCCCGGGCAGGGGCGAACGGTATGCGCTGACCGGCCACAAGTGGTTCTTCTCTGCGCCGATGTGCGATGCGCATCTCGTCCTGGCGCGCACCGATGACGCGCTGTCATGCTTCTATGTGCCGCGCTGGCGCGAGGACGGCACGCGCAACGGCGTTCATCTGCAACGTCTCAAGGACAAGGTCGGGAACCGCTCCAACGCGTCATCCGAAGTCGAGTTCGACGATGCGGAAGGCATCCTGGTCGGCGATCCTGGGCGCGGCATCAATACCATCATCGAGATGGCCTCCTATACCCGGCTCGATTGCGTACTGGGGAGTGCTGCACTCATGCGGCAGGCGCTCGTGCAGGCGCTGCATCACGCATCGAATCGCCAAGCCTTTGGCAAACGTCTGATCGAGCAGCCGCTGATGACCAACGTCCTCGCCGACGTGGCGCTCGAAAGCGAGGCTGCCACCACGCTCGCGCTGCGTCTGGCGCGCGCCTGCGAACGGGCGCAGAGCGACCCGCTGGAGCGGGCGCTGTGGCGCATCATTACGCCGGCTGCCAAGTTCTGGGTGTGCAAGCGTGCCATCGACGTGACGGGCGAATGCATGGAAGTCCTCGGTGGCAACGGCTACGTGGAAGAAGGGCCGCTGGCGCGCCTGTATCGCGAGGCGCCCGTGAATTCCATCTGGGAGGGTTCGGGCAATGTCATGTGCCTGGACGTATTGCGCGCGCTCAGGCGCGAGCCCGATGCGGCGGAAGCGTTGTGGGCCTATCTGGGAGACGCCCACGCGGGCGACGGTTGCGCGATGAGCGCCATTGCACGCGCGCATCGTCTGACGGTGGCCGGCGACGAATTTGTCGCACGCGATCTGGCGCGTGTCCTGGTGTTGCTCGTGCAGTCGGCGTTGCTCAAATATTCCGCGCCGCTGTCAGTGGCCGAAGGATTCGTTGGCAGCCGCCTTCGCGATTCGGCGCACGGGCGCGACGCATTTGGCATGCTGGATAGTGCGATGCCCGTGGCATCGATCCTTCAGCGCGCGTGGCAGCCCCTGAGGCGATAGCCTTTTTGCGCCAGAAAAAAGGGCCAACCCGAAGGTTGGCCCTTTCCCTTTGTGCCGTAGCGTCTTGCGATTACAGACCGGCTTCGGCGCGCAGCGTGTCGGCCTTGTCGGTGACTTCCCAGGTGAATTCCGGTTCGTCGCGACCGAAGTGGCCGTAGGCGGCGGTCTTGGAGTAGATCGGACGCAGCAGGTCGAGCGAGGCAATGATGCCCTTCGGACGCAGATCGAAATGGCGCTCGATGAGCTGGACGATCTTGTCGTCGCTGATCTTGCCGGTGCCGAAGGTGTTGACCATCAGCGAAACCGGACGCGCCACGCCGATGGCGTACGCCACCTGCACTTCGCAACGGTCGGCCAGGCCGGCAGCCACGACGTTCTTGGCGACATAGCGGCCTGCGTAGGCGGCGGAGCGGTCGACCTTGGACGGATCCTTGCCCGAGAACGCACCGCCACCGTGGCGAGCAGCACCGCCGTAGGTGTCGACGATGATCTTTCGGCCGGTCAGGCCGCAGTCGCCGTGCGGGCCACCCACCACAAAGCGGCCGGTCGGGTTGATCAGGTAGCGCACGTTGCCTTCGAGCAGATGCTTGGGCAGCACCGGCTTGACGATTTCTTCGATGACGGCCTCGGACAGTTGCGCGTGCGACACGTCCGGGCTGTGCTGCGTCGACACCACGACGGTATCGATAGCGACCGGCTTGCCGTCGGCGTAGCGCACGGTGAGCTGGCTCTTCGCGTCCGGGCGCAGCCAGGGCAGGCGACCGTCCTTACGGACTTCGGCCTGGCGCTGCATGATGCGGTGCGCGTAGTAGATCGGCAGCGGCATCAATTGCGGGGTCTCGTTGCAGGCGTAGCCGAACATCAGCCCCTGGTCGCCCGCGCCTTGTTCGAGATCGAGGCCTTCGCCCTCATTGACGCCCTGCGCGATGTCCGGCGACTGGCGGTTGATGGCGGCGAGCACCGCACACGACTTGTAGTCAAAGCCGATTTCCGAGTCGTCGTAACCGATGCGCCGAACGGTGTTCTGCGCGATCTCGCGGTAGTTGATGTGCTCGGTCGTGGTGATTTCGCCCGAAATGACCACAAGGCCCGTCGACACCAGGGTTTCACAGGCCACGCGGCCGTGCGGATCGTTGGCGAGGATGGCGTCGAGGACCGCGTCGGAGATCTGGTCGGCGACCTTGTCGGGATGGCCTTCCGAGACCGATTCGGACGAGAAGAGATATTCTTGAACCATTACTTGCTGCTCCTTTGCTCGTCAAAAAGCAAAAACCCCGTCACTGGCGCGAGGCCAACTCCGGGGTTTCGAGCAGGCGACGCTTTAGCAGTATTTTCATGCGTTCTGTGCGCATGCCCGCCCTGCAAGTTGTCTGTTTAACTCGGCGGATGGGAGAATTATAACTTTTCTTGCCGCCTGCTGCGCAAGCACTGCCTGTCACCAAGCGTGACAGAGGGCATGCCGGCGCGCTACCGACGACAATTTCGTGAATCTTCTTTCCTTATTCCGATGGCTCGGCACCTGGTCGTTGCCCGCCCTGCAACGCGCCGGCAGCGTGGCCGGGCTGATCACGTACTTCAGTTCCGGTCCATACCGTCGTCGCCTGCGCGAGAACATGGCACGTGCCCTGGGCCGTACCCCGACGCGAGCCGAGGCGTGGGCCGCCGCACGGGAAACCGGCAAGCAGATCTTCGAGATGCCCTTCCTGTGGCAACGGCCTCTGGACGACATCAAACCGCTGGTCGTCGAATTCGTCGGCCAGGATCGCCTCAAGGCGCACCTGGACGCAGGCCGTCCCGTGCTGGCGGTGACACCGCACATGGGCTGCTTCGAGATCACCTCGATGTACGTCGGCCTGACCACGCCGCTGACCATCATGTACCGGCCGCCCAAGCAGCGCGAACTCGAACCGATCCTGCGCGCCGGGCGCGAGCGCGCCAACACCAGGCTGGTGGCCGCCGATCTTTCCGGCGTGCGCAGCCTCATCAAGGCGCTGCGCGGCGGTGGCATGGTCGGCATCCTGCCCGACCAGGTGCCGGGCGTGGGCGAGGGGATGTGGTCGCCATTCTTCGGGCGGCTTGCCTACACCATGACGCTCGCCGCGCGACTGACGGAAGTTCGCGACACGCAGGTCGTCCTGTTCTGGGGCGAGCGTCTGCCTGCCGGCCGCGGCTGGCGCATCCATGCCATCGAACCGGCCGAACCCATCGCGGGCACGCTCGAAGAGCGGGTCCACGCAATCAATCGTGAGATCGAACGCGTCATCATGCTGAATCCAAGCCAATACCTGTGGGGCTACAACCGCTACAAGGTGCCCGCCGGCGCGCCGCGCCCGGAGTCCGTGCAATGACGCGCGTATTGCTGGTGTTCCTGTGGCTGCTGCATTGGCTGCCTCTGCCGGTTCAGGCCGCGTTTGGCTGGTTGCTGGGGCACGTGCTGTATGTGCTCGTCGTTCCCCGCCGCCGCGTGGTGCACACCAATCTGCGCCTGTGCTTTCCTGAACTGTCGGACGGCGAACGCCGCAAGCTGGCGCGTGCCAATGTCGTGGCCGTAACGCGCTCGATGCTCGAACGCGGCGTCATCTGGTGGGCCAGCGAATCGCGTGTGCGCCGGCTGGTCGACCTGCAAGGCGTCGAGAAAGTCCGTGCCGCTCACGATGCCGGGCGCGCCGTCATCATGCTGGTGCCGCACTTCGTCGGCCTCGACATGGCTGGCTCTCGCATGGCGATGGAAATGGATTGCGTCAGCATGTATGCCGCGCAGAACGACAAGTTGCTCGAGAAAATGCTCCTGCACGGCCGCACCCGCTTTCGCGACCAGCAGTTGCTGTCGCGCCAGGAAGGCATTCGCGGCGCGGTGAAGGCCATGCGCCAGGGCCGGCCCTTCTATTACCTGCCCGATCTGGACTACGGCCCGAAGGAATCGATCTTCGTGCCTTTCTTCGGCGTGCAGACAGCGACCATTCCCGGCCTTTCGCGGCTGGCGCGTCTGGCAGACGCGGTCGTGATTCCGCTCATCGTGCGGATGAAGCCCGGCGGGCGTGGCTACGTCGGCGAGTTCGGAGATCCGTGGACGGATTTCCCATCTGACGACGTCACGGCCGACACCGCGCGCATGAACGCAGCCATCGAAGTCGAAGTGCGCAAGACGCCGGAGCAGTACTACTGGGTGCATAAACGCTTCAAGACGCGTCCGCCCGGCGAACCCAAGCTCTACCGCTGAATTGATCCTGTCGGCAAGGCTGGGCGAGTCCGGCACTAGGATGTCGCTTTTGCGCACGCCGCGCGTACAAGGAGCAAACCATGTTCACCAACCCTGATGCCAAGGCCATCGAGCAACTGCTGCGCGCGGTGAAGACCATCGCCATGGTCGGCGCCTCGCCAGACCCCGAGCGGCCAAGCCATCACGTGGCGACTTCGCTGCAATCGCTGGGCTATCGCATCGTGCCGGTGCGGCCTGGCCTGGACAGCCTGTTCGGCGAGAAAGCCTACGCGTCGCTGCGCGACATTCCTTTCCCCGTGGATATCGTGGACGTCTTTCGCGCGTCGGCGGCCGTCGGCCCGATCGTCGACGATGCCATCGCCATCGGGGCGCCTCGTCTGTGGCTGCAGGAAGGCGTGGTGAATGAGCCAGAGGCCCTGCGTGCGCAGGCGGCAGGCATGCAGGTGGTCATGGACCGGTGCATGTGGCGCGAGGCGCGTCGCCTTTTTGGCGTCTGAACGGCTCAGCCGTTCTTCTTGGCGCGCGGATGCGCGCTGTCGTAGATCTTCGCCAGATGCTGGAAATCCAGGTGCGTGTAGACCTGCGTCGTGCGGATGCTGGCGTGGCCGAGCAACTCCTGCACGGCGCGCAGGTCGCCGGACGACTGCAGCAGGTGCGAGGCAAAACTGTGGCGCAGCATGTGCGGATGCACGTGCATCGGCAGCCCGCGCCGCTGTGCGAATTCCGCCAGCCTCGCGCCGACGCTGCGGGCCGAAAGCCGCGCTCCGCGCTGACTGACGAAAAGCGCTTCTTCATCTGCCGCAGCAAAACCCCCGCGTACCGCAAGCCAGGCCTGCAAGGCCTGCAAGGCCATGCTGCCGACCGGTACGCGCCGCGTCTTGCCGCGCTTGCCGAATACCGTCACTTCACCCTCGCTGATGCTGTGCGCGCCAGCCAGGTCCAGCCCGACCAGCTCCGACAGGCGCAGGCCTGACGAATAGAATAGTTCGAACATCGCCTGATCGCGCACGCGCAGCGGATCGCCTTCGGCGCCGTCGAGCAGCGTGCTGGCCTGGTCGGGCGAGAGTGCCTTGGGCAAGGTCTTGGGGGCGCGAGGCGGGCGCACGCCCAGCACAGGATTGGTATCGACGCGACCCTGCCGCACCAGCCAGCGATACATGCCGCGCCATGACGACAGCGCGCGTGCCACCGACCGCGGGCCGAGACCGCCCGCGTGCAGACGGGCCGCGCAACGGCGTATGTCGTGTGCATTGATCGTGGTGGGCGGGCGATTGCTCGTCAGCGCCTGCAGGCGTTCCAGGTCGCGCCGGTAGTTGCTCAGTGTGTGTGGGCTGGCCCGCCGCTGCGTGGCGAGGTATTCGAGGTAATCCGCCGCCTCGGCGCTCAGTTCGACAGGCGAATCCGGGGCGGCATCTGCGCGCATGACCGTCAGACGCTGATCCGCTGCAGTGCCGTGACGACGAGTTCGCCGATGCGCTCGATGTAGAGCGTGCCCATCTCGCCGTAGAAGCGCTGCGGGTCTTCGCTGCCCAGCGCGAGCAGGCCCGGCGTGTGGTCCGCGCGCACCAGCGGAATGAGCGCCACGGAACGGATGTGAGGCGCCATTTCGCCGAACCAGTCGCTGTGTTCGGGCAGGTTTACCGGACCGCAATAGGGGCGCAGCAGGCCGGACGCAAAGGTGCGCAACTCTTCGCGCGGCGAGACGAATTCTTCGCCGCCGTCACCGGGGCCGAATCCCCAGGCCCGCAGCGCCACGTGCGGCACATCGAAGTCGTCGCGCAGATGCATGTACAGCATGCTGGTCAGTGCCGCGACGGTATTGGCCGCCACCACGGCAACGGCCAGCCGATGGAGCTTTTCGAGAATGGCGTCGTTCTCTTCGCCGAAACCGATCAACTCGCCCAGCTTGCCCTGTACCTGCGCCAGCTTTTCACGCAGGGCGATAAGCTGGCGCTCGGTCAGCGAAATGACGCTGCCATTGTTCGGGTGCGACAGCTTGAGCTCGGCCAGCAACTCGGCGTTGTCGTCGAAGAACTGCGGATGATCGAGCAGGTACTGGATGACGTCTTGTTCTTGCATGGCGTGATGGGCGGACATGGGTCAGATATCGATTTCGCCGTCGAAGACGGTCACTGCGGGGCCGGTCATCAGCACAGGCGTGCCCGGACCGTTCCAAGCGATCGACAGATCGCCGCCGCGGGTATGTACGGTGACGGGCGAGGCGATCAGCTCGCGGCTGATGCCGGTGACGACGGCGGCGCAAGCGCCCGTGCCGCAGGCCAGCGTTTCGCCCGAACCGCGCTCGAAGACGCGCAGGTTGATGGTGTGGTCGTTCACCACTTGCAGGAAGCCGGCATTCACGCGGGCGGGAAAGCGCGGGTGACGCTCGATGAGCGCGCCCTGTTCCTGTACCGGTGCGGTGTCGACGTCGGCCACCACCTGCACGGCATGCGGGTTGCCCATCGATACCGCGGTGATGGCGACCTTGTCGGACCCGACCTCAAGCATCTGCACGACGGCATCCGAATCGCTCACGAAAGGCACGCGCGCCGGCTCGAACACCGGCACGCCCATGTCGACGGTGACGAGTCCGTCGTCATTCAGTCGTGGCCCGATGATGCCCGACCTGGTTTCCACGCGGATTTCCTTCGATCGCGTGAGCCCTTTGTCGTGCACGAACCGCACGAAGCAGCGCGCGCCGTTGCCGCATTGCTCGACCTCGCCGCCATCGGCGTTGTAGATGCGGTAGCGGAAGTCGACGCCTGCCTGCGTGGGGCGTTCGACGATCAGGATCTGGTCGCAGCCGACGCCGAAGCGGCGGTCAGCCAGGTAGCGGGCTTGTTCAGGCGTGAGTTCGACCTGCTGGTTGATCGCGTCGATCACCACGAAGTCGTTGCCCAGGCCCTGCATTTTCGTGAAGCGGATTTTCATCCGCCGATTATCGCAGCCGGGCGGGCGCGACGCTACCGGCGCAGAATCAGGCCGCGTTGGGCAGGGATGCGTCGTGCAGCCGCCGCCACGTCGCCTGCAGCACGCGGGCGTCATTGCTGGCGCGGTGGCGCGACAGGCCAAGCTCGCGCTCGACTTCATTGCGCACGCCATTCCAGCGGCTGGCTTCGCCTTCGCCGAGCAGCCTGGCGAGGTGTTCGAGACGGAAGCTCGGCACGCGGTGCGCCGCATCGAACATCAGATTGAGCCATACGAAGTCGTAGGCCCAGCCATCGCTATAGACGGTCAGCCCGCGCAGGCGCTCGTTCATCAGCAAGACGATGTCTTCGACGGGGCGCCCATGCTGGAGCAGCATGTCGCGCGAAATGCCGTGCACGCGTTCGGCGGCGCGGTCCCAGGCCACCCATTCGGGTTCGGGGCGGATCAACGAACAGAAACTGTGGCCGTCGGGCAGAGTGAAACCCACCTCGATCGGATAGCTGCCCCGGCCAAACCCGGAGGCTTCGAAATCGATGATGGCAGGTGCGGCAGAGGTCGGGTTCATGGTCTGTCCGGAGTATTCGTGCTCAGTCAAGGTCGGACCGGACTGCGTACCGACGAGTTCAATCCCGCTTCGATCCAATCTAGCAAGAACGAAGCCAGTCGGGGCACCCGGGGTGCCCTGCGGTAGAATCCGCCGTTTGTATTTCAGGCAGTACGGTCATGGCCGAAATCATCATCAAGGCGGGCAAGGAGCGATCGCTCATGCGCCGCCACCCGTGGATCTTCGCCGGCTCGGTCGAGCGCGTGGCCGGCCGCACCAAACCGGGCGACACCGTTGACGTGATCAATCCGCGCGGGGAACTCATCGGGCGCGCAGCGTTTTCGCCAGCCTCGCAGATCCGTGCCCGCATGTGGACCTTCGATACCGAGCAATCCATCGACCATGCGTTCTTCAAGCGCAAGGCGGCCGAATCCGTGGCGCGCCGCGCCCGCCACCCGGCGCTGAGCGCACAGGACGGCGTGCGCTTGATCCACGGTGAGTCCGACGGGCTGCCCGGTGTCATCGCCGATCGCTACGGTAAGGTCGTCGTCCTGCAATTGACGAGCGCCGGCGCCGAAAAATGGCGCGATGCGATCGTCGCGGGGCTCGTGCAGGCGACCGGCTGCGACGCCGTCTACGAGCGTTCGGATTCGGACGTGCGGGGGCGAGAAGGGCTGGAGCCGCGCGTGGGCGTGTTGCATGGCGAGTTGCCCGCCGACCTGTCGATCGACGAGAACGGCATCCGCATGCTGGTGGATGTTGTCGGCGGCCACAAGACAGGCTTTTACCTCGACCAGCGCGACAATCGCCTGCTTACGCGTCAGCTCGCCAGCGCGCGCTCGGTGCTCAACTGCTTCTGCTATACCGGCGGCTTCAGCCTACAGGCCCTGGCTGGCGGCGCCACGTCGGTACTGTCGATCGATTCGTCCGCGCCCGCGCTGACCACGGCGCAGCGCAATGTCGAACTCAACCCGCAACTGGACGCGACACGTGCCCAATGGTGGGAGGCGGACGTCTTCGAGGCGCTGCGCACCTTGCGTACGGAAGGCCGCAAGTTCGACCTCATCGTGCTCGATCCGCCCAAGTTCGCGCCCTCGGCATCGCACGCCGACCGCGCCGCGCGCGCTTACAAGGACATCAACCTGCACGGTTTCCGCCTGCTCAATCCGGGCGGCATCCTGATGACGTATTCATGCTCGGGCGGCATCGGACAAGAGTTGTTCCAGAGCATCGTCGCGGGTGCCGCCGTCGATGCGGGCGTCGATGCGCGCATCATTCACCGCCTTGCCGCGGCCCCGGATCACCCCATTGGCCTGGCGGTGCCGGAAGGTGAATACCTCAAGGGGCTGGCCTGCCAGGTCGGCTGATCGGACGCGCATCCAGAACGAAAAAAAGCCACGGGCTCGCCCGTGGCTTTTTTGTCTGCGGCAGGTGCCGCGATCAGGCTTCTTCGGCCTTGATCGGGTTGCGCAGGCGGATGTGCAGCTCGCGCAGCTGCTTTTCGTCGACCGGGCTCGGGGCCTGCGTGAGCAGATCCTGTGCGCGTTGCGTCTTCGGGAAAGCGATCACGTCGCGGATCGACTCCGCACCCGTCATCATGGTGACGATGCGGTCCAGACCGAAGGCCACGCCACCGTGCGGCGGCGCGCCGTACTTGAGCGCGTCGAGCAGGAAGCCGAACTTGAGCTGCGCTTCTTCTTCGCCGATGCCCAGTGCGTTGAAGACCTTCTCCTGCACGTCGGCGCGGTTGATACGCACCGAGCCGCCACCGATTTCCCAACCGTTCAGCGCGCAGTCGTAGGCCTTGGCCAGGCACTTGCCCGGATCGGTTTCGAGGAACTCCAGGTGCTCGTCCTTCGGGCTGGTGAACGGATGGTGACAGGCGACCCAGCGCTTGTCTTCGTCGTCGTAGTCGAACATCGGGAAGTCCACGATCCACACCGGCGCCCACTTGCGGCCGTCGAGGTGATTCTTTTCGTGCCCGATCTTCACGCGCAGCGCGCCCAGGGCGTCGTTGACCACCTTGGCCCTGTCGGCACCGAAGAAGATCAGGTCGCCATTGGCCGCACCCGTGCGTTCGATGATGGTCTTGAGCGCGTCATCCGACAGGTTCTTGACGATCGGCGACTGCAGGCCATCGCGGCCGGCGGCCACGTCGTTGACCTTGATGTAGGCCAGCCCCTTGGCGCCGTAGATCGCCACGAACTGCGTGTAGGCGTCGATTTCGCCGCGCGACAGTTCAGCGCCGCCCGGGATGCGCAGGCCCGCCACGCGGCCGCCTTCGCTGTTGGCCACGGCGTTGAACACCTTGAAGTCGACGTTCTTCATGACGTCGGTCAGCTCGGTGAATTCCAGTGTCACGCGCAGGTCCGGCTTGTCCGAGCCGAAGCGCGCCATGGCTTCGCTATAGGCCATGCGCGGGAACGGGTTCGGCAGGTCGGCGTCGATCGCCTCCTTGAACACCGTGCGGATCATTTCTTCCATCAGCGAGATGATCTCGCCTTCGGTCAGGAACGACGTTTCGATATCGACCTGGGTGAATTCCGGCTGGCGGTCGGCGCGCAGGTCTTCGTCGCGGAAGCACTTGGTGATCTGGTAGTAACGGTCGAAGCCCGACACCATCAGCAACTGCTTGAAGAGCTGCGGCGACTGCGGCAGCGCGAAGAACTGGCCGTCATGCACGCGCGAGGGCACGAGATAGTCGCGCGCGCCTTCGGGCGTGCTCTTGGTGAGCATCGGGGTTTCGATGTCGATGAAGCCGGCGTCGTCCAGGAAGCGGCGGAACGCGCGGGCCGTCTTGTAGCGCAGCATCATGTTGCGCTGCATGGGCGCGCGGCGCAGGTCGAGCACACGGTGCGTCAGGCGCACGGTCTCGGACAGGTTTTCGTCGTCGAGCTGGAACGGGGGCGTCACCGAGGGGTTGAGCACCTCGAGCTCATGACACAGCACTTCCACCTCGCCAGAGACCAGGTTGCTGTTGATCGTGCCTTCCGGGCGACGGCGCACCTTGCCGACGATCTTCAGGCAGAACTCGTTGCGCACGCCTTCGGCGATCTTGAAGGTCTCGGCGCGATCCGGGTCGCACACGATCTGCACGAGGCCTTCGCGGTCGCGCAGATCGATGAAGATCACACCGCCGTGGTCGCGACGACGGTGGGCCCAGCCGTACAGCGTGACGATCTGGTCGAGGTAAGCGGCGTTTACGAGGCCGCTATAGGTGGTGCGCATGGTGTTCTCCGAAGAATTCCGTGGATCTCTTGAATCTGATTGCGAAACCGCATCGCCCGGATGCCGTCGCAGGCCAGGGGCCGGACCGGTTCCGTCGTGTATCTGAGGCGCTGAGTCGTACGGGCGTCGTACGTTCGAGGGCTGAGCGCGTGCCAGGCGTTCAGCCCGCAGGATTTCGCGGCAAGCCGGAATGGGCGAGGTGGATATTTTTCATGGGGCGTAAGTTTGCCCGATTTTGCGTCACATATCACTTACGGCCGGCAAATGCGCCTGTTTGTGGTGCTCGGGTACGACGACACCCATCGAAATGATGTACTTCAGGGCCGCATCGACCGACATGTCGAGCTCGATGACCTGGTCGCGCCGCATCATCAGGAAGAAGCCCGAAGTCGGATTGGGCGTGGTCGGCACATAGACACTGATCAGATTGTGGCCCAAGGCGTCGGCGACTTCCCCGCCCGGCGCCCCTGTCTGGAAGGCGATGGTCCAACTGCCTTCGCGCGGATACTGGACCAGCAACGCCTTGCGGAAAGCCTGTCCGCCCGGGCCCAGCAGCGTGTCCGAAACCTGCTTGACGCTGGAGTAGATCGACTTGACGACAGGAATGCGCGACAGCAGCGCTTCCCAGAACTGCACCAGTCGCTGGCCGAGCAGGTTGGACGCGACCACGCCGGTCAGCATCACGATCGCCAGCGAAATGAGCGTACCCATTCCCCAGACCTGGAAGCCGAGCCACCGTGACGGCCGAAGTTCGATCGGCAGCAGCAGGAGCGTGCTGTCCAGCGTGCTGATCACCAGCTGCAGGACCCACACCGTGATTGCCAGGGGAACCCAAACCAGCAGTCCGGTAATGAGATATTTCTTCATAGTCACCGCAATGGTCGCAGGCCGCCTCGTCGGGCCGGCCGTTGCGCCCGGTCTGTCCGCCTGTTCAGATCAGCAGGGGGACCAAGTGAGCGGGCCATGCGCCCGCAAAGAATCAGTGGCAGGCGCAGCCGCTGCCGCAAGACGGCGCCGGGGCGCTCTCGGGTGCCGACGATTTGGCCGCAGAGCTGCCGCCGCCCTTGAAATCGGTGGCGTACCAGCCACTGCCCTTGAGCTGGAAACCCGCCGCCGAAACCTGCTTGGCGTAGTTCGACGATCCGCAGGACGGGCAGGCCGCGATGGGCGCGTCCGACATCTTTTGCAGGTGGTCTTTTTCGAAGCTGCAGTCATTGCAGCGATAGGCATAGATCGGCATGGAGCCTCCGACAGAAACAAAAGCGCCTTTCCATTGTGCGCCGCGCAAGGAAAGGCTGCGCAAGTCTAACTCATTGCCGCAGAAGCACAAAAGGCAGCACGAATGGCGCGCGCGGCAAGCCGCAGATAGGGCTTGCCGCGCGGAATTTCAAGCGGGGATGAAGAGGCGGGCCAGGGACGACCCGAAGAACAGCGCCAGCACGCCCGCGGCCGCCAGGTAGGGACCGAAAGGGATCGGCACTTCGCGGCCGTGCTTGCGGAAGACGATCAGGCTGATGCCGACCACCGCGCCGACCACCGACGACAGCAGGATCACCACCGGCAGCGTCTGCCAGCCGAGCCAGGCGCCAATGGCGCCGAGCAGCTTGAAGTCGCCGTAGCCCATGCCTTCCTTGCCGGTGACGATCTTGAACAGCCAGTAGATCGACCACAGCGACAGATAGCCGGCCATGGCGCCGATCACGGCCGTCTGCAGCGGAACGAAGGTGTCCCAGAGGTTCAGCAGCAGACCGAGCCAGAGCAGCGGCAGGGTGATGTTGTCCGGCAGCAGGAACGTGTCCAGGTCGATGAAGGTCAGCGCCACCATCGCCCAGACAAAGACAATCCCGCCCGCTGCCGCCCATCCGTAGCCGAAGTGCCACGCCACGGCGGCCGACAGCAGGCCGGTGACAAGCTCCACGATCGGGTAGCGCGGGCTGATGCGCGCCTTGCAGTGGCTGCACTTGCCGCCCAGCGCGATGTAGCTCACCAGCGGAATGTTTTCGAGCGACGTGATCACATGCCCGCAATGCGGGCAGCGCGAGCGCGGCGTCGCCAGGTTGAAGCGCGGCGCCGCTGGAGGCTCTTCTCCCCGCATCTCGGCGGCCTCGGCCTGCCATTGGGCTTCGAGCATCTTGGGCAGGCGGTGGATCACCACGTTGAGGAAGCTGCCGACGCACAGGCCGACAAGGCCGCAGACGACGGTAAAGACAATGGGGTCGTGCAGGTATTCGATCATGGTGTGATGGGCTGCGCGTGACAAAACAACGGCGCCCGCAGGCGCCGTTGTGCGAAAGATGCCGGATTGTGACTCAAACCACCGAACCGAGTTTGAAGATCGGCAGATACATGGCAACCACCAGGCCGCCGATGATGACGCCAAGGAACACGATGATCAGCGGCTCGATCAGTTGGGTCAGGCCCGCGACCATGTCATCGACCTCGCGTTCGAAGAAGTCGGCCACCTTGCCCGACATGCCGTCGAGCTGACCGGATTCCTCGCCGATGGAGATCATCTGCACCACCATGGGCGGAAACACGTTGGCGCCCTGCATGGCGACCGTCAGGCTCGTACCCGTGGCGACTTCGTTCTGGATCGCGCGCGTGGCCACCTTGTAGACATTGTTGCCCGCGGCACCGCCGACCGAGTCGAGCGCTTCGACCAGCGGCACGCCGGCGGCGAACATGGTCGACAGCGTGCGCGTCCAGCGGGCGATGGTGGCCTTGCGGATGATGTCGCCGATCACGGGAACCTGCAGGATCATCCTGTCGAGCGTCGCCTGCATCGCCGGAGAACGCTTGTACGCGTAGAACAGGCCGGCCACGATCGCGCCCAGGGCGCCAAAGATCAGCAACGCATGTTCGACGAAGAAGTCGGACATGGCGATCACCAGCAGCGTCGGGGCGGGGAGGTCGGCGCCGAAACTGGTGAACACCTTTTTGAATTCGGGGATGACGAACAGCATCATCACCGACACGACGGCCATGGCCACCACGATCACCGAGATCGGGTAGAACATGGCCGACTTGATCTTGCTCTTGATGGCGAGGATTTTTTCCTTGTACGTCGCCAGTCGGTCGAGCAGGTTTTCCAGCGCGCCCGACTGTTCGCCGGCCGCCACGAGGTTGGCATAGAGCGCATCGAAGTACTTCGGATGCTTGCGCAGCGCGCCCGACAGGCTTGTACCGGTCTCAACATCGGTACGAATATCGTTGAGCAGACGACCCAGCGCCGGATTGCCCGCGCCCTTGATGGCGATGTCGAATGACTGCAGCAAGGGCACGCCCGCGCGCATCATCGTCGCCAGTTGGCGCGTGAAGATCGCCACGTCCTTGTCCTTGACCTTGGCGCCGCGCCCGAACGAGCGCTTCTTCACCTTGGTCACCGAGATGCCCTGTCGGCGCAACGTCGCCTGGACGACGTTTTCGGTCTGAGCCCGCATTTCACCCCGGGCAATCTTGCCGGACTTGTCCTTGCCCTCCCAGGTAAAGAGGATTTCCTTTTGCTCCGCCGATCGGCGGACGTTGCGGGCTGCTGTGGCCATTGCTGGATCCGTGTTTCTTACTCGTTAGTGGTGGCCAGGACTTCGGTCAGCGAAGTCACACCTTGCTTGACCTTCAAGAGGCCCGACTGGCGCAGATCCTTCACGCCCTCGAGCTGGGCTTGCGCGGCAACGTCCATGGAGTTGCCGCCAGTCATGATGATGCGCTGGATTTCTTCCGTGATGGGCATCACCTGATAGATGCCCACCCGGCCCTTATAGCCGGTCCCCTTGCAGCGGTCGCAGCCGTTGGGGCCATAGGGCAACCACGAGCCGTCCAGATCGCTTTCGGCGAATCCGGCGTCGAGCAGAGCCTCGACGGGAATGTCCACCGGCTTCTTGCAGGAGCACAGCCTCCGCGCCAGACGCTGGGCGGTGATCAGGATCACGCTCGACGCAATGTTGAAGGGTGCCACGCCCATGTTGCGCAGGCGCTCCAGCGTGGTCGGCGCGTCGTTGGTGTGCAGCGTCGACAGCACGAGGTGGCCCGTCTGCGCCGCCTTGATCGAGATTTCGGCGGTTTCAAGGTCGCGGATTTCACCGACCATGATCACGTCCGGGTCCTGCCGCAGGAAGGACTTCAGCGCGGTCGAAAAATTCAGGCCGGCCTTGTCGTTCATCGTGACCTGGTTGATGCCCGGCAGGTTGATTTCCGCAGGGTCCTCGGCCGTGGAGATATTCACGCCGCCCTTGTTGAGAATGTTCAGGCAGGTATAGAGCGACACCGTCTTGCCCGAGCCGGTCGGGCCGGTGACCAGCACCATGCCGTACGGGCGCTCCACCGCGTCGAGCAGTGCGCGGCGCTGGTCCGGCTCGTAACCCAGGGCGTCGATCCCCAGCATGGCCGAGCTGGGGTCGAGAATACGCATCACGATTTTTTCGCCGTGCAGCGTCGGCAGTGTCGATACGCGGAAGTCGATGGCCTTGGTCTTGGACAGCACCAGCTTCATCCGGCCGTCCTGCGGGACGCGCTTTTCCGAAATGTCCAGGCGCGAGATGACCTTGATCCGCGCCGAGATCTTTTCCTTCAGCGCCAGTGGCGGCTGAGCCACTTCGCGCAGGATGCCGTCGGTACGGTAGCGAATCCGGTAGTACTTTTCGTAGGGCTCGAAGTGGATGTCCGAGGCGCCTTCATTGATCGCGTCGACCAGCACCTTCTGGATGAAGCGCACGACCGGCGCGTCGTCGATGTCCAGTTGCGCGTCGGCCGACTGCTCTTCGGCTTCGACGCCGTCGGCCACGCCTTCAAGGTCGAAATCGTCGCCCGCACTCAGATTGTTGAGCGCGGTGTTGGTCGACTCGGTCAGCTTGCCGAGCAGGGACGCGAGCTTGTCGACCTCCACCACGATCGGGTCGACGGCCAATCCCGTCTGGAAGCGGATCTCGTCGAGCGCGCGAAGGTTGGTCGGATCGGCCAGCGCCACGATGAGGCGGTTGTTGCGCTTGCCCAGCGCGAGCACCTGGTGCTTGAGCGCCAGCTTGTTGTCGATGGCGTCGCGCGGCACCTGCGAATCGTCCAGCGCCGCCAGGTCCAGCATCGGGAAGCCGAACGTCTCCGCGCCGAACATGGCCACTTCGACGGCGCGCATCAGTCCCTTCTGGACCAATTCACCGACAAAACCGCCGGGATTGCTGGTCGGGCCCGAGCATGCGGCAGCATCGGCTTCCTTGAGCCGACCATGCTGCACGAGCGCGCGTGCGAGGCCTGACAGGGCGAGTTGTGGGTTGGCCGCCATGACGTTTATATAAAATCAGACACTTGGGCTGGATACTTGATGTTGCCTGCGAATCGACCGGCGTGGCAACGCATTCGGCTCTCGTCGCAGACCGACGGTCGCATCGGAGCCCGTTCCGCGCCAAGGCGAGACAAGCCCATTATCGGTTTCGATGCCACTGCATCGGCACGGCGCAGCCGTCCTTGAACGCCAAATGCCCTTTCGGGCAGTAGGTGTTCACCCTTGCCCGTACACAGGGTGCGCCCCTGCAGGAACTGTAGCCGGGAAAGGGCCGGCGTGCGGACGGCAATGAAAGCCGCAATGATCAGCATTTCACGCTATGGCGCATGACGGCCCCGTCGTCCGGGCAGCACGCCCCGAGGCTCCGGGCGGGAGCGGTTCAATTCGCCCGGATGCGTCCCAGCAGCGCCGTCGTCGAGCGCTGGTGCTCGAAGGGAATCGAATGCACGCTACCGCCCCAACCCCGCACCTCGGTGTATCCGACGATCTTCTCCACCGGCCAGTCGCCCCCCTTGACCAGGATGTCCGGGCGGCAGGCGAGGATGCGTTCGATCGGCGTGTCCTCGTCGAACCACGTCACCAGATCGACGCAGTCGAGTGCCGCGGCAACCGCCGCGCGATCCGCCAGCGTATTGATGGGGCGGTCGTCGCCCTTGCCCAGGCGTCTGACCGACGCGTCGGTGTTCAGCGCCAGCACCATCGCGGCGCCCAACGCGCGCGCCTGGGCCAGATACGTTACATGGCCGCGATGCAGGATGTCGAACACGCCATTGGTAAACACCAGCGGGCGGCGGCCCAGCGTGGCGACACGCTGCGCCAGGTCCTCGGGCGGGCAGATCTTGGCTTCGAAAGCGGGGCGAGCGTAGGAGTGCGAATCGGACATGATCGAGTGGCCGGGCGACCACGAATAAGGACATGGAAGCCGACAAGTGTAGCGCAGGCGCCACAGGGCGACTTGTCTGGCATAACGGCGCAGTTAAACGTTTGATGTGGCCTGTCGCCACGTCCCGACGGGCAGTGGCGGCCATTCCACGGCCTTTGACGGCAATATCGCAGCCCCGCAATCCGGGCGGACGGGTCCGAATATGCCGGTGCACTGGTGCATCAAGGCAAGACGGATGTCAGAATGTGGGAGCTTGCTGATACACATATCGGCATATCGCCACCGCTCGGGGGAAAAGTCGTGGGTGGCGAGCCTCAGGGGCTCGGCGCACAAGGCCTGGCCTGGCGCTTGCGCGCATACCCAAATCGAAAAGGACTGGCGTCGCCGCAATGAATCCATTCGTCCGCAATATTCTGCTCGTCGATGACCACGCGATCCTGCAGCACGCGCTGTCGTCCATGCTCGAACCCCTGTTGTCCGGGGGCCAGATACACCATGCCGCATCCGCGCAGGAGGCCGTTTCGGCGTTGCGTGGCGGTACGGCGTTCCATTTGGTCCTGCTCGACCTGAAACTGCCCGACAGCGACGGCCTGCGCCTCCTCGGCGTGGTGCGCAAGGAAGCGCCGGGCGTGCCGGTTGCCGTGTTTTCCGGGCAGGACGCGCCCATTTACCGGCAATTGGCGCGCGAAGCGGACGTCGAAGGCTTCATCAGCAAGTCGATGGCGCCGGCCGCGCTCGTCGACGGCGTACGCACCCTGCTGGCCGGCCGCCGCTTCTTCGATGACAACGGCGAGCGCCACCGTACGCCCGGCAGCGAGCCCCGCCCGCGCCCACGCCTGTCGCCCAAGCAGGAGCGCGTGCTGTGCTGCCTGATGGAAGGCCTGTCGAACAAGGAAATCGCCAAGAAGCTGGATTTGTCCGAGCGAACGGTCAAGATGCACCTGACATCCGTCTACCACGTACTCGGCGTATCGACCCGTTCGCAGGCCATCCTCGTCGGGCAGACGCTTAACCTCTCGATGCCCGCAGAAGATGCCTGATGCATTGCCGCGCGGCAGCGTCGCAATGGCGCTGGCCGCCGCGGCCGGTGTCGCGCTGGCTGCCGCCGAGCCCCTGACATGGTGGGGCTGGCTGTGCGTCATCGTGATCTGGGTTGCCGTGGCGTGGCTGTTTGCCGCCGCGCGGCATGGGCAGGCCGCCGACGCCGTTGAAGCCGACGCGCGCACGGCATCCGCGCCCGCAGCGGCGGGGCCTGCGCTGCCCGACGAAGAGGCCGACGAGCGCATGCGTTTCATCGCCGCCGCCGGACACGACCTGCGCCAGCCCTTGCAGGCGATCTCCCTGTTTGCCGCCACACTCAATACGCATGACCTGCCGCCGCCGGCACGCCAGATCGGCCACAACCTCGAAGCTTCCGCCGAGGCCCTGTCGACACTGTTCGAGGAAGTCATGGCACTGGCGCGGCTGAGTGCCGACCGCGAGTACTTTGCCGAACGCCCTGTCTCCCTGCGGGCGCTATTGTCGGCAGCCGTCGCCAATCACCTGGACGATGCCCACGACCACGGCCTTCACCTGCGTCATGTCGACACGCGCCTGCGCGTGCTCGCCGATGAGCCACAGCTGGCGCGCGCGCTCGACCGGCTGATCGCGCACGCCGTAGCCGTATCCGAAGGGGGCGGCGTGCTGGTCGGCTGTCGGGCGCGCGAAGGACGTGTGCTGATCCAGGTGTGGGATACGGGCGAGGGCATTCCCGAGTCGCAGCTCGCGCATTTGTTCGAGCCGTTTTCGCCCTACGGCAAGCGCTTCGACGATCGTGCGCTGGGCCTCGTCATGGCTTTCCGCATCGCCCGCCGCATGGGAGGCGAGCTGACCGTGCGCTCGGTGCCCGGCAAGGGCAGCGTGTTCTCGTTGTCGCTGCCGCGCGTGGCGCGCGCCTCGCAATAGGGGCAACGGCCTACCCGGTCTGCCCAACGCGCGTTTCGTCCTGGTACTGTCGGTAGCCCATGTCGATCTGCCGCGTGACAGCCTGCCACATCGGCTGAATCGACGGCCGGATCTGCTGGATGATCTCGGGCACGTGCATGACCGATGGAATGCGTATGCCGCGATGTTCCACCGGCCCGCCAATTGGCGCGATGTTCACCCCCAGCCGGCCAAAGTGTTGCGCGAGGCGCGGCTCGGTCAGCGTGAAGATGTACTCCACCCCGCAACGCGCGGCCATCGATACCGCCGCCAGATACAACCCCACCGGAATGAACGGAAAGCGCGGATGGCTCGTCGAGCCGAAGTCGCTGGCCTTGATGCTGACGTCCCGCGCCTCCTCGCCGCGCCGTCGGCGGAACTCATGCATGATCGCCAGCCTCGACACCTCGGCGATGCGATCACGTGGCAGGCGCGCCGGATCGATCGTGTTGCCGCGCCACAGCGTGTTGCGGCAGGCCAGTTCAAAAGGCAGGGGACGATCACGGTCTTCGGGCGAGGTCAGCACCACGCGCGCGCAGCCGACGAGGCGATGGCCGGTGTCGGCGGTCGTGCGCATGAGGCAGTGCACCGCTTGCCTGTCGTACTGATCGCACTCCCGGCAGTCCGGCCGGGTGGGTTCAAACCCCAGTTCGCGGCAATAGACGTCGTGACGGATGAAGTAGACCTCATCGCGCGTGCGCTCTGCCAACGCCGGCACGATCTCGAAGCGGCTGGCAAACCCATCGCCGAGCCGTGTGCCTTGCGGACTGTTTTCCGGAAGCATCGTGCGTGCTCCTTCTGTGTTGTCCCGGCGGCGCGGAGGATGCGCCGCCACGTCGATTGCCTGTCTCTCAAATGGCCCGTCGCAGCGCGTCGGTGATGGGCAGGCGCGCGCAGCGCACCGCAGGCGGAATGCCCGCCAGAACCGTTGCCACAAGACCGATGGCCGCCGCGCTGGCGACATCGGTGAACGCGGGGCTGATATGCGCGATATAGCCGACGTCCGACCCCGGCGCAGGGGGCATCGGTATGCCGACGAATGAAACCAGCCGTGCAAGCCCCATGCCGGCAATCGCACCGAGCACTGCGCCCACCAGCCCCAATACCAGCGTTTCAGTGAGGATGAGCGTGCGCAGCGCGCCGTTGCGCGTGCCCAATGCGCGCAGCGTGCCGAACTCGGGAATGCGCTCGAAGGCGCTCATGTTCACGCTGTTGGCCACGCTCAGCAGCACCATGGCCAGCACGATCAACTGCAGCACGCCGAACTGCCGGCGATACAGCGCCACGGTCTTCTCATAGAAATCGGACAACGTATGCCACTCGCGCACCGCCAGACGCGGGCCAAGTTGCTGGCGCAGTCGCTGCGCGATGAGGTCGGTCTGCGCGGTCTCGTCCAGCCGCAGCACCAGCACGTTGACGCCGTCGGTGTCGAGCAGCGTCTGTGCCGCGCGGAGCGGCAAGCGCAGCGCGCGCGCATCGAAGTCCTTCGAAAAACTGCGGAAGGTGCCGACCACTTCGACGTCGATGGTGTTCATCGCACCGTCCGGCGTACTGGCCAGCAGCGTCAGCGGCTCACCGGGCCCGACGCCCAACGCGGTGGCGAGCCCCTCTCCGAGCAGCGCTCCGAATTCGTCCGTCGCCGTCAGGTCGCGCCCGGCCACGATGTGCAGGCCCGTTCCGAGGCGCGACTCGGCCGCGGGTTCGACGCCGAAGCCGAGGATCGAATAGTCGCGGCGTCCGTTGTTGAGCACGCCCGAGAACGACAGCCGGCCCATCACGTCCGCCACGCCGGGGACCGCGCTCGCAGCCTTGCGCAAAGCGGGGGCGTCATGCAGCAGCACCTCGCCCGTGGCGCGATTGGCGCTGGCAAAGTACTGCGGCACGGCGATCTGGATGTGGCCCGTCTGCGAACTGATGAAGGCCTCGCCCAACTGCGCGACGATATCGCGCACGAAGCCCGCCGACAGGATCAGGCTGGCGACGCCGACGACGATGGCGAACAGCGTCGTCAGCGAGCGCGCAGGCTGGCGCAGCAGGTTGCGCAGGGCCAGCGTCCAGGTCATCGCCCGGTCCTCAGCGCGTCGACGATATTCATGCGCGAGGCGCGCCACGCCGGCAGCACGCTGGCCACCAGCGTCGTCAGCATCGCCAGCAGCAGCGCATCCAGCGCTACGCCCCACGAAAACCGAATCTCTCCGGTGAAGCCGTGCGCCATGCCGGGCGGCGGCGGCATCGGAATGCCGATCCGCGACAGCAGCGCCGCCAGCGCGGCCGCCAGCGCGATGCCGACGATCCCGCCGACGACGCCGAGCAACACGCCCTCGACGAGGAACAGGCGCAGCACGTCGCGGCGACGGGTGCCGACCGCCAGCGTGGTGCCAATCTCCGAGGTGCGCTCGGCAACACTCATCGACAGGGTGTTGGCGATCGACAGCAGGATGATCAGCGCGATGATCACGCGGATCACCGCCAACTGCCGCGAAAAGAGCGCCACCGTCTTGGTGTAGAAATCGGCCTGCGCATGCCACGGCGTGATCGTCAGGCCGGCGTCCTTCAGCGGCGTGCGCAACGCCGCGACAACATCGTCGGTCGCGTCGGTGTCATTGAGCAGCCCGACGTAGCTCGTTGCCCCCTGCGTGCGAACCAGTTGCTGCGCAACGGCAAGCGGCAGGCGCAGGTAAGCATCGTCGTAGGCCTTGGTCGACGTCGAGAAAATGCCCGCCACGGTGCACTCGACGGCGTTCTGGCTGCCGTTCGCGGTATGCGCCAGCAGCACCACGCGCTGGCCCACGCGCGCACCGATGGCGGCTGCGAGCCCTTCGCCGACGATCACGGCGAACTCGTTCGGCTGTGTCAGCCGCCGCCCCTGCACCATGTTCAGTTCGCGCCCGATTGCCGCTTCGCGCTGCGGATCGATGCCCTCGCCGAGAAAACCCGCCGAGTGTTCGCCGACCGAAATCAACCCGCTGACGGCAAGGCGCGGGGCGAGCGTTTCCAGGCCGGGTTGCCGACGCACTCCGTCCAGGGCCTTGTCGTTCGGCGCGATGAGGTACCGGTACGGGTCGGCCAGGCCCTTTTCGAGATATGCGCCGCGCGTGATCTGGAAGTGGCCGAGGTTGGAATAGATCACGCTGTCGCGCATGGCGACGAAGATCCAGTCGATGAAGCCCACCGCCAGCACGTACGCAGCGATGCCGCACACGATGGTGACGGCGGCCAGCGAAGTGCGCCCGGGGCTGCGCGTGAGGTTGCGCGCGGCCAGTTGCATGTCGTGCGCGAGGCTCATGGCCGATCCTCGCGCAGCACACGGTTGTAGCGCCCGGGAGCGATGATGTCGCGCGGGTCGAACACCCGCTTGAGGTCCGCCACGTGCTGCCAGAAGGCTTGCGAATGGCCGCGCGTGTCGGCCGCGATGTACGACATCATGTCGGCGCGGGCACGGTATACCGACAGGCCCTGCGCTTCGATGTCGGCCAGCAGCGCATCGGCGCATTCCTGCGCGCGTGCCGTGTCGGCAGCGTCGCCGCGGTCGAACAGCAGGTTGATCACAGCGACCAGTGTCAGATCGGTTTCGATGTTCAGTGTCGTGTACAGCGTGTGCCCGAAGCGCTCCGCCACGCCTTGCAGCCTGTGCAGTGCCCCGACCGATGCCATGCCGCGCAAGGGCAGCACGGGGCAGATGTACATCAGTCCGCAACGCGAAGTGTCCAGTTCGCCGACGGGCGCGTCCGCAGCGCTGCCGAACTTCAGCATCAGGTTGCGTACGGCAATGCTCGACGGCACGCCGGTGGCCAATCCATGCAGCGGCTTGGTCGCCACCGCGGCAGCCACCAGGGGGCGCAACGGTCCGATACGGCCCAGCACACCACGCAGGCTGATGGCGGTGTCGAGCAACCGGTCCGTCACGACGCGCAGTTGCGCTCTTCGGCCCAGCGCCGCGCGTATGGCGCGTATGGCCGCGCGCACCTGGGCGCGCGTGCCGGCGATGCCCGCCAGGCCGGTCCACGGGTGCGGCGCCACGCGCCGCAATACGTCGTCCGCTTCGGCCGGCGCGTTGCCCGGCGCCACACCGCATTCATCCACGAGAAAACGCACCACGCTCTCATGCAGCGTCGCATGCGTGCGCGCGCGATTGCCGATGTGCGTGACGGCGGGCAGCGCGCCGCCGCGCTTGAGATGAGCCAGCGTGTCGATCACGCCCGGCAGATCGTCTTCGCGCGGGATGCCGATCGACACCGCCACGTGGCACGCCTGCCGGGGACGCAGGCGCAGGCAGGCGCTCGTGACGATGCCGTAGTTGCCCTGGAAGAACAGACCGTCGAGCTGCGGCCCGAGTCCGTACGGGTGACAGGTGGCGATCGGCGAATCCTCGCCGAGCCGGCGCAGGCCGGTGTAGAGCAATTCCGCCGTGCCCGTCACGATCTCCAGGCCGAAGACGTCGTCGCGGCGCGGCCCGAAGTAGCCCACGCCCCGGTCCAGCGAGGCGCCCAGCACGCTGGTCTCGCGCGCCGATCCGGTGACGTTGAAATACACCGACGGCACGTGCTCGGCGAGATAGTCGGCCAATTGCCCCTGCGTGACGCCCGGCTCGATGATCGCCACCGGATTGTCCGGTCCGATATCGTCTGCGTTGCGGATGGCCCGCATGGCTGACAGATCGACCAGCACGCAACCGGCCGTCGCCGGCGAGCGCGACCCGTATCCCCAGTTCAGACCCGTGGAGACTGGATAGAGCGGGACGTTGGTATCGAAAGCGGCGAGAACCACCGCGCGCACCTCGTCAACCGTGCGGGGGGTGACGCGACCGGCGAGCGGCTGTTCGCGGGTGGTGATGTTCTGCGTGGCGCGGGCCAGTCGATCGGGGTCCGCATCGATGGGAATGCCGGCATTGGCGAGCCGGGTGAAGAAAGCTTCAGGCGCGCGCAGTGGCATAGGGAGCGAAAAAGAAGGCTGCCACCTTGCGGTGGCAGCCTTCCGATTGCCTTGCGGAGGCCGGGTCGGCCGGCATCAAGCGTTGTGCTTGCGGCGGCGGACGAGGCACAGGGCGCCCAGGCCCAGGCCCATCAGCGCGAGGCTGGCCGGTTCGGGAATGAACACTGCGTCGGCCGACACCTTCTGGCTGATGTCGAGTTGGTACAGGCCGGCGGCCAGCAGGTTGCTTTCCAGCTCGAAGTAGCCGCCCGCCAGATGGTTCACCGTGAAGTTCTCGCCCGGGAACGCGGTGGCCAGTGTCTGGTTCAGCGAGAACGGGTCGGCGTATTCCGTGCCGCCAATCACCGACGTCGCGTTGCCGTCCGGCGACCACGTGAAGACCTGGGTCAGCACGCCGGTGTTCGGGTCGATGCGCGACAGGGTCACCTGGAACACGATCTGGTTGTTCTGGGCCACGGCCAGGCCGCTGCCGCCCAGGGCGTCGACCTGGTTGCGCTGGAAGGCGCGGGCGTTGAACGACACTTGCAGGCGGATCGGGCTCTGCACGTCGAGGATGGCGCGGGCCACCACGCCGATGTTGCCTTGCGCGCTGCCTTCGCCGGTGCTGCCCAGGCCGACGGTGGCATCCGTCCAGCCATTGGCGCCCGACGAGAAGTCCAGCGAGTTGCCGCTTAGGATGGCGTGGTTGCTGGCAAAACCCTGCCCCGGAGAGACGACGTTCGGCGGGGCGGCAGTGATCGGCGAGAAAGCCGTATAAGGCGAGCCTTGATGCGCATTGATATTGAAGCCGCTGGTGTCGGTCACCAGGGCGCCCTGCGTCGAGGACACGCCATTGAGGTTAGCCAGCACGTCGCCCGAGTTGGCCACGCGTTGGACCAGCACCGTGGTCGACGTATCCAGCTGGGTGCCGCCGCCCAGTGCGCCATCACCTTGCGAGAGCTTGAAGCCATCGATGAATAGAATGCTCTGGGCCAATACTCCCGCCTGCGAGATCGCAGGCAGGGCGGCCAGGGCTGCCACCGCTACAAGAGTCTTGAGTTTCATTTGTCAGGGTCTCCACAGGAACTGCAATCGGTGCCGACATAAAGCAGTCTGCATGCCAGTTTGAAAAATGTCGGTAAAACAATGGCTTGTCTGGCCGTTTGCGGGGTGGGGAACGTCATGTGTAAAGCAGGGCGACAGTGCGCCGGCGGGGCCGTCGTCCTGTGGGGCAGGGGGCTTGCGCGCTCGCCGGGCATTCCTATACAAGCAGCCCCAAACGATGAATTGCCCGTCAGGGCGATGCAGCCCCGAGCGTGTGATTTTTCGCGCGGCCGGTTTTCTCATGCGGGTAACATGCGCGATCGAATCGGACGGTCCGAACTACCAAATTCTGGAGGTGTGAGATGTCGTTTGCGTCGTTGAATGGGTATGTCAAAGCCTGGCGGATGGCGATCATGGCCCTGGCTGCCATCGTGCTGTCGGCCTGCGCCCAGACCTATCCGGCTGCGCCGGCCACGGCTTCGTCGCCGGAATACAACTACATCATCGGCCCGGGCGATCAGGTCAGCATCGCCGTGTGGCGCAACCCCGAACTGTCGACGTCGGTGCCGGTGCGCCCCGACGGCAAGATCACCACGCCGCTGGTCGAGGACCTGCCCGCCGCGGGCAAGGACGCCAGCGCGCTGGCGCGCGACATCGAAAAGTCGCTCTCCAAGTACATTCGCGAGCCGGTGGTGACCGTCATCGTGACCAGCTTCGTCGGCCCGTACAGCGAACAGATCCGCGTGGTGGGCGAAGCCACCAAACCGCAGGTGCTGGCCTATCGCCAGAAGATGTCGCTGCTCGACGTGATGATCGCCGTCGGCGGCATGACCGATTTCGCCGACGGCAACCACGCCACCATCCTGCGCACCTCCGAAGGCAACAAGCAGTACAGCGTGCGGCTGACCGATCTGCTGCGCAACGGCGATGTCTCGGCCAACGTCGAGGTCAAGCCGGGCGACGTGCTGGTGATCCCGCAAAGCTGGTTCTGACCGCACATATCTGTGAAGCGTGCCGCCGCACGGATGCGGCGGTGACCGGAGCGCAGGGCCGAGCGCCTGCCGCATCCCTTCTCGATGCAGGTGAAACGACATGGACGAGTTGTTGCGGCAATTGTGGGGATACGTGCGGGGCGCCTGGGCGTACCGCTGGTGGGGCATGGCGCTGGCATGGATCGTCGGCCTGGTGGGCGCGGTGGTCGTCTATACGTTGCCGCCCAAGTACGAGGCCAGCGCGCGCATCTTCGTCGACACGCAGTCGGTGCTCGCACCGCTCATGGCCGGGCTGGCGATCCCGCAGGACGTCAACCAGCAGGTGGCGATCCTGTCGCGCACCTTGATCTCGCGTCCCAACATCGAAAAACTCATCCGCATGGCGGACCTCGATCTGGCGACCAATACCCGCCGCCAGCGCGACGAGCTGATCGAGGACGTCACCTCGCGCGTACGCATCATGAGTACCGGGCGCGACAACCTCTATACGCTGGCCTACATGGACACCAACCCGGAGCGCGCCAAGCGCGTCGTGCAGTCGCTGGTGTCGATCTTCGTCGAATCCGGCCTGGGCGATAAGCGCAAGGACACCGATTCGGCCCGCCGCTTCATCGACGAGCAGATCAAGAACTACGCGCAGAAGCTCGACGAAGCCGAATCGCGCCTGAAGGACTTCAAGCTCAAGAACCTGTCGCTGCTCGGCGAAGGGGGCAAGGACGCGCTCGGCCAGATCGGCGACACCATGGCGAAGCTGCGCTCCTCCGAACTCGAGCTGCGCGAAGCCGAGAACTCGCGGGACGCCATCAAGCGCCAGCTCGCCGGCGAAGAAACCGTGCTGCTGCCGGACAGCCCGAGCGCGTCCGGCGTGTCGATCCCCGAGATCGACACGCGTATCGAAGCGCTCAAGAAAAACCTCGACGACCTGCTGCGCGTCTATACCGAAGCGCACCCGGACGTCGTCGGCACCCGCCGCGTGATCGCTCAGCTCGAAGCGCAGCGCGCCGAAGAGATCAAGGCACGCCGCAAGGCCGGCACGCAGATCGGCAACGTCAACGGCAACCCGGTCTACCAGCAACTCAAGGTCTCGCTCAACGAATCGGAAGCCAGCGTCGCGGCGCTGCGCACGCGGGTGGCCGAATACCAGGCACGGGTGGGCCAGTTGCGCGACTTCATGAAGCTCGGCCCGCAGGTCGAGCAGGAATACGCTCAGCTCAACCGCGACTACGACATCAACAAGCGCAACTACGACACGCTGGTGTCGCGGCGCGAATCGGCGGCGATCTCGGTGGATATGGAAGCGACCACCGGCGTGGCCGACTTCCGGCTGATCGATCCGCCCTCGGTGCCGACCAAGCCGGCCGCGCCCAACCGCTCGCTGCTGATGCCGCTGGTGGGCCTGCTGGCCATCGGCGTGGGGATCGCCTTTGCGTTGCTCGTCTCGCAGTTGCGGCCCACCTTCTTCGATACCCGCGCGCTGCGCGAATTCACCGGCCTGCCGATCCTCGGATCGGTATCGCTGACGCCCAATCCCGAACGCATCAGTCGCGAACGCAGAGGCTACTTTGCCTTTGCTGGCGCATTCGGATCATTGGTGGCGGCCTTCGGCGCGCTGACGATCGTCATCGCCGTGCTGGGTTGATGGAAGGAGATGACGTGAGCATCATCGAAAAAGCAGTCGAGCGCCTGGACCAGCTCAAGCGCGCGGGCGTCACCGTAGACACGCCCGAAGCCGCCGCCGCGCCGGTGCCCACGCCACCACTGGCCGAACCGGTCGCCGTGGCGGCGCCGGTAGCCGCACCCGCGGCCGCGCCCGCAGAAAGCGACGACGAGCCGCTTGCCACCACGCTGCCGGGTAGCCGCCGCATCGAAATCAACCTCGAGCGCCTCAGCTCAATGGGCATGATCTCGCCGCTCAACCCGCGCAGCATGCTGGCCGAGGAGTACCGCGTCATCAAGCGCCCGCTCCTGCGCAACGTGGCCGGGCGTGGCGGCGCCATGCGCAACCCCAACCTCATCATGGTGTCCAGTTCGGTGCCGGGCGAAGGCAAGAGCTTCACCTCCATCAACCTGGCGCTGTCCATCGCCATGGAGCTGGACCACACCGTGCTGCTCGTCGACGCCGACGTCTCGCGCCCCTCGGTGCTCAACCTGCTCGGTCTGCCGCCCGCGCCGGGGCTCATGGACGTACTGCTCTCGCCGCAGGTCGAACTGCCGGACGTGCTGTTGCGCACCAACATCGAAAAGCTCGCCATCCTGCCGGCCGGCATGCCGCACCAGCGAGCCACCGAGCTGCTGGCGTCAGACGCCATGGCGCGCCTGCTCGAAGAGATGGCCATCCGGTACCCGGATCGCATCATCGTATTCGACTCGCCCCCGCTGCTGGTCACCACCGAAGCACGCGTGCTGGCGACGCACATGGGGCAGATAGTCATGGTCGTCGAAGCCGGGCGCACCACGCATTCGATGGTCAAGCAGGCGCTGTCCACCATCGAATCCTGCCCGGTGAAGATGATGCTCATGAACAAAACGCGTGAGCCGGGCCCCGGGGGCTACTACGGCTACTACGCACCCTATGGATATGCGCAGAGCGGCCGCTGACACGATGACGCATCCACCTTGCGCACCACGGCGCATAGCGCTGGCCATCTCGGTCGCGTTCGTGGTGACTCCGGCCCTGGCCGTCGAAAACTGGCATGGCGAAGCCTCACTGCGTGTCGGCGAGACCTGGACCGACAACGTCAACCTCGCGCCCGACGCCCGCTCCGACTGGATCACCGAGATCACGCCCGGCGTGCGCTTCTACGGCAAGGGCGCGCGCACCGACGCCGACGTCTGGGCCTCGTGGCAGAACTACCTTCACGCCGACAGCGAGCAGGACAACAACTCTTCGCTGTTGCTCAATGCGCGGGGCCGCATCGAAGCCATCGAAAAGCGCGTGTGGGTCGAAGCCAACGCCGGCATGACGCAGCAGAACACATCGATGTTCGGGGCGCAGAACACGCGCGGCTACAACAGCGACAACAATCGCAGCAACGTGCGAACGTTCTCGGTCAGCCCCTACGGCACCTGGCACCTCGGACGCGATATCGACGTGCAGGCGCGCTACCGCTACGAGTATTCGGACTCGGACTCCGAGGCGCTGTCCACGCAGACCACCCAGAGCTATGACGCCTCCATCGCCAACAGCACGGCATGGGGCAAGACGGGCTGGGGCGCGTCGATCAATGGCGAATACAGCAGCGACACCAACGACGCCACGCAGGACGTGAGCAACAACAGCTACCGCGTGTGGCTCTCGCACATGTTGAGCAACACCGCCACCGCGCAGGTCTTCGCGGGGCAGGAGCGCAACAACTACCAGGGCGCCGATTCGGTCACGACCACCAACTACGGCATGGGGCTGGACTGGGCCATCAGCCCGACGATGTCGTTCTCGGGTGACGTGTCGCACCGGTTCTTCGGCACGGGCTACCACCTGAGACTGTCGAAGCGCTGGCGCATGTCGTCGCTGGAGGCCGGCGCGTCGCGCGAGGTGAACAACTGGTCGTCGTCGAGCACTGTCAACGGTTACAACTTTTCGCCGGATTTTCTCGCGCTGGATTCTGCGCTGCGTGCGAGCATTCCCGATGCCACCGAACGCTCGGCCGAAGTGCTGCGCCAGCTCGCGGCGCGCGGCATCACGCCGTACGACCTCATGCAATTGTCGTATCTGTCGAGCCAGTACTCGCTCGAGCGGCGCGAATATATCTCTGGCGTACTGAGCGGCGTGCGCAACAAGATCACGCTCACCGTGTCGCACACCAACCGTCGCCGGCTCGACGAGAGCGGCGTGGTCAGCGGCGGCGGCGACCTGGCGTTCTTCGAGTCCACCGACGAGACCAGCTACAACGCCACGTGGTCCAGCCGCGTGACGCCGGTCTCGACGCTGTTTGCCTCGATCAACTACTCACGCGCACGCGGCGAGGGCGGCACGGGTGACGTCGACACCGCCTCGCGCCGCACCACCAGCACGGCGCTGACGCTCGATCGCAAGCTCAGCCCGCAGACCGACGTGCTGCTCAGCTACCGCTACACGCGGCAGACCGGAACGGGCGCCTACACCGAGAACGTGGTGGCTGCCACCCTGTTCCATCGCTTCTGAGATCCGAGGCCACCATGTACGAGTCGTACTACGGATTCTCCGCCAAGCCCTTCCAGCTCAACCCGGACCCGAGCTTCTACTACGGCAGCCGGGGGCACCGCCGTGCCATGGCCTACCTGGAATACGGACTGCATCAGAACGAAGGCTTCATCGTCATCACCGGCGAGATCGGCGCGGGCAAGACCACGCTGGTGCGCAGCCTGCTGCAGAAGCTCGAAGAATCCAAGGTCGTCGCGGCTCATCTGGTGAGCACGCAGATCGACGCCGACGACATTCTGCGGCTGGTGGCCGCCGCCTTCGGCATTCCCTCCAAGGGCATCGAAAAAGCCGACCTGCTGCTGGCGCTCGAAGCTTTCCTGGTGGCCGTGACGGCATCGGGCAAACGCGCCCTGCTCATCGTCGACGAAGCGCAGAACCTGACCCCGCGCGCGGTGGAAGAACTGCGCATGCTGTCGAACTTCCAGCTCGAAGACCACGCGCTGCTGCAGAGCTTTCTCGTCGGTCAGCCGGAATTCCGCGAGACCATGCAGAGCCCGCACATGCAGCAACTGCGGCAACGCGTGATCGCCTCGTACCACCTGGGCCCGATGGATGCGGAAGAGACGCGCGCCTACATTGAACATCGTCTGCGCCATGTCGGCTGGCGGGGCGATCCGCGCCTGGAACCGAGCGCGCATGCGGCCATATTCGGCTTCACCAGCGGCGTGCCGCGCCGCATCAACACGCTGTGCGACCGCATCCTGCTGGCCAGCTTTCTCTCCGAGCAGCACACGCTGACCGACGCGATGGTTGACGAGGTGATCCGCGAGATCCGCGAAGAGCAGCCCGCCGTGCTCGCGCCTGTCGGTACGGTCACGGCGCTGGCGCCCGCACGCAACGATCTGCCGGAAATCACCATCGACGGTCTCGACCTCGATGCGCTGTTCCACGACGAAGACACCGTGCGCAGGCTCGGCGACGTGGCCGCCGGCTTTCAGGCATCGCGGCTGGAAGAGCGCGTGGCGCGACTGGAATCGACGCTGGCCGCGCTCATGGGGCTGCTGTACGAGACTGGAGCGGCGCGCGAGCCGGATGCCGGCGCCGACAAGAAAAGCGCCAACGGCGCCTGAATCGTTCCCGGCGCCGCGGCCGGCGCCAGCATTGCACTGAAGGCGCCACAGAAGCGCCCGCCTACACTAGTACGACGCGTGCTGTTCGCGCCCGTCGAAAGGACGGCCCCGATATGAACCCCAGAATCAACGCCCTCACGATCGACGTCGAAGACTACTTTCAGGTGTCCGCGCTGGCGCCGCATTTTCCGCGCGCGCAGTGGGACGACCAGGAGTGCCGCGTCGAACGCAACGTCGATCGCATCCTCGCACTGCTGCACGAATACGGGGCCAAGTCGACCTTCTTCACGCTGGGCTGGGTGGCCGAGCGCTACCCCAAGCTGGTCCGGCTGATCGTCATGGAAGGCCATGAACTGGCCAGCCACGGATACGGCCACGAGCGCGCATCCGACCAGACGCGCGAAGCCTTCCTGGCAGACGTGCAGCTTGCCAAGATGGTGCTCGAAGACCTTTCCGGCGTGGAAGTGCGCGGCTATCGTGCGCCGAGCTTCTCGTTTTCGGCCCGCAACCCGTGGGCGCACGACTGCCTGCGCGAAGCGGGCTATCGCTACAGTTCCAGCGTGTACCCGGTGCGGCACGACCACTACGGCCAGCCCGACGCGCCGCGCTTTCCGTTCGTGCACGACAGCGGCCTGGTCGAGATCCCCATCAGCACCGTGCGCGCCTTTGGCCGCAACTGGCCCGCGGGCGGCGGCGGATACTTCCGCCTGCTGCCCTACGCGATGTCGCGCTGGTGCATCCAGCGTGTCAACGAGGGCGATGACCGCCCCGCGATCTTCTACTTCCATCCGTGGGAGATCGATCCCGAGCAGCCGCGTGTGACAGATGCCGACGCGCGTTCGAAATTTCGCCACTACATTAACCTCGACAAGACCGAGGCGCGGCTGTCGCGCCTGCTGAGCGACTTCCAGTGGGGGCGCATCGACGAGGTCTTCATCGAAGCGGCACACTGAATCCATCCGACATGCAAGCAACCACTACCGAAGTGCGGGTACGTCCGCTCGACGACAGCGACAACGCGCGTTGGGATGCCTACGTGCGCGGCAATGCGCAAGCGACGTTCTTCCATCTGTCGGCGTGGCGCAGCCTCATCGCCACGGTCTTCAGGCACCCGGTTCACCACGTCTATGCCGAGCGCGGCGGGCGCATCGTCGGCGTGCTGCCGCTGGTGGAGGTGAAGAGCCGCCTCTTTGGCCATGCACTCAGCTCGATGCCCTTCGCGGCCTACGGCGGCATCGTGGCGGATGACGCCGACGCGCGGGGCGCGCTCGAAGCCCACGCCGATGCGCTGGCCCGCGAACGTGGCGTGCAGCATCTCGAATACCGCAACCTGCAGGCCGCACACGCCGACTGGCCGAACCAGGACCTGTACGTCACCTTCCGCAAGACGCTCGAAGCCGACGAAGAGGCCAACCTGCTGGCGATTCCGCGCAAGCAGCGCGCCATGGTGCGCAAGGGCATCGCCAATGGCTTGCATGCCGCGCGGGACGACGATGCGCGCCGTTTCTTCGCGGTGTATGCCGACAACGTGCGCCGCCACGGTACGCCGGCCATGCCGCGTCGGTGGTTCGAAGCGCTCATGCACACCTTCGGCAACGATTGCGAAGTGATGACCGTCACCGACGGGCAGGGCAGGCCCGTGTCGAGCGTGCTGTCGTTCTACTTCCGCGACGAGATCCTGCCGTATTACGCCGGCGACATGACCACGGCGCGCGAACTGGCCGCCAACGATTTCAAGTACTGGCAACTCATGCGGCGCGCGCTCGAGCGCGGCTGCACGGTGTTCGACTACGGGCGCAGCAAGCTCGGCACGGGTCCGTACCACTTCAAGAAGAACTGGGGCTTCACACCCGCGCCGCTGTCGTACGAATACGTGCTCTATCGCCGCGACAGCGTGCCGCAGAACAACCCGATGAACCCCAAGTTCCGCGCCTTCATCGCGCTGTGGCAGCGCCTGCCGCTGCCGGTGGCGAACACGCTCGGGCCGCATATCGTGCGCAATCTGGGATGAAGCCGGCGCTCCTCTACCTCGTGCATCGCATCCCCTTTCCGCCGAACAAGGGCGACAAGGTGCGCTCGCACAATCTGCTGCGTCACCTCGCGCGCAACTACCGCGTCTTCCTCGGCACCTTCATCGACGATGACGACGACTGGCAGCACGTCGGCGCGCTCCAGGCGTGGTGCGAAGAGGTCGAGGTGATTGGCCTGTCGCCACGCCTCGCTCGCCTGCGTTCGCTCGCCGGCCTGTTCGGCAGCGAGGCGCTGTCGCTGCCGTACTACCGCTCGGCGCGCCTGCAAGCGTGGGTGAGCCGCGTCATGGCGGAGCACGATATCCGGCGCGTGGTGGTGTTTTCTTCATCGATGGCGCAGTACGCGCCGCAGGCCGACGGCGTGCGTTGCGTGGTCGACTTCGTCGATGTCGACTCCGCCAAGTGGAGCCGCTACGCCGACGATCACCGTGGTGCCCTGGCCTGGCTGTACCGCCGCGAAGGGCGGCGTCTGGCCGAATTCGAAGCCGCCACTGCGCGCCGGGCAGATGCCAGCGTGCTGGTGTCGGATGCCGAGGCCGAACTGTTGCGTGCGCTCGTGCCCGACGCGCGCACACGCATCCACGGCGTGAGCAACGGTGTCGACGCCGAGTTCTTCTCGCCCGTGCAGCAACTGCCCGATCCCTACCAGCCGGGCACGTGCGCGGTGGTATTCACGGGCGCCATGGACTACTGGCCCAACATCGACGCCGTGCAATGGTTCGTGGGCGAAGTGTGGCCGCGCCTGCGCGCGCAGCGCGACGATCTGTCGTTTTATATCGTCGGCATGAATCCGGCGATGAGCGTCAAAGCGCTCGACGGTCGCGACGGCATCGTGGTGACCGGCCGCGTGCCCGACGTGCGGCCGTATCTTGCACACGCGGTGGTCGCGGTGGCCCCGCTGAGACTGGCGCGCGGCATCCAGAACAAGGTGCTCGAAGCGATGGCGATGGCGCGCCCGGTAGTGGTGTCGCCGCAGGCGGCCATCGGCATCGATGCGCGTGAAGGCGACGAGTGGCTGCTCGCCAGCGACGTGCCAGCCTGGCTGCGGCAGATCGGGCGCGTGCTCGACGGGCACCTGCCGGGCCTCGGGCCGCGCGCGCGAGCGCGCGTGCTCGCCGCCTACAGTTGGGAGGCCAACCTCGCACGCTTCGACGCCCTCATCGAGGGCGAGACCGTGGCGTTCCGCCAGCCCGCCGAGGTTGCGCTCTGATGGCGCCCGACGAACAGGCCACCTCGCTCATGAGCGCACAGCGCTCGCGCTTGCCGCTGTGGCTGGCAGGTGCGGCGGTGCTGTGGGTGCTGGCGCTGTATGCGCCGACCGTCGCTGCAATGGTCGGCATCTGGTATCGCTCGGACACCTTCGCCCACGGCTTCGTGGTGCTGCCGATCAGCCTGTTCCTGATCTGGCGCGCGCGGGCCAGCCTGTTCGGCGCGGGTTTCGCGCCGGCCTGGGGCGCGCTCGTGCCGCTCGCGCTGTGCGGCGCGCTGTGGCTGGTCGGGCGCACGGCGGACGTCAACGCCGCCATGCAGGCCGGCGTGGTCGGCATGGCGGTGTGCGCGGTGTGGGCATGCTGGGGGCATCGCGCGGCATGGGCGGTCCTGTTCCCGCTGGCCTTCGTGTTCTTTGCCGTGCCCTTCGGCGAATTCCTCGTGCCCACGCTCATGCAGCACACGGCCGATTTCGCCGTGGCGGCGATTCGCGCCAGCGGCGTACCCGTGTATCGCGAAGGGTTGTACTTCATCATTCCCAACGGCGCGTGGTCGGTGGTGGAGGCATGCAGCGGCATCCGTTATCTCATCGCGTCGGTGATGGTCGGCGCGCTGTTCGCCTACCTCAACTACACCAGCGCATTGCGGCGCGTGCTGTTCTTTGCCGCCGCCATCGTCGTGCCGCTCGTGGCCAACTGGCTGCGCGCGTACATGATCGTCATGCTGGGCTATCTCTCGGACAACCGCATCGCCGCCGGCGTGGATCACCTCATCTACGGCTGGCTGTTCTTCGGCGTGGTGATCTTCCTGCTGTTCTGGGTGGGATCATGGTGGCGCGAGGACGCCATGCCGCTGGTTGCCGCGACGGCGCCTGCGCCGCGCACGGCAAGCGTGGCCCGGCATGCGCTCATGCTGGCCGCGGTGCTCATCGTCAGCGGCGTGTGGCTGCCGCTGCATGCGGTGCTCGCCGCGCCGCGCCAAGCCACGTCCATCACATTGCAAGCGCCGGCCGCACGCGACGGCTGGCAGACGGCGGATACCACCGTGCCGTGGCAGCCGGTCTATGAGGGCGCGCGCGCGCATCTCGTGCATTCGTATCGCAAGGGCGACGCGCTGGTGACGCTGCACATCTACTACTACGCCGCGCAGGCGCCGGGGCGCGAACTCGTGCAATGGGGCAACCGCCTCATCCCGGGCGAGAGCAACGTCTGGCGCATCGTTGGCGCACAGACCGAGGCTGCACCCGTGGCGGGCGAGCCCCTGCAAGTGCAGTACACCGAAATCGCCGGCGCCCAACGCGCGGCCGTGTGGCACTGGCTGTGGCTCGGGGATGGCGAGACGACGCTGTCCGATCAGCGGGCCAAGCTGGCGCTGCTCCGCGACCGCCTCATGCGGCAACCGGACGATGGCGCCGCCGTGTTCGTGGTGAGCGACATGACGCAAGGCTCGACGGTCGCGCGCCAGGCGCTGGCGGACTTCATGCGCGCCCACCGCGACGGCATCGACGCCGCCCTTGCCGGGGCGCGTCCATGAACGGCGGGCCGGCGCTGATCGCGCACATCGTCTACAGCTTTCGCGTGGGCGGGCTGGAAAACGGCATGGTCAACCTCATCAACCGGCTGCCGGCGACACGCTATCGGCACGCCATCGTGTCGCTGACCGATATCGACGAGAGCTTCTGCGCGCGCATCACGCGGCCCGACATCGAGTACATCGCGCTGAACAAAAAACCCGGCCACGGCGCGACGCTGTTCCCGCGCATGTACAGCCTGCTCGGCAAGCTGGCGCCCGCCGTCACCCACACCCGCAACCTTGCCGCGCTCGAAATGAACGCCCCCGCCTGGGCCGCGCGCGTGCCGGTGCGCGTGCACGGCGAGCACGGCCGCGATGTTTCCGACCCCGACGGCACCAATCGCACCTACCAATGGGTGCGTCGCGCCTACAAGCCTTTCGTGACGCACTACATCGCCCTGTCGCAGGACCTCGAGTCCTATCTTGCCGGCCCCATCAAGGTCGCCGCGCAGCGCCGCTCGCTCATCTGTAACGGCGTCAACGCCGAGCGCTTTGCGCCGTCGCGGCACGAAGTCTCGCCGGCCGGATTCCCCTTCGACGACCCGGCGCTCTACGTATTCGGCACGGTGGGCCGGTTACAGGCGGTCAAGGACCACGTCGGCCTGGTGCGCGCCTTCGCCGCCTTGCGCGCGCACGGCGACATGTCGCATGCGCGGCTGATGATCGTCGGCGAAGGTCCGTTGCGCGCCGAAGTCGAACAAGCCGTGCGCGATGCTTCGCTGGAAGGGCTGGTGTGGCTGGCGGGTGAGCGCGAGGATGTGCCGGCGTTGATGCGAAGGATGGATTGCTTCGTGCTGCCGTCGCTGGCGGAGGGCATTTCGAACACCGTACTGGAAGCCATGGCCTGCGGCCTGCCGGTGATCGCCACGCGGGTAGGGGGCAACGCCGAGTTGGTGGAGGAAGGGGTGACGGGCGCGCTCGTCCCTGCGGCCGATCGGGATGCGCTGGCGCGCTGCATGGCGAGGTATGCGGGGCAACGAGGGATTGGCGAGCGGCAGGGCATCGCCGCTCGCGTGCGGATCGAGCAGGCGTTCAGTCTTGATGCGATGGTGGGGAGGTATGACGCGTTGTATCAACGCTTGCTGAGTGGGACGTAGAGCGGCGCGGTTCTTGTCGATGCTCGGCGGCCGAATCAGCCGGCGCAGCCGAATGGCCGCGGTGGGGCGTGCGGCCCTTGGCAGGCTCGACTATTGGTGCTCGACGAGCGGGTCATCGTCTCGACAGGGGCCGGCGCTCCCTGTGTGGCGGCTTCCTTGAAAAGCCCTTTCTTGCTTCTTGGGGGCTGATTGTTCGAGCTCGGTCTCGACTGCTTGGGTGCGTTGGCCGGGAGTTCGCCCCGGCGGGCGAGTAACTTCTTTGTTATCGACAAGAAGTCACCAAGAAAGCGACCCCTGCATCGCCGCCAGCCTGCGGGTGGTTCCCTGCGCTACGCGTCAAGTCAGGCGGCTGCGGAACTCGTCGCGGGCGCTCCCCAGACAGTCCTCGCCGGCCCGCTACGTGGGCAACCTGACTTGCCTGCGTTGCTCGGCGGCTCAGAAGGGGCCGGCCATAGCAAACACCTCGAAGTGCATGGAGCTAGAGCCTCTTCATCGTGTGTGGCGCACCGTGCGTGTACCGCAAAGCGCATGCAGCAGGCGCAGCGAGATTCCAGATGTCGCGGTAGTGCGTCGGGCGGAGAAGCGAAGCGCCATCCGCCGTTCGCGAACTGACGACATCGCTCCATCAGTGAGGATGTTGAATTGGTACAAGCTCTAGCGGGAGCACGAAGAAGTAGAAGCGAGGGGTTTTTTGCCTTTCGCCCGAACAACCATGCTGCGTGGCGTGGGCACCCCATTCAGCGTCTCCGAGCAGCACAGGGCGAGAAGGTTGCGGCGTAGCCGTCGGCGAGGACTGTTTGAGGAGCGTAGCGACGAACGCCGCACCGCCTTCTCGACCGCGCAGCGCAGGGGATGGGCCGCAGGCCGACGACGCTGTGGGGTCGCTTTCTTGGTGACTTCTTTGTCGATAACAAAGAAGTTACTCGCCCGCCGGGGCGAACTCCCGGCCGACGTACCCCAGCAGTCGAGACCAGGCCTAGAAAAACGAAGCCCCAAACAAGAAAGGGCCTTTCAGCGCGGCGCTCATGGAACGTAATAGCGGATGACACTTCGCCCTTCCGCCCTACGGCCCTTTCTCCGAGGTCGATCTGAACAACCCCGAAAGCGTTACCCATGTCCCCGTACAGGTGTTACCTATGTCTCCGGTCCATACATCGATAACAAAGAAGTTACTCGCCCGCCGGGGCGAACTCCCGGTCAACGCACTCAAACAGTCGAGACCAAGCTCGAACAACCAGCCAAAAGGCAAAAAAGGGCTTTTCAATCAGCCCAACCCGAAGAAACCGCCATGGCGGATAACGCTCCGTTCAACCCCGTAACCCCCCTGTGGCCGCCAAGAAAACCAGCCGCAACGGCCCTCAAAACACCCAATGACCAGCCGCCCGCAAGGGCAGAGGCGCCCTGTAAAGGCGCCAAAGCGCCAGAGAATCACACCAACCGAGGCGCATTGCACGGCGAACGCCAGGCAAACGCGCTGTAATCCACGGGAGAACACCCAGACAGATCGCCGGTACGGGCGACGGCAACACCCTCAACAGCGAGCGCCTCACGTCCGGCGCGTGGCATCAACCGGCTTCAAACTGGAAGGCGATGGCATGTGTGGCATAGCAGGCATGTTCGACACCGTCGGTACGCGCGAGGCCCCTCGCGGACTGGTCGAACGGATGAGCAACGTACTGTCGCATCGCGGCCCCGACTCCGCTGGCTTTCATTTCGAGCCCGGCGTGGCGCTGGCGCATCGTCGCCTGTCGATCATCGACGTCGAGGGCGGCTTCCAGCCCCTGTTCAATGAAGACGAATCGGTGGTGGTCGTCTTCAACGGCGAGATCTACAACTTCCAGCAACTGGTGCCCGAGCTCGAAGCGCTGGGGCATGTCTTCCGCACGCACAGCGACACCGAAGTCATCGTCCACGCGTGGGAAGCCTGGGGCGAAGGGTGCGTGGCGCGCTTTCGCGGCATGTTCGCCTTCGCGCTGTGGGACCGCAACCGTCGCACCTTCTTTCTGGCGCGCGATCGCCTGGGCGTGAAGCCGCTGTTCTACGCGGTGCTGCCCGACGGCATGCTGCTGTTCGGCTCCGAGCTCAAAGCGCTGATGCAGCACCCGGGCCTGTCGCGGAATATCGACCCGCAGTGTGTGGAAGAGTATTTCGCGCTCGGTTACGTGCCCGAACCGCGTACCATTTTTACGTCCGCCGCCAAGCTGCCGCCGGCACATACGCTCACGCTGCGCGCTGGCGAGCGCGTACCGGCGCCGCGCGAGTACTGGGATGTCCGCTTTGCCCCCGACATCGCCATCGACGAGGCGGAAGCCGCGCGCGGGATCATCGAGCGGCTGACCGAATCGGTACGCCTGCGCATGATTGCCGATGTGCCGCTGGGCGCCTTCCTTTCGGGCGGCGTCGATTCCAGCGCGGTGGTCGCCACCATGGCCGGCTTGTCGGCCTCGCCGGTGGTGACCTGCTCGATATCGTTCGACGATCCGTCGTTCAACGAATCGCAATTCGCCGGCATGGTGGCCGAGCGCTACCGCACCGCGCATCACGTCGAACAGGTGGCGAGCGACGACTTCGACCTGCTCGACACGCTGGCGGAGTTGTACGACGAACCGTACGCCGACAGTTCCGCCATCCCGACCTGGCGCGTGTGCCAGTTGGCGCGACGGCATGTGACGGTGGCGCTGTCGGGCGATGGCGCGGACGAAAGCCTCGGCGGCTATCGCCGGCATCGCCTGCATCTGATGGAAGAGCGCATGCGCCGCGCGCTGCCGCTGGGCGTGCGCCGCCCGGTGTTCGGCATGCTGGGACGCTGGTATCCGAAAGCCGACTGGGCGCCGCGCGTGTTCCGTGCCAAGACGAGTTTCCAGGCGCTCACCCGCAGCGCGGTGCAAGCGTATTTCCACACCGTATCGGTGATGCGCGACGAGCAGCGCCAGCAACTCTACAGTGATGCCTTCCGTTCGCGCCTGGCCGGCTACAACGGCATCGAAGTGTTCGACCGCCACGCCCTGCGCGCCGGCACCGACGACGCGCTGGCCCTGATCCAGTACCTCGACCTCAAGACCTATCTGGTCGGCGACATCAACACCAAGGTCGACCGCGCCTCGATGGCGCATTCGCTCGAAGTGCGCGAGCCGCTGATGGATCACGAACTCGTCGAATGGCTGGCGCGCGTGCCCAGCGACCTGAAGATCCGCGGCAACGAAGGCAAGTACGTCTTCAAGCGCGCACTCGAACCGATGCTGCCGCACGAGGTGTTGTACCGGCCCAAGATGGGGTTCGCCGTGCCGCTGGCGCGCTGGTTCCGCGGGCCGCTGCGCGAGCGCGTGCGCCATGCGCTGCTGGGGCCGGTGCTGGCCGATACGGGGCTGTTCGATGCGGCGACCCTGCACGAGTGGGTCGATGCGCACCAGTCGGGGCGGCGCGACTACAGCGCTTCGATCTGGAGCCTGCTGATGTTCGAATCCTTCCTGCGCCGCCAGGGTGCGGCCGCGATCGCTTGAGAGTGGGGACCGACATGCGCGTGAGCATTGCCGTATTCGCACACAACGAGGCACGCCGCATCCAGCGCTGCCTGGACAGCCTGCATGGCGCCACCGAAGGGCTGCGCGTGCACATCGTGGTGCTCGCCAATGGCTGCCGCGACCACACGGCCGACATCGCCCGCGCCTGGTCGACGGGTGCTGCCGATCGCGTGACCGTGCGCGTGGCCGACATCGCGCGCGGCGACAAGGCCAACGCGTGGAATGAGTTCGTGCATCAACTCGCGGGCGAGGCCGATCACTACGTGTTCTGCGACGGCGATTGCTACTTCACCCAACACGCTGTGTCGCGCCTGCTCGATGCGTTCAGGACGGACCCGCACGCGCAGGCCGCCGCCGCGTTGCCGGTGACCGGGCGCTCCATGCGCCGGGTGCGTCCGCTCATGGCGCGCAATCGCGAACTGGCCGGCAACCTCTACGCATTGCGCGGCGATTTCGTGCAGCGCATCCGGCGCGCGGGCATTCGCATGCCGATTGGATTGGTGGGCGAGGATTCCCTGGTCGGCGCCTTCGCCAAGTTCGATCTGCTGCCGGTGCCGGGGCGTTGGGACGACTCGCGTGTACGCCCGGTCCCCGAAGCGGGTTTCGCGTTCGATTCGATCAATCCGACCGCGCCCGGCGATGTGTCGATGTACTGGCGTCGCCGCATTCGCTACAGCGTGCGCCGGTATCAGTTCCTGGCGCTGCGCGAAGTGTTCCTCGCCAAGGGCTTCGCCGCCATGCCGTCGCGCGTCGAAGACCTCGCCACGCTGGCCGACACCGCGCCGCGCCTGGCATGGCGGGGGGCCGATACGCTGTTCGACTGGCTGGCCTTGCGGCGCATGCGAAACGAATACGCGCTGACAGGGAGACATTGATGCGCGTGCTGCACGTGATGGACCATTCGCTGCCCCTGCACAGCGGCTACACGTTCCGCACCGCCGCCATCGTGCGCGAGCAGCGTCTGCGCGGATGGGAGACCTTCCACCTGACGTCGCCGAAGCAGGGCGCGTGCTCGCGTGGCCTCGAAGAGGTCGACGGCCTGGAGTTCTATCGCACCACGCCGCCCGCCGGGCCGATGACGCGCATGCCCGTGATGCGCGAATTCGCATTGATGCGCGCGCTGGAGTCGCGCCTCGAACGCGTCGTCATGCAATTGACGCCGGACGTGCTGCACGCACATTCGCCCGTGCTCAATGCGTTGCCCGCGTTGCGCGTGGGGCGTCGCCACGGCATTCCGGTGGTGTACGAGGTGCGCGCTTTCTGGGAAGACGCCGCCGTTGACCATGGCACCACCCGCGAAGGCAGCCTGCGCTACCGCACCACGCGCGCGCTCGAAACCTGGGCGCTGCGTCGCGCCGACCAGGTCACCACGATCTGCGAAGGGCTGCGCCGCGACATGCTCTCGCGCGGCATTTCGGCCGACAAGGTCACCGTCATTCCCAACGCGGTCGACGTCGACAGCTTCTCGCCCGGTGGCGCGGCGGACGCGGCGCTCGGACGTTCGCTCGGACTGGAGGGCGCCGTGGTCGTCGGGTTTATCGGTTCCTTCTACGCCTACGAAGGGCTCGACCTGTTGCTCGACGCCTTGCCGCGCATGTTGCAGCGCCAGCCGCGCCTCAAGGTCCTGCTCGTCGGCGGGGGACAGGAAGAGGCCGCCCTGCGTGCCCAGGCCCAGCGACTGGGCGTGGCCGATGCGGTGGTGTTCGCTGGACGCGTGCCGCACGGTGAGGTGCAGCGTTATTACGATCTGGTCGACATCCTCGCCTATCCGCGCCACCCGATGCGCCTGACTGAATTGGTCACGCCGCTCAAGCCGCTGGAAGCAATGGCGCAGGAGCGTCTGTTCGTCGCCTCCGACGTTGGCGGGCACAAGGAGTTGATCCGCGATGGCGAAACCGGCGTGCTGTTCCGCGCGGGGGACGCCGATGCGCTCGCCCAGGCCGTGTTGCGGCTGCTCGATGCGCGCGACGCATGGCCGCGTTTGCGCGCCAACGGTCGCGCCTTCGTCGAGCGCGAACGCACCTGGGCCAACAGCGTGGCGCGCTATGAGCCGATCTACGAACGACTGGCGCATGGAGCGCGCGCATGATGCCGCCGCGCACGCACCCCATCCGCACGCTGTTGTTCTCGACGCTTTACCCGTCGAGCACGCGGCCGCATCACGGCATATTTGTCGAGACGCGGTTGCGTCATCTGCTCGATAGCGGCGAGGTGGACTCGCGCGTGGTCGCACCGGTGCCATGGTTTCCGAGTACGCACGAGCGCTTCGGCGACTGGGCGCGCATGGCCGCCACGCCGGCGCACGAGGTGCGACGAGGCATCGAGGTGCACCACCCGCGCTACGTGCTGCCTCCGCGCGTGGGCATGAACATCGCGCCGTGGGCGCTGGCGCTCGGCGCGCGCCGCACGGTGGCGGCGTTGATCCGCGACGGATGGGATTTCGATCTTATCGACGCGCATTACTACTATCCGGACGGTGTCGCCGCGAGCATGCTGGCGCGCTGGTTCGGCAAACCCTTCGTCGTCACGGCGCGCGGCAGCGACCTGAGCCTCATCCCGCAATTCCGCTGGCCGCGCCGGCTGATCCGCGATACCGCACGGCGCGCGGCGGCTTCCATCGGCGTGAGCGCATCGCTCACGGAACTGCTCGCGGCGCAGGGCGCGGATCGGGCCAAGCTGCACGTGATGCGCAACGGCGTCGATCTCGAACGTTTCTCTCCGCAACCGCGCGAGCCGCTGCGCCGCGTACTGGGCGTGGAAGGCGACATGCCGTTGTTGTTGTCGGTGGGGCATCTCATTGAGCGCAAGGGGCACCACATCGCCATCGACGCGCTGGCAGCGCTCGGCGGGATGCCCGAGGCGCATCTGGCGATCGTCGGCGAAGGCCCGCTGCGCGAATCGCTCCATGCGCAGGCGCAACGGCTGGGCGTGGGCGCGCGCGTGCATTTTGCCGGCGCCGTGCGCAACGAAGAACTCGCCCACTGGTACAGCGCGGCCGATCTGCTGGTGCTGGCTTCCAGCCGCGAAGGCTGGGCCAACGTATTGCTGGAAAGCATGGCCTGCGGCACGCCGGTGGTCGCCACCGCTGTGAGCGGCACGCCGGAAGTCGTGAGGAGCGACGCGGTCGGCTCGCTGGTGGAGGCGCGCGATGGTGCGAACTTCGCACGCGCCATCGCCCTGCAATTGGCCCGCGCGCCTTCGCGGCAGACGGTGCGTCGCTACGCCGAAGGCTTCTCGTGGCAGGACACCACCGACGCGCAAGTCGCGCTGTTCCGCCGCGTCATCGACGGAGAGGCGATCCATGCGTGACCTTGGCTTCCTGATCCTGCTGGTGGGCACGGCCGTGTACGCGCTGCGCCATCCGTGGATCGGCATCATCGGCTGGACCATCATCAGCATGATGAATCCGCACCGCTACCTGTGGCACATCTCAAACTATCCGGTGGCGGCATTGATCGCCGCGTGCACGCTACTCGGGCTGGTGATCACGCGCGATCGCAAGGGCATGGCGTGGCGACCGGAAGTGGTGCTGCTGGTGCTGTTCTCGCTGTGGATGACGCTCATGTTCGCGTTCACCTTCTACCCGGACCAGAGCTACGAGATGTGGGATCGCGTCATGAAGATCAACCTCATGACGCTGGTTGCCATCTATGCGCTGCAGGACCGTCGCCAGATCATGGCGTTCGCCTGCGCAGTGGTGTTTTCGATCGGCTGGTTCGGGACCAAGGGCGGCCTGTTCACGCTGCTTACCAATGGTAACTATCGCGTGTGGGGACCGCCGGGCTCGTTCATCGAAGGCAACAACGAGCTGGCACTGGCGCTGATCGTGGTCATCCCGCTCATGCAGTTCCTGCGTCTGCAGGCGCCCAAGCGCTGGATGCGCAACGCCTTGCTCGCCTGCATGGTGCTGTCGGCCTTTGCTGCCATCGGTTCGCACAGCCGTGGCGCGCTGGTGGCGATCGTGGCGATGGGGGCGGTGTTCTGGTGGCGCAGCGAGCGCAAGCTGGCAGTGGGTCTGTCGATCTTTGCCGTGGCCCTGGCCCTGCTGTCGCTCATGCCGCAGGAATGGTACGAGCGCATGGGCACCATCGAGGCGTACGAGGAGGACGGCTCGGCCATGGGGCGGCTGAATGCCTGGTCGATGGCATGGAACCTGGCAGTGGACCGCCTGCCTGTGGGCGGCGGTTTTGCCATCTACGAGCAGGACATCTTTGCGCGCTACGCGCCCGACCCCGCCGACATCCACGCGGCGCACAGCATCTACTTCCAGGTGCTGGGCGAGCATGGCTTCATGGGGCTCGCGCTGATGCTGCTGATGTGGACGTGCACGTGGTTCAACTTCGGCTGGCTGCGCCGGCGTGGCGGCACCATGCCCGAGACGCGATGGTTGCGCGACCTCGGCGCGATGGGGCAGGTGGCGCTGGCGGGCTATGCGGTGGGGGGCGCGTTCCTGAGCCTGGCGTACTTCGATCTACCGTACAACATCCTGGTGCTGGGCGTGGTGGCGCGGCGCTGGTTCGAAGCGCGCATGTGGGAGCTCGAAGTCGACGGAAAACTCGTGCCGCGCGGCGAGGATGGTTTCGCACGGCCGGCGCAGGCGGTGAACTCATGATGCATTCACTCCTGCAGGCACTCTCGCCGAAGGGGCGCGATGCCCGCCTGTCGATCCTGATCTTCCATCGCGTCACCGCACAATGCGATCCGCTGTTCCCGGGCGAGATGCACGCCCGGCGTTTCGACGCTACCCTGGCGTGGCTGGCGCGCTGGTTTCAGGTGCTGCCGCTGCGCGACGCCGTCGCGCGCCTGCAGGCGGCCGAATTGCCGGCGCGTGCGCTGGCGATCTCTTTCGATGATGGCTATGCGGACAACGTTGAGGTCGCGCTGCCCATCCTCCAACGTCATGGCATGCCGGCGAGCTTTTTCATCGCCAGCGATTTTCTCGGCGGTGGTTGCATGTGGAATGACGACATCATCGAAGCCGTGCGCGCCAGTACGCTCGATGAGCTGGATGTCGGCCCGCTGGGGCATTATTCGCTGCGCACGGTGGACGCGCGCCGCCGGGCGATCGCCCAACTCATCGGTCAGATCAAATACCTGCCGCCGCTGGCGCGCGCAGAGGCCGTGCACGAAGTACAACGCCGCTCGGGATGCGGCGCCGCGCCGACGCTGATGATGCGCCCCGAAGGCGTACGCACCCTGCATCGCGCCGGCATGGAGATCGGCGCGCACACCGCCACACATCCGATCCTGGCGCGGCTGAACCGCGTCGATGCCGCCAACGAAATCGCGCGCGGGCGCGCCGCGCTGGAGGACATCATCGGCGAGCCAGTGACGGGTTTCGCGTATCCCAATGGCAAGCCGGACACTGACTATCTTCGCGAGCATGTCGACATGGTCCGCGCGCAAGGCTTCGCCTACGCCGTGTCGACCGCACCGGGCGCGGCGCGCCTGGGGGACGACGTATTCGAGCTGCCGCGCTTCACACCATGGGACGACACACGCCTGCGTTTCGGCCTGCGCATGGCGCGCAACCTGGCGTCGTCGCGCCGCCGTCCGCAATCGTGCGCGGGCGAGCGGGTGCCCGCGGTGCAGCCGGGCTGATGCGATGCGTATCCTGATGGCAGTACCGCATTCGCCGTTCGGCGATTCATTTGGTGGGCAGCAGCGCACCGCCTTGCTGCTGCGCGCCTTGCAGCGCCATGGCGACGTGGACGTGGTGATGGTGCGCGAAGCGGATCGCGACGGTGTCGTCGCCGCGCCGGAAGCGGGCGTCCACGCCGCGCTGGAATGGCGCCCGCGCGCTGGCGGGATCAACCGCTTTGCGCCGGCGCACGCGCTCGTCGCACCTGTGCAATTGGCACTGGGGCGATCGCTGGCGGACTACGATCTCGCGGTCGGCCATCACCTTTATCCGCTGTGCAAGCTGCCGTGTCCGGCGCACGTGCCGACGCTGGTCGACCTCGACGATATTTCGCCGCTGCTGTGGTCCGGGCGATGCGATGCGCGTGCGATGGTCGATCTTGCTCGCCAGGTGGTGGGGCGCACCTTGGCAAATCGACAGTTGGACCGCTTCGATCACTATCTCTTCGTATCGCAGCGTGACCGCGACCGCCTGCCTGGCCTGCGTGGGGACATTCTCCCCAACGCGCCGCGCGCCGTTGCGGCGACGCCGGATTTCGACCGGCCCTCGCTGCAGATCCTGTTTGTCGGCGCGCTGTGGTATCGCCCCAATGCGGACGCGATGGATTGGTTCACCTCGGCCGTGTGGCCTACGGTACGCCGTGCCGTACCCGAAGCCCGCTTGCTGATCGTCGGTGCCGCCTCACCCGAGGTGCGGGAACACTGGAACCGGATCGATGGCGTGCGGGCCCCGGGCTTCGTGGATGATCTGAGCGAGGCCTACCGCGACAGCGCGTTCGCCATTTCGCCAACGCGCCTTGGCGGCGGGAGCAACATCAAAGTGCCCGAAGCGTTGGCCCATGGCCGCACGTGTGTGCTCACGCCGTTCAGCCTGGCGGGCTTCCGTGGATTGTTCGAATCGGGGCGCGAGCTGCTCATGGCTGTCGATGCCAAGGATTTCGCACGTACCTGCATTGAGCTGCTGGGTAATCCGGAGCGTCGCGCGGCGCTGGCCCGCGCCGGACATGCGACCGTGGCGCGTGAGCTGGCGCCTGCGCGCAGCGCGGCGATCATCGACGCGGCCATTGCCGCAACGCTGTCGCGCCGCGCGGCACCGGTGCTCGCATCGCAGGTGCGGGCATGACTTCGGCGCAGATGACCGGTGCGCTCTTGCGCGGCACGCTCTGGTCGCTCGCCCTGCGTTGGTTTACACGCGCCATCGGGCTGGTCAGCACCATTGTGCTGGCGCGCCTGCTGCTGCCCGACGACTACGGCGTGGTGGCGATGGCGATGCTGGTCACCGGGCTGGTGGAGGTCTTCCTTGCCTCGGGCGCGGACAATGCGCTGCTGCGCCAGCCGAACGCCACGCGCGAGTACGCCGACTCGGCATGGACCATGAAGGTGATCGAGTCGTTGATCGTCGCCGCCACGGTGGCCGCGATCGCGCCCGTGGCCGAGTGGTACTTCAAGGAGCCGCGCGTGTCGCCCGTCATGTGGGCGCTGAGCCTGGGTTTCGTGATCGCCGGTTGCGGCAGCGTGGGCCCGCTGCTGGCGCGCAAGGAGCTGGACTTCGCGCTCGAGGTGCGACTGGGCGTGATCGCCAAGATCATTTCGTTCGTGGTGACCGTGGCGTGCGCATGGGGGTTGCGCAACTACTGGGCGCTGGTGATCGGCGTGCTCACTGGTCACCTGTCGGGGGCCGTGCTCAGCTATGTGCTGCACGCCTACCGCCCGCGCTGGTCGCTGCGGCACGTGCGCGAGTTGTGGTCGTACTCGCAGTGGCTGCTGGTGTCGGGCATCGGCAATTACTTCGCCAGCAAGATCGATGAGTTCGCCGCCGGCCGCATCGGCACGCCAGCCGAGCTGGGCCTGTACCGCGTATCGAGCGAACTGGGCACGATGGTGTCGACCGAACTGGGCGCGCCGATCAATCGCGCACTGTTGCCGGTACTGGCTGCCATGCAGGGCGAGCCCGAGCGCATGCGCCGCGCGCTGATGAAGACCGTGGCTGCCGTCAACACGCTCACGCTGCCGGCCGGCGTGGGGCTGGCGCTGGTGGCGCAGCCGGCCGTGGCGGTGCTGCTGGGCGCGCAGTGGGCGGCTGCCGTGCCCTACTTGCAGGCCTTTGCACTGCTAGGCGCGGTGCGCTTCATCGTCGGACCGTACTACACGATTTTCATGGCGACGGGACAGTCGCGCGTGCTCGCCAAAATGTCATGGTGCGAGCTGATCCTGTTCGGCGTCTTTGCGATTCCGCTCTCGGCGAGCCATGGTGTACCAGGCCTGGCTGCCGCCAAGCTGTGTTCGAGCGTGCCCATCGTGGCGCTGTGGGTGCTGCTCGGGCATCGCCATGGCCTGCGTTTCGGCGAGCTGGCGCGGCAGGTGGCACGTCCGCTCGCCGGTTGCCTGCTGATGGCGTCCGTGCTGTGGTGGATGCCCGTCATGAGTGCGTCGGCGTTGCTCGATCTGGCGCTGCGCGTGGCGCTGGGCGCCGTCGTGTACGGTGGGTGGATGGCTGTTTCGTGGCACCGTTGCGGGCGACCGGAAGGTGTCGAATCGATGCTGTTCCGGCGCGTGGCTCCCTGGTTCGGCCGCCGCCCTGAGAACCTGGAACGCAACGAAACGTCATGACGTTTCGCGATATTCCGGGTTCCGAGACTGCGGAGCCGTCGTGATGGTCGAGGAATCCTACGGGGAGCAATATGCCGCATGGAAAGGCTGGGAGCCCGCCCAGTTCGGCACTTGCCGCGCGCCGGTCGCACGCCAGTTTGCGGCCGAGCTGGCGCGCCTGCCGTTGCCATCGCGCGCGTTGCGCGTATTGGACGTGGGCTTTGGCAACGGCGCCTTCATCGGTTGGGCACGGGGTGAGGGGCACCGCTGCGACGGCGTGGAGCTGAACCCGGTGCTGCGCGAACTGGCGACCCGCCATGGCGTGAGCGCCTTCAACGATCTCGCGGCCGTACCGGCCGCCGCGTACGACCTGCTGACGGCCTTCGATGTATGCGAGCACATCGATGTGCAGGATCTTGTGCCCTTTTTCAAAGAGGCGCGCGCCCGTCTGGCGCCGCAGGGCGTGATGCTGGTGCGCGTGCCCAACGGCGACAGCCCCTTGTCCGGCATCTACCAGCGCGGCGACATGACGCATCGCACGCTCATCGGCAGCGGCATGCTGCGCCAGATCGCCGATCAGGCCGGCATGGACCTGCTGTTTGCCGATGCCCCCGCGCGATCGGGCGAGAGCCTTCAGCAGCGCGCCCGCGACCTCGGTCGGCGATGCGTGGAATACGTCATCGGCCGCTTGTACTACGACGGACAGGTCGTGAGCTTCGACCCCAACCTTGTGGCGGCCATGCGCCCGCGCCGGGCGGTGTCGGCATGAATCGGAGCGCCGCCGGATTCAACGTGATCGGCTACCTCGGCGCCGCCATGGGGCTGGGCGTGAGCGTTCGCATGCTGGTCCAGGTGCTGCGCGAGGCGGGGCACGATGTCGTGGGACTGGATATCGATGGTCTGGCCGGTGTGCAGCGGGCGCGCGTAGCGCATGACATCCCGCTGGTAAGCAGCGTCGAACAATTGCCTTTCCGTCACAACATCATGTGCGCGGCGGTCCAGACGCTGCCGGCCTTTCTGCTGCGGCGCCTGTCGGGCTTGCTCGCGCCCCGGTTCCGTAACGCTGCATACGTCTTCTGGGAGTTACCCGCCATCCCGCGTGCGCTGCGTCCGGCGCTGGCGCTGTTCGACGCGACCCTGGCGGGCAGCCAGTTCACCAAGCAGGCGATCGAGACTTCGGTGAGCGGCTCGCGCAGCTTCCTGATGACCCACGCCTTGCCGCGCGATCTGTACATTGCGGCCCGATCTGATGTGCGTCGCCGCTTCGGTCTGCCGGAAGATGCCTATCTGTTCTGCGCGAGCTTCGATCTGTTCAGCGGCGTGCAGCGCAAGAACCCGGAGGCGCTGATCGAGGCCTTCACGCGCGCCTTTCCCCCTCAGCAGCGGGACGCGCATCTGGTGCTCAAATGCAACGGCGATCCGGCGCTGGCGCGGGCCAGTCCGCTGATGCGCAGACTGTTGCAGCGCGTGATCGATGATGGGCGCGTGCATCTCATCATCGAGACACTGGACTACGCCGACGTCATGGGGCTGTACGGCGCCTGCGATGCGTATCTGTCGTTTCACCGCGCGGAAGGGCTGGGACTGGGGGCGATGGAGGCGATGTGGCTGGGTCTGCCGGTGATCGCCACCGGCTACTCGGGCAACATGGATTTCATGAATGCGCGCAATTCCATCCTGCTGCCGTACCGCCTGGTGTCGACGGCCGGTGCGGAGTGGCATTATTCGCCGGCTTTCTGCGGCCGCGCGGCGCAGTGGGCGGATGTCGACGTGGCGGAAGCCGCGCAGGCCATGCGGCGCTTGCACGACGATGCGAACCTCGGCCGGCTGCTCGGCGCGCGCGCCAGGCGCGACATTGCCGAACTGCAGGACGTCGCGTGGACCGCGCCATGGTTGCCGCAACTGCAGCGGGCGCTCGATGAGCGCGACGGCGGCGCGCGGCGTGCCATCGATACGCTGCGCCTGCGCTCTGCCGAATGGCTCGATCCGGTGCTGCTGCGCCTGAATGCGCAGGCAGCCATGAGCCGCGTCATGCGCCGCGTGCGGCCATCGTAGTCAGCGCGAAAGCCACCTGCCGCGCGCGTTCGCGCAATTGCTCGTAGCGGCCCGATGCGCCGCCATGTCCCGCTTCGAGGTGGGTGACGAGCAACAGCGGATTCGCGTCGGTCCTGGAGGCACGCAGACGCGCAGCGTACTTGGCCGGTTCCCACACCATTACCTGGCTGTCGTGCAGCGCCGCTTCGATCAGCATCGGCGGGTAGGCTTGCGCGGCGATGTTGTCGTAGGGCGACCACGACAGCATGCGGCGATAGTCCGTGGCGCGCTGCGGGTCGCCCCATTCCTCGTATTCGCCCACCGTCAGCGGCAGGCTCGGGTCGAGCATGGTGGTGACCACATCCACGAACGGCACTTCGAGAATGGCCGCGCCGAAGAGTTCGGGACGCAGATTGAGCACGGTTGCCACCAACAGGCCGCCTGCGCTGCCGCCCTGCGCGAGAATGCGGCCCGCCGAGGTGTAGCCGCCTTCGACCAGGCGTTCGGCACAGGCGATGTAGTCGGTGAAGCTGTTGCGCTTGTTGGCGAGCCGACCGCCGTCGTGCCAGCGCTGGCCCAGGTCGCCGCCACCGCGCACGTGCGCGAGGGCAAAGATCCAGCCGCGATCGAGCAGCGACAGTCGAGTGCTGGAGAACCACGCGTCATTGGCCATGCCGTAGGCGCCGTAGCCGTCGAGCCACACCGGTGCCGTGCCATCGAGCGGCGTGTCGCGCCGACGTACCAGCGAAACGGGGATCTGCGTGCCGTCGGCCGCTACCGCGTGGATGCGTTCCGACACATAGTGCGCGGGATCGAAATCGCCGAGCACCGGGGTGAGCTTGAGAAGCGTCGCCTGCCGCGTGGCGGGATCGTATTCGTAGATCGAATCGGGCGTGGTGAACGATTCGTACGTGTAGCGCAGCGTGGCGCTGTCCCACTCCGGCAGGTCTTCGATATCCACGACGTAGGCCGGATCATCGAACGCGACGCGATGGGTCGTCGCGTCCTGCAGATCGGTGATCGACAATTGCGGCACGCCCGCCATGCGCTCCGACACCACCAGCCAGCGTTGGTAGAGATCGATCTGTTCGAGAACGATGCCATCGGCGTGCGCGATGCGCTCCACCCAGTTGGCTTCGACCGGATCGGCAAGCGGCGCTTCGACGAGGCGGAAGTTCGGGCCCGTATCGTTGATGCGGATGAACAATCGATCGCTGTGGTGATCGACCTCGTATTCGATGTTGGCGCGGCGACGGCGCACCATGCGCCAGCGGCCGAGCGGCTGGTCGGCGGGCAGGATGCGCGTCTCGCTGGTGGTATGGCTGGCCGACACCATCATCAGCAGTTGCTGGCTGCGTGTCTTGGCGACGAGCAGATTGAAGCGTTCGTCGCGTTCTTCGAAGATGAGTGTTTTTTCTCGTGTTTTCAGATCGAGGCGCCACAGGCGGTCGGCGCGATGCGTACGCGTGTCTTCGGTGACGTAGAAGAGCGTTTCATCATTGGCTGCCCAGGCGATGCTCGCTACGCGATTGATGGCAAAACGTTGGGTGCGGCCGGTGGCGAGATTGCGCACCCGCAGCCGGTAGTGGCGGTTGCCTCGCGTGTCTTCGCCCCAGGCCAGCAGCATGCCGGAAGGGCTGACCTCGTAGTCACCCACCTCGTAGAACGTGTGGCCCCGCGCCTCGGCGTTCTCGTCGAGCAACACTTCTTCGGGCGATCGTTCCCAGCCGTCCGGCGTGATGCGGCGGCGCACGTGGATGGCATATTGCTGACCGGCTTCGGTGCGGCTGTAGTACATCCACGGCCCGAATCTGACCGGCACCGACAGGTCGGCTTCCTTGATGCGCGCGAGCATCTCGCGATAGAGCGACTCTTGCAGCGGCACCGTCGGCGCCATCGCGCGGGCGGCGTATTCGTTCTCGTCCTGGAGGAAGGCGCGCAGCGCCGGATCATCGATGCGTCGCATCCAGTGATACGGATCGATGCGTGTGTGTCCGTGCTGCGTGAGTTTGCGGTCGCGGCGCGCGGCGATGGGCGGCGTGCCCGAGAGGTCGAATTCGATCGTCATGCCAGGCGCGCGTCCAGGGAGGCGAGCGCGTCGACGACCTCGGTGACGGAAATATCGGTGGCTGCGTGGCTGGCCGGCTGGATCACGCGATAGGGCACGTCCCAGGGGTGCCAGCGTGCAACGTCGGACTGGCCGAACATGGCGACGATGGGCTTGGCCAGCGCGGCGGCAAGATGCATGTGGCCGCCGTCGGAGCACAGCAGCGCGTCGGTGAGCGACAGTCCGGCGATGAGTTCGGCCAGCGAATGCGTCGGGCAGGGAGCCAGCGGCACGTCGGTACAGGCGTTGAAAATGGCGCGCGCCTTGTCATCGTCGCCCGGATGCAGCGGATTGTTCTCGGCGCCCGGCGACCAGAACAGCGCGAAGCGTACGCCGGGCCTGCGCGCGTGCAGCGCACGCATCAGTTCTACGAAGCGCTCCGCCGGCCAGCGTTGCGAAGGCTTGCGCGAACTGATGTGTACGCCGAGCAGCGGGCCCCCATCGCGCGGCGCGAGACGATCGCGCAAGGCTTCGCGCAGTTCGGGGCGGGGGACGACGTGCGCGGCGGGCAGCGGATTCGTGGCCACGCCCAGCGCGCGCAGGATGTTGGCGGTGCGTTCGACTTCGTGGCGGGCTTCGTTCGAGGCGGGCACATCGTCCTGGCTGAGGACGCGGGCCGCGCCGATGAGGGTGGCCATCTGCTGCGCGCTGCGCTGCGTGCCGGACGCAGGCAGCAGGATCAGGTCGAGCTTGCGCTGCCGCAGCGACCACAGTTGGCGAACGCGCGCCAGCGTGTTTTTGACGAGACTTTCGCCCGGCCCCAGGTGCTTGGCCTTCTGATAGCTGAAGACTTCGTCGATGTCCGGGTTGGCGTGCAGCACTTCGGCGTTGTAGCGGGTGACGAGTGCGCCGATCCAGGCGTCGGGGTAGTGGGCCCGGAGTGCGGCGATCATCGGCAGTGTGCACACCAGATCGCCGATGTTGTCGCGGCGTATGACGAGGATGTTCAAGCTCATTGGGAATCGGTCGTTGATATGCAAACGGGGCCCGGCAGCGCGAAGGCCGCGTCATGCCGCACTGCGGCAAGCGAAGACTGCGAATTCTGCGCAGAATGGCGTGCCTTTGTCCATGGAAGACGGGTTTTGTCTTCTGCTAGCATCGGCCGTCAATACAACAATGAGACTTGTCCAGACCCATGCCGCTGTCCCATATTCACTTTTACAGCCGCAAGCGCTTCGACGTCTGGCGTGATCTCGAAAAGCTCGGCCCGGACGATATCGCAGCCGGGCAGGCCCGGTTCCGCTCCGGTGTCGATGTGTGGGTGGTTCAGACCTATCTGTATGTCGCTGCGGCGTTGCGCGAACGTGGCCTTGTCGTCACCGCCGGGCCTCAGGTGCCGCGCGATGCAATCATCGTGGCTCACCGCGACGACCTGAATCGATTCTTCGGCGGACTGCACCGCAGCTTCATCGTCGGCGTGCGCGCCGATCGCTCGCCGGTGACGGTGGCCGATATCGAAATCCTGCAGAACGACCTCGAAGTGAGCGCTGCGTATCAGCGCTACATTCCGTTGTGGCCCCAGCCCGGACTATTGCGACGCGATGCCGCGCGGGCCGCGCGCGTTCAACGGCTGGCATATTTCGGACGCGTGGATTCATTGCCTCCGTGGATGAGGAGCGACGCGTTCCTCGGTGAACTGGCGAAGCTCGAAATCGAATTCGACATTCGTGGCGTGGCGTGGAACGACTACCGCGACATCGACGTCGTGCTCGCGCATCGCATCGAAGCGCCGAGCATGCTGGCACAGAAGCCGGCCACGAAACTCTACAACGCGTGGCTGGCGGGTGTGCCGGCCTTGCTGGCGCCGGAGCCGGCGTACCAGAAACTGCGCCAGTCGCCGTTCGACTATCTCGAAGTGCAGGGGCCGGAGGATGTCATCGCGGCGCTGACTCGCATCAAGAATGAGCCGGGCCTGTATGCGGCGATGCGCGCGCAATGCGACGCACGTGCGCCGGAATTCAGCATCGAGCGCATTGCGCAGATGTGGCTGACGGTACTTGGCGAAGCGGTGGAGCACTATCCAGCCTGGCGCGCCGGGCGTGCGTCGTTCGCCGCGTGGCCCGACTACGTTCGACGCCTGATGCAGCAAAAGCGCGAGGCGGCGGACTTCCGCCAGCGCATCGACCGCGAACTCGCCGCCATCGACGCGCCCGCGCCTGTGCGGCAGTAGATCCGCCTCGGGCGATGCGGCGCGGTGCCGTCAAAGCCCCGCGCCGTGGGGCCTCCTGCCGGTGCTCGCCGCTGCGGGCGATTTTCCTCGTGGAGTGCTGTGGTCATTCGTCCTACAGTTCTGGTGTGGCGTTTGCTTCAGAATCAGGCAGACACCAACAAACCTCGAGGGCCACTGCTCTGATCGATGGCCGATGAGTCGTCGGCCGGCACGCGCAACGCGTACCGGTATGCGGTGAGGCACATCCCTCGGGAACAATGCGCCGTGTGGACACCCACGCGGATTCGCGTGAGGGCCGATCTGCAATGAACCATGCTCGATCCCGCGGGCGCACTGCGCTCCGTTCGTCAATCGTGTTGCGCGTCCGTTCCACCCATCGCCATCCGGCGGCGCGAGGAGGCCGCGCATGAATACGCTGCGCCTGCAACTGCGCTTCATCATTCCGCTGCTGATCGCGCTCGCCATCACGGCTTATGTGACGGTGCCGCTGGTCGACCGGCTGACGCTGCGATGGTCGTTGCGCGACCTGGATACCCGTTCGCACCTGATCGCATCCACACTCGACGACACCCTGGTCGATTCGCTGGCCTACAACGATCTGCCGCGCGCCGAGCAGTCCTTCGCCCGCGTCTTGCAGGACGAACGCATTCTGGCGCTCGGTCTGTGCGACCGCAATGGTTCGCTGGTGGTGCATACGCAGAGCTTTCCCGACGAAGTGAAATGCCCGGACCCGGCCGATCCCACGTCGCGGGCCGCTCACCTGCTCAAGCTCCCGCGCGGTTCGGTGCACGTGACGACGACCGCCGTCGGCGGACTGGTACCCCCTATCGGCACGCTGGTGCTGGTGCACGACGTGAGCTACGCGGAAAAGCGCAGCGAGGATACGCGCAAGTACTTCATTGGTCTGTTCATCGGGCTGGGCGCGATGATCGCGCTGATCACCATGATCATCGCGCAGTTGTCCTGGCGCGGCTGGGTGGCCGGCGCGCGCGCGATCCTGCGCGGTGAAGGGCTGTTGCGGCCCATCGAGGCGCCAATGCCGGAACTGCGCCCGCTGGCCCATGACATGCGGATGATGCTGCGCGAACTCGACGATGAGCGCCGCGCGCGCGAAGAACTCTCCGATAACCAGTGGCAGCCGCAACGCCTGCGCAAGCTGCTGCACGAAGAGCTGCGCGGCGATGAGGTCATCGTGGTGTCGAATCGCGAGCCGTACATTCACGAGGACACGCCCGACGGCATCGTCGTGCGTCGTCCGGCCAGCGGGCTGGTGACGGCCGTGGAGCCGGTCATGCGCGCCTGTTCCGGCACGTGGATCGCACATGGCAGCGGCTCGGCCGACCGCAAGGTGGTCGACCGCAACGATTGCGTGCCGGTGCCGCCGGACAAGCCGGCATACAAGCTCAAGCGCGTGTGGCTGACCGAGGCGGACGAGGCCGGCTATTACTACGGGTTCGCAAACGAAGGACTGTGGCCACTGTGCCACGTGGCGCACGTGCGCCCCGTGTTTCGCATCGGAGACTGGGAACGCTACCGCGCGGTCAACCAGCGATTTGCCGATGCCGTGGTCGCGGCGGCGCGCACCGACGATCCCGTGGTGCTGGTGCAGGACTACCACTTTGCGTTGCTGCCCAAGATGGTGCGCGAGAAATTGCCGCGCGCAACGATCATCACCTTCTGGCACATCCCCTGGCCGAACCCGGAATCGTTCGGCATCTGCCCGTGGCGCAAGGAGTTGCTCGAAGGGATGCTCGGCAGCACGATCCTGGGCTTCCACACGCGCTATCACTGCAAGAATTTCCTCGAGACGGTGGATCGCTTCCTGGAGGCGCGCATCGAGCACGAGCACACCACGGTGACCTACGGCGGCCGCGACACGCTCGTCAAGAGCTATCCGATCTCGATCCACTGGCCGACGGCAGAAGAAACCGCCGTCGTCCCACCCATTGCCGCCTGCCGTGCCGAATTGCGCGAACGGCTGGGCGTGGCGCCGGAGCATTGCGTTGCCATCGGCGTGGATCGGTTCGATTACACCAAGGGCATCCTGGAGCGCGTCAACGCGGTCGAGCGCATGCTGGAAAAGCACCCGTCGATGGTCGGGCGTTTTTCGCTCGTGCAGATCGCCGCGCCCACGCGCAGCTCGCTGGACGAGTACCGCATCTTCCGCGAGCGCCTGCAGGCACGGGTCGAAGCGGTCAATGCGCGTTTCGGCTTTGGACGCTACCTGCCGATCCATCTGCTGTCTTCGCATCACGAGCCCGACACATTGGTGCGCTATTACCGCGGTGCGGATGCCTGCGTGGTGACGAGCCTGCACGACGGCATGAATCTTGTTTCAAAGGAGTTCATCGCGGCCCGCGACGATGAGCAGGGCGTGCTGGTGCTGAGCCAGTTCGCTGGCGCGGCGCATGAACTCCTGGAGGCGCTCATCGTCAATCCCTATCACGTCGAAGAGACGGCCGACGCGTTGTATCGCGCGCTGACCATGCCTGCGGCAGAGCAGGGGGAGCGCATGCGCAGCCTGCGCTACGTGGTGCGCGAGTACAACGTCTATCGCTGGGCCGGACGCATGCTCATCGACGCGGCGCGCTTCCGCCGCCGTGGCCGCATCGAACAGCGGCTGCAGGGCGGCGATCGACAGTGAGGCGAGCACGGAAAAGAGAGGAGTCGTTGTGCGTTACCTGTTGTCACCCTCCGGGCAGGAGGCCTTGTATGCGTTGCTCAGACAGCGGCCGCTGCTGGCTTTCGATTTCGACGGCACGCTTGCGCCGATCGTGCCTTTGCCGGACGACGCGCATGCCTCGACCGCCGTGGCCACGGCCATGAGCCGGCTGTCGCAACTGGCACCCGTGGCGGTGGTTACCGGGCGCGCGGTGGCGGACGTGCGCTCGCGCCTTGGTTTCGTGCCCGGCTACATTGTCGGGAACCATGGCGCCGAAGGGCTGACTGAAGAGGCTGGGGACTGGGCGCGCTCCATCGAGCGGCAGGTGGCGCAGTGGCACATGCAGATCGAAACCTGGCGCCTGCCGCCGGGTGTGCTGGTGGAGGACAAGCGGCGCTCCATCACGCTGCACTACCGCCTGGCAAGCGATCGCGGCGCGGCACAGGCCTTGCTGGGCGACCTCGCGCGCACGCTCAATCCGGTGCCGCAGATCATCGGCGGCAAGTGCGTGGTGAATCTGCTGCCTGCCGAGGCGCCCAACAAGTATGACGCCGTGGTTGAACTGGCCCGGCGCGCTGAGGCGGGGAGCGTCATGTTCCTGGGCGATGACGACACCGACGAGATCGTCTTCCGCCACGCACACCCGGGCTGGCTGACCTGCCGCATTGAGCGGCGCGAAGACTCCGCTGCGCGCTTTTACCTGAATGCGCAGAGCGAGGTCGCCGGCCTCATCCAGTTCATCGAGCGCGCCATGCGCTAGCCGCATCGCGCAGCGCACCGGGGCGGCAGGCCGCCCGCGCTATCCAAGGAAAGGACCCCCTGCCATGTGGAAAACCCTCTCGGCGATCTATCACGACAATGCGGCCGAGCAACTGCTCGTCGCGCTCGGCGTGACGCTGGTGCTCTACCTCGTACTGACCGGCGTGCGCGGTATCCTCGCAGGCCGCCTGCAAGCCTGGGCCGATCGCACGTCGCGCCGGTGGGACGACATTTTCGCGACGCTCGTGCGGGCAACGCATGGTGTATCGATCTTCGCCATCTCGCTTCTCATCGGGCTGCGTTCGCTGGACATGCCCGACAACGCCGGCACCCTGGTCGAACGGGCGATGGTCCTGGTGCTGCTGTTGCAGGTGGGCCGCTGGGGCAGTGCCGCCGTGGCCGCGTGGCTGGATCACCGGCTCACGCATGGCGAAGCCTCGCAGGACGGCAAGACGGTGATGAATCTCGGCATCGTCGCCTTCGGCCTGAGGCTGTTGCTGTGGGTAGTGCTGGTGCTGATGATCCTCGACAACCTGGGCGTCAACATCACCGCGCTGGTGGCAAGCCTTGGTATCGGCGGCGTGGCGGTGGCGCTGGCGGTGCAGAACATCCTCGGCGATCTGTTCGCGTCGCTGTCCATTGCGCTCGACAAGCCGTTCGTGGTGGGCGACTTCATCATCGTCGACGACATGATGGGGACGGTAAAACACATCGGCATGAAGACCACGCGCATTCAGAGCCTGTTCGGCGAGGAGCTGATTTTCTCGAATGCCGATCTGCTCAAGAGCCGCATACGCAACTACAAGGCCATGCAGCAGCGTCGCGTGGTGTTCAATTTCAGCGTCGCCTTCAGCACGCCGGTCGACAAACTGCGGCGCATCACCGAGGCCGTGCGCGAGGCGATCAACCAGCATGGCGACAGGGTGAGGGTGGACCGCGTGCACTTCCAGGCGATCGGCTCGGGCGGGTTGGCGTTCGAGGTGGTGTATTACGTGATGAGCGGCGACTACAACCAGTACATGGACATCCAGCAGGACATCAATTTCAGCATCATCGAGCGGTTCGCCGCGGAGCACATCGAGTTCGCCTTCCCTACGCAGACCCTGCATATTGCATCGGTGGCGTCGTCGGACGACGAAGAAGGGTACGGCGTGCGCGGACCCGGCCGGACGGAACTTCCGCGGGGAAGAAAGCCGAACTAGCCGGCGATACGCCTCGCATGCCCCGTCAGACCGTCGCCAGTCTTTCCTCGGCGTCCTCCTGCTGCTGCAGCGCCCACATCTGCGCGTAACTGCCGGATAGCGCGAGCAGTTCGGCGTGCGTGCCGCGCTCCACCACCCGTCCGGCCTCCATGACGAGAATCTCGTCGGCGTTCATCACCGTCGACAGACGATGGGCGATCACCAGAGCGGTCCGCCCCACGGCGGCTGCTTCCAGTTGTGCCTGGATGGCCTTTTCGGTGCGCGAGTCGAGTGCCGATGTCGCTTCATCGAAGATCAGCACCGAAGGATTCTTGAGCAGGGCACGCGCGATGGCGACGCGTTGCTTCTCGCCCCCCGACAGCTTGAGGCCGCGCTCGCCTACCCGCGTAGCGTAACCGTCCGGCAGTTGCGCGACGAATTCATGCAGTTGCGCCGCGCGCGCGGCGGCGAAGACTTCTTCTTCGCTTGCGCTCGGGCGACCGTAATGGATGTTGTAGTAGAGCGTGTCGTTGAACAGCACCGTGTCCTGCGGAACGATGCCGATGGCTCGGCGCAGGCTCGACTGGCGCAGGCGACGCACATCCAGGCCGTTCAGCGTGATGCCGCCGTCGACGACGTCGTAGAAGCGGAACAGCAGGCGTGCAAGCGTTGATTTGCCTCCGCCCGAATGGCCCACGACGGCCACCGTGCGGCCCGGCGCGATGGTAAAGCTCACGTCGTGCAGCACGGGGCGGCGAGGGTCGTAGGCAAAACTCACGTTCTCGAAGGCCAGGGTCACCGGGCCCGGCGGCAGGTCGACTGCGTCCGGCGCGTCTTCGACTTCGCGCTGCGTGCCCAGCAGGCCGAACATGCGTTCGATATCGATCAGCGCCTGACGGATCTCGCGGTAGATCACGCCGAGGAAGTTGAGCGGCACGTATAGCTGGATCATGAACGCGTTGACCAGCACGATGTCGCCGATGGTCATCTCGCCGCTCTCCACGCCGCTCGCCGCGCGCCACATCATGGCGGCGATGCCGGTGGCAATGATCAGCGCCTGCCCCGCGTTGAGGGCCGACAGCGAATACTGGTTGCGCACCTGGGCGTGGATGTAGGCATGCATCTGTTCGTCATAGCGACGGGTCTCGAATGCCTCGTTGTTGAAATACTTGACCGTCTCGTAGTTGAGCAGGCTGTCGATGGCGCGCGAGTTGGCGGCTGAATCCAGCTCGTTGGCCTGCCTGCGCAGCACGCTGCGCCAGTTCGTCACCAGCACCGTGAACAGGATGTACGCGATCAGCGTGACGAAGGTGATCAGTGCGAACACCGGTCTGTAGTTGCGCAGGAGGATGCCCATGACCAGGGCGATCTCGACCAGCGTGGGCAGGATGCTGTAGATGGCGAAGCTGATCAGCGAGCCGATGGACCGCGTGCCGCGCTCGATGTCGCGCGACAGGCCGCCGGTCTGGCGCTCGAGGTGAAAGCGCAGGCTCAGCGCATGCAGATGCTGGAACACCGCCAGCGCGATGGCGCGCACGGCTTCCTGCGTCACCCGGGCGAAGAGGATTTCGCGCAGCTCGGCGAAGGCCGAGCTGGCAAAGCGCAGCGCGCCGTAGGCCACCAGCAGCGCTGCCGGCACGACGACGACGGCCTGCTGGGGCGTGACGGTGAGCGCATCGACCACGTGCTTGAAGACGATCGGCACGGTGACGTTGGCGACCTTGGCCGCGATCAGGAACACAAACGCCAGGGCGACGCGGCCGCGCCAGCGCCACAGGTAGGGCAGCAGGCCGCGCAGCGTCGACCACGGATGAAGCTCGCCCGGCGCGGGCGGGGGCAGGGAAGAGTGACGTCTCATGCCTACATTCTAGCGGCGAGTGCTGCTCCACATTTACTGATGGTGTCGGACAAGTCTCGGTGAAGGGCGCCTGTTCTTGATGAGATATTCAGCGTATCTCGGAACGCAGGCGGATGTTTCCTACGCATGGCGCGCCTGAGCGCTAAGACAAGCAAGCGCCCTTGCCCAACCTCAATGCCTTTTGTCGCCCGCCCATACAGGCTTGCCGCCGAGTCTTAGCGGCTCGCTCCGACACGCGCTCATCGCGCGCGTGGGGCTCCACATGACAAGAGGAAAACACATATGAAACTCACCACGAGAATGTTCGCCGAAGTCTTCGGCACGTTCTGGCTCGTCCTCGGCGGCTGCGGCAGCGCCGTGCTGGCCGCAGGCTTTCCGCAACTGGGCATCGGTTTCGTCGGCGTGTCACTGGCCTTCGGCCTGACGGTGCTGACCATGGCCTACGCGATCGGCCACATTTCGGGCTGCCACCTGAACCCGGCCGTGACCGTCGGCCTGGCTACCTGCGGCCGCTTCAGCTGGCGCGACGTCGTGCCCTACATCGTTGCGCAACTGGTCGGCGCCATCGCCGCCGCCGCCGTGCTGGCTTTCATCGCCCAGGGCAAGGAAGGCTTCGACCTGGTCGCCAGCGGCTTCGCCGCCAACGGCTTCGGCGCGCATTCGCCCGGTGGCTTCGCGATGGGCGCAGCGTTCGTCGCCGAACTGGTGCTGACCGGCATGTTCCTGTTCGTGATCCTGGGTGCTACCGATCGCCGCGCGCCGGCAGGCTTCGCACCGATCGCCATCGGCCTGTGCCTGACGCTGATCCACCTCATCAGCATTCCGGTCACCAACACCTCGGTGAACCCGGCGCGTTCGACCAGTCAGGCCCTCTTCGTGCAGGGTTGGGCGCTCGACCAGTTGTGGCTGTTCTGGGTTGCCCCGCTGATTGGCGCGATGATCGCCGGCCTGATCTACAAGTGCTTCTTCGAAGCCCGTCAGTAATGCTGGCGTAATCGCACGGGTGGGCGTTGCGACGCTCGCCTGTGCGGCACGTGCTCAGCGCAGCAAACCCTGCCGCGCGTGCCAGTCGTGCAGTGATTCTTCCGGCCACAGCGCGCAATGCCTGTGGCCGCGTCCTTTTGGCACATCCACCCACGGCGCGGCGTACGCCAGCGCTGCTTCCACCACTTCCGGCGGCCGGGGCAGCGGTGTGTCGATGGCCGACGCGTGCGGATGCACCAGTTCCGGCCAGCGCGGATCCCACAGCCACAGCGCGCTGCCGCACTTGAGGCAGAAGTGGCGCTGCGCCGGCGACCTTCGGGCGCGTTGCCCTTCTTCTCGCATCACCGCGTGGTAGATGCCGATGTGCTTGCGTCCGCGTACCTTGAGCGTGCCCGCATCGCCCCCCAGGTTGATCGCATAGCCGCCGCCCCCCGCTGTCTTGCGGCAGATCGAGCAATGACAGTGCATGAACGGGTAGGGGGAGTCCGATTCCAGGCTGAAGTGGACCGCGCCACAGTGGCAGGAGCCTTCCAGGTGCATGCTTGATTCTCCCGCGTCAGCGCTGCTCGGCGACCGGCTCGTCGACGATGCCGGCGAGGGGGTCTTCCTCGCCGGTGGCGTCGTCTTCGTTGATGGGCGCCGGCGGCGATGCCGCCGGTTCATTGACGAGCCCGGCGTAGGTGTCTTCTTCGCCCGTCGGTTCGGTCGCCTCGGTGCCATCCAGCGGACCCGCGGCGGCGATGACGCTTGCCCGCGCCTTGAGCGCTTCGACCGCGCCGTCCGGCATCGTGCGACGCCATGCGCGCAACGCCTCCGCCACGCTCCATGCCTGCGCGATCGTGCCGCGCGGCGTAAACGGCGGGTCGGCGTCGAAGATCTCGCTGATGCTGCCGATGCCTGCCTCGCCCAGATGCGTCGCCAGTCGCGCCAGCATGTGGCGCGCTTCGGCGCGCGTGGCGGCGGAGTCTCCGCGCACCAGCAGCCAGGCGTCGACATACGGGCCCAGCAGCCATGGCCATACCGTGCCCTGGTGATAGGCTGAATCCCGCTCGCGCAGCGTGCCTTCGTAGTGGCCGTGGTAATCCGGATCGTCGGGGGCGAGCGTGCGCAGGCCGTACGGCGTGAGCAGTTCTCGCGTGACGGTTTCGAAGACGGCGCTCCAACGCTCGGTGTCGAGCACGCTGTGCGGCAGCGACAGTGCCAGGATCTGGTTCGGACGCACGCGCGCTTCGTCGCCGTCGGGACCGTCGATCACGTCCAGCAGGCAATTGGCCGCCTCGTTCCAGAAGCGTCTGTTGAAGGATTCGCGCACGCGCTCGGCCGTCCCCCGGTAGTAGCTGCCGTCGCTTCCCAACTGGTCGGCCCAGGCCGCCATGCAGCGCAGCGCGTTGTACCACAGAGCCTGGATTTCGACCGGCTTGCCGCGCCGCGGCGTGATGACGTCGCCATCCACTTTGGCGTCCATCCAGGTGAGCTGGTAGCCCTCCGCGGAAGCGCGCAGCAGCCCGTCGTCCGGGTCCGCGCCGATGCCGAAGTGCGTGCCGCGCAGGTGATGGCCGATGATCGATTGCAGAGTGGGGAACACTTCGCTCAACAGACGCACGTCGCGCGTGTAGGCGAGGTAGCGGTCGATCGCGTGGAAGAACCATAGCGTGGCGTCTGCCGTGTGATAGCGCGCCTGGCGCTCGCCTTCGGGGAACAGGTTCGGCAGCAGGCCGTCTTTTACGTAGCTGGCAAAGGTGCGCAGGATCGCGCGCGCTTCGCGCAGGCGGCGCGTGCACAAGGTGAGCCCTTCGAAGGAGATCATCGTGTCGCGGCCCCAGTCGTTGAACCAGTGGTAGCCGGCCATCACGGAGCGCACATCCGAGCCGCCCGCCGCCGCGAGCAGGGTTTCATCGCGCCTGCTGCCGGGGGAGACGATGAACTGATCGGCCGCCATGACCAGGTGCTGCGCGAAGACGTCGTCGCCCACGCCAGCGAGGCCGACCAGTTGCGTCAGCCTGGCCTGTTCGGCCGCGAACAGCGCGGACGGATTGATGGACATCGTCTCCCAGTGTTCGGTGCTGAACAGCAGGGAGGCTTCGCGATCCATCGACAACTCGAAGTCGTAATAGCCGGGACTGTGCTGATGTTCGAAGTGGTCGTAGCCACGATCGCGCTCGACGGCGAAGAGTACGTTGTAGTCGATCTGCCGTTCGGCGTGGAAGGGCACCGCCGGCGTCGATGCAATGCGCACCGTCATGCCCGCAGTGGTGCGCAGTTCTACGCGCTCGCCTGTCATGTGCAGCGCAAACGGCCAGCTTTCGTCGCGCGGCACTGGCTCATTGAGCCGGCGCGCGGCACCGAATACCCGTACGCGCAACGACACGGGCGGACCCGCGAGCACGCGATAGCGCACGCAACTCGTATTGAGCCCCTGCGGCATGACGATGGACTTTTCGAGCAATGTCTCGCCGATTTCGAACAGCCACACCGGCGTCATTGCATCGAGGCGGAATTCGCGCAGGAAGTGCGCCACGTCCGAGGTCGTGTGGCGATCGCGGAATTCGGCGCCCGAAAGATCGGCGCTCAGCGTTTCCGTGCTTACCCTTTCGTCCAGCCGCGAGATGCACACGAAACGTCCGGTCGGCTCTGTGAGATTGGGCACGAATACGCCGTGGTAATGCCGCGTCGGCACCCCCAGCAATGAGCCCGAGGCGTAGCCGCCCAGTCCGTTGGTGGTCAGCCACTCCCGCTCGCGCAGGGCCTGGGGCGCCGTGCCCGGGGTCCAGCGCAGGGTGATCGGTGAAAGTGCCATCGTCCCCGCCTCCGCTCTGCGTTGTCACGCCTGCGCCGATCCGGTCGGCGCGATGCGTGATCTTCAGAATAGGACGCGCGGGGGCGAAATGTTGTAGCCGAAACGACGACAGCGTGCTTACTTGCGCAGCAGCCGCAGGCTGTTGCCCACCACGATGAGGCTCGCGCCCACATCTGCGAACACGGCCATCCATAGTGTGCCGATGCCCGCGACGGTCAGCGCGAGGAACACCGCTTTGATGCCGATGGCGAAGGCAATGTTCTGCGTCAGGATGCGGCGGGTGTCGCGCGCCAACTGGAGGAAGGCAGGAATCTTGCGCAGGTCGTTGTCCATCAGCGCCACGTCGGCGGTTTCCATCGCCGTTCCGGTGGCGGCGCCCATGGCGAATCCGACGTCTGCGCTGGCCAATGCCGGCGCATCGTTGATGCCGTCGCCCACCATGCCGGTGGGGCCCGCTTCGCGCAGCGCCGCGATGGCGGTGAGTTTGTCCTGTGGCAGCAGTTCGCCACGCGCATCGTCGATGCCCACTCGCTGCGCGATGGCGGCCACTGCCCCGGTCGAGTCGCCGCTCAGCATGCACGTATGAATGTCCATGGCATGCAGCGCAGCGATCGCCTCGGGTGCTTCGGCGCGCACGCTGTCGGCGATCAGGAAGAGGCCGAGTGCGGCGTGCTCGTCCGCGAGTACGACGAACGAAGCTCCAGTCGCCGGCAGCGTGGCGATGTGCTCGTCCAGTTCTTCCGACCCCAGGCCGAGCTCATCCATCAGCCGCGCGTTGCCCAGACGATAGATGCGGCCTCCGATGCGTCCTTCCACGCCACGCCCCGGCAGCGCACGGAAGTCGCTGACCTCGCTCGGTGCCACGCCTTGCCCGCTGGCGTGGCGGGCGATCGCCAGCGAAACGGGGTGGTCCGAGCGCGCGGCGAGACTGGCCGCCGTCGCCTGCGCGAAGCCGACGTCGACGTCGCCGAGGGTGAGCAGCGACGTCTGGGCCGGTTCGCCGCGCGTGACCGTGCCGGTCTTGTCCAGCGCCAGCATGCGCAGGCTTGCTGCGCGTTCGAGATATGCCCCGCCCTTCACCAGCACGCCCCGGCGGGCCGCAGCGGTGAGTGCGCTGACAATGCTCACCGGCGTGGAGATGACCAGCGCGCAGGGACAGGCGATGACCAACAGCACCAGCGCGCGATAGACCCAGTCGAGCCATTCGCCGCCCATCGTCATTGGCGGCACCACTGCCACCAGCAGGGCCAGCGCGCACACCACGGGCGTGTAGATGCGCGCGAAGCGATCGACGAAGCGCTGCGTGGGGGCCCGCTCGCTCTGTGCCTTTTCGACGGCGTGGATGATGCGTGCCAGCGTGGTGTCGTTCGACAGCGCGGTGGTGACGAACGCGAACGCACCGTCCAGATTGATGGTGCCGGCGAAGACGCAATCGCCCACGACCTTGTCGACCGGCAGGCTCTCGCCCGTGATCGGTGCCTGGTTCACCGACGAGCGGCCTTCCACCAAGGTGCCGTCGAGCGCGATACGCTCGCCCGGCCGTACGCGTACGCGCGCACCGATGCCGACTTCCGATGCGCGTTGCTCCACCCATTGCCCGTCTGCGGTCTGCACCGTCACGCGATCGGGCGCGAGTGCCACGAGCTCGCCGATGGCGCGGCGTGCACGATCCAGCGAGCGCGCTTCGATCAGCTCGGCGATGGTGAACAACACCATCACCATCGCTGCTTCGGGCCACTGGCCGATGACCAGCGCGCCGGTCACGGCGATGCTCATCAGGGCATTGATATTGAGTGCGCCGTGGCGGACGGCGATCCAGCCCTTGCGGAAGGTGCCGCTGCCGCACGCCATGATGGCCGCGATGGCGAGACCGGCCGATACCCATTCCGCTGCGCCGAACCAGTGCGTCGCTTCGGATGCGATCGCCATGGCACCCGCCAGCCAGATGGCCCGCGATGCACGGGGCGGTGACGGCATGTCGGTGATGGCATCGCCGTGTGCTGCAACGGGGGTGAAACCCAGTTCGCGGATGGCGCCGAGGATCGTATCGAGCGTGCCGTCGTCGTGGCGCACCGTCAGTACGCGCCCGACGAGGTTGAACGACAAGCCGCGCACGCCTTTCATGCGCCCGAGGCGATCGCGCAGCAGTTGTTCTTCGACGGGGCAGTCCATCTGGTCGATGCGCAGCGCCGTCTGCACGCCACCTTCGCCGTCCGGCTCGGCAATGTTCACGGACAATGGCGCGGCGCTGCATCCACAACCGCCGCAGCAGGGCGTCACCGTCTGCGCGGGTACGGGTTCGTCATGCGCGTGATCGCGGTGGTGATCGTGATCGTGCGGCGATTCAGGACGTTCGAGGTGAGGGTGCGGGTGATTCATTTCTAGACCTGCCACTGTACGTATGCTGTAGTTAAAACCTTGGAGCAACTACAGGGTCAAGCCATTATGAAGATCGGTGAACTGGCGCGTGCCGCGCAGTGCACGGTCGACACCGTGCGTTATTACGAACGCGAAGGTCTTCTCCCCGCGCCTTCGCGTACGGACAGCAACTACAGGCAATACGGGCCGGCCCACGTGGAGCGCCTGCGCTTCATCCGCAATTGCCGCGCGCTGGACATGGCGCACGAGGAAATCCGCGCCTTGCTGCAGTACTCGGATCAGGCGGGCAGCGATTGCAGCGGCGTCAACGCCCTGGTGGATGAGCACATCGCGCATGTGGATGTGCGCATACGCGAGCTCGAACAGTTGCGGGGGGATCTGATCGCGCTGCGGGCGCGGTGCGCGCATGACAGCGACGTGGGGTCATGCGGGATTCTGCAGGAGTTGTCGCATCGCGAGACGGACGGGCGGCCGCCAAAGCACACGCATCTGGGGTAACGGCCAGGCGCGCATGCGCATGTGGTGCCGAGAGGTCCACGAAACAACGGGCATGCCAAAGGCATGCCCGTTGTCGTCAGGGCCGGGAAATCAACCGTTCGTAACCGGAGCTACGAATGCGATCAACTTGCCGAGATTGCTGACGAAGTTGCTCGTCGAAATCCCCTGCGGCCGATCTTTCTTGACGTAGGGCGAGACCAGCGGCGGGTCTTGCGGATCGTAGGGCGAAGTGTCGTAGATGTCGCCCACGTGCTTGCTCATGTACTCCGTGCCGGTGTAGGCCGCGGTCGGGCCGTCGCCGCGATACGGATTGGTGACGGACGAGATCGCGGTGAGCCAGTAGTTCTTGTCGCCCAGGCTCGTGACCAGTGCCGCGGCCGCGTCCGCCGTCACCGTGGGCGTGGTCATCACCGCTCCGTCGAAGAGGTCCGGGAAGTCCACCTCGCGGATCGAGAAGTACTTGGGCAGCGCGCGGACGGCGGTGGTCTTGAGCGGCGAGCCTTTCACCATGTCGGCGATCTGCGCGTCGGTCATGGCGTTGTACTTGTCGTACGTCTTTTGCAGCGCGGCCACGTCCACGTTGCGCCCGGCCGAGTAGTGGCTGGGTGTGCCGCGCATGTCCTTGTCGACGTAGTACGCGCCGTTGTGGATGTTCGATCCATAGCGATGCACGTAGCGCGCTTCGTTGGTGCCCAGTTCGACGAAGGTCGGGTGTGTGCGCCCCGCGAGAAGCGGGTTGACGGTGGCGGCGTTGGCGGGCAGGCGGCAGGTTTCCAGCCAGGCGATGGCTTCCGGCACACGGGCGAGATACTTGCGATCGCCGGTGATGAGGAAGTAATTGAACAATTGCTGCACGTTGGTCTGGGTGGTGTGCGTGGCCAATCCGCGCGGCTCATAGCTGCGTGCGGCAGCCGGAGCGCCGGCGGGGCGGCCGTTGGTATCCACCGACAGATGCTGCAGCCCCCAGCCGGCCTGCGGCGCCGGTTGCTGCAGGCGGCGCAGGCACTCCATGGCGCGCTCCACCGGCGCGATGAGGTCGGTGCGGCCGAGCCCGATCACGCATAACAGCAGGAACTTGATGTTCTCGCCCGCGACGTCGTCGTTGAAGGTGACGAAGCGCGTGTAGTCGCCGTCTTCCATGCCGCTGAAGGCGCCTGCCGGCAATTGCTGCGGATTGGGCGGATTCATGGCCGCGATCGCGCCATCGTAGACGGGCCAGCGCTGCGGCCAGCCGCCATCGGCCACGCCGCCGGAGAACTGCGACTTGACGACGAAATCGATAGCGCGGTTGAGCGGCGCCAGGAAGCGCTCGTCTTTCTTTTCCAGGTACATGCGCAGCATGAACTGCGATGCGACCGCCGTGCCGGCGTCATCGAAGGTGGCGTTGCCGTAGTAGTGCTGGAACTCTTCGAGCCGCCAGCCGTTGCTGCCGACGGTTTCGTACCAGTGCTTGAGCGAGTCTTCGCCGGCAAAGTCGTAGATGTAGTTCCATCCCCCGGCCGGGTGCTGCGCTTCGATCAGCGCCAGCCCGGTGCGCAGCGCGGCGTTGTAGAACAGTTCGTCGCCGGTGGCATGGTAGGCGTCGAGAATGGCGTGGCCGGCGGTCGGCGTGCCGGGCGGCTGGATCCAGCACATCGTGCGCTTGGCCTCCATTTCGCCCCAGGTGGTGGTGAGGTCCGGCAGATAGGCCCAGACGTAGCCGCCGCGGTACGAGACGGTCTGGTCCATGTAATTGACGGCCCGCTTCATGGCGTCGATGGCGGCGACGTGCGCCGCATCGACCGATGAAGACGAACTGCTGCTCGAGCTGCCGATGGAAGAACTGCTGCTCGATGTGCCGCCGTCGCCGTTCCCGTCGTCATCGTCGTCGCCGCAGCCCGCGGCCGTCAGTGCGATAGGGGCCAGCATCGACGAAACAAGGAATCTTCTGCGCTTCATGAATCTCTCCTTTGTGTGACACCACATTGAACGCGACTGCCCAGGGTGCGCCGCGCGTTATGTCCCCGCAGCCGCGATGGCCGCGTAGTGCATCGGGTCGCTCGGCCGGTCAGGCGTGCAACCACGTGATGTGATCGGTACAGAAAGAGGTGAAGAGGTGCTACGAACGCCGAGGGGGACACGCGTGACGCGATTCCCGGTATGGCGTGTAAAGATTTGTCAGCGAATTATACGCGTTGTCAAACAACTTGCATCGGTACAAATGGAATGCCCGACGAGGGAAGGGCGCACGCGGCGGTCGGAACGATCCGACGCGGCGGACGCCGCGCCGTGAGGGAGATTCAATGCAGCGATTCGACCGACTGGGCTGGATCGAGCTGCGCGCGCAGGAAGTCGCAGGCGTCAGCCAGCATGTCGGGCGTGATGTTGTGGCCGGTCGGGTATTCGCGGAAGCCCATCATGACGTGTAGGTCGGCGAACAACTCGCGCGCGGCATAGCCCTCGCTGACCGGAACCACATCGTCCTGCGTGCCGTGCTGGATCAGCAGCCGCAAGTGGGAGAGCGAATCCTGCGGTGCCGCCAGGCGGGCGATTTCGGGGAGTACGCGGCCGGCCACGGCCACCACGCCACGCAGCTTTTGCGGCGCGGTCAGCGCCAGCGCCAGCGCCATCATCGCGCCCTGGCTGAAGCCCATCAGATAGACCTGGCGCGGGTCGGCGCCGAAGGCCATGGCGGCGTTGTTGATCTCCTGGATGAGCATCTTGCGTGAGGCTTCCAGCTCCTGCTGATCGATGACGCGGCCGCTCGGTGTTTCGCTGCGGTCGAACCAGCGGTAGTAGCCCGGCGCCATTTCGAACGGCGCACGCAGCGACAGCACCAGAAAGCGTTCGTCGAAGTGCGGCGCCAGGGCGAAGAGATCTTCTTCGTTGCTGCCGAGCCCATGCAGCAGGATCAGTAAGGGAGGGCGGTGCGTCGTGTCGCCGATGGGGCGACGGACAAGGTACGTCAGGTTCATCGAGAAGCTCCGGCGGGCGAGGGCTTGTGCATTGAGTAGTGCGGCAACCGCAGGCTGATGACGAAACTGATCACCACCAGCACGGCACAGCCAAGATAGGCGTGATGCACGCCGGTGACCAGCCCCTGTTCGATCTGGTGGACCAGTCCGGCCACGTCGAAGCCGAGCTTGTCGGCGAGCTGGCCCAGCAACTGGCGGTCTTCGTCGCGAATCAGCACCTGCGGAGTCTGCAGCAGCTCAACCACCTGCGGATCGGTGATCGCGCGGGCCGACATGGCGCGGGCGGCCTCGTGCGTGAAGGTGAGATTCACCGCTGCGGCGCCGGCGCTGGTGCCGATCATGCTGCCCAGCATGCGCATGGTCTGGATCAGCGCGGACGCTGAGCCGAGGTCCTTGCGTTCGACGCAGGCCTGGATCTGCAAGGTCAGATTGGGCAACTGGAAGCCCAGCGACAGGCCGCAGATTCCGAAGGCCGTCATGAGCAGCCAGCGGGGCGTGTCAGTATCCACGAAGACCAGCGCGATGCAGCCTACGAACAGCAGCGCCAGGCCGTAGCTCAGCAAGCGTTCGGGATTCTTCATGCGGGTCATCAGCCGGCCATTGGTGATGCTGCCCACGGTCACGCACACCAGCAGCGGCGTGAGCGTGACGCCGGCCGTGTTGGGCGACATGCCGAAGCCGCCCTGCAGCATGAGCGGCGAGTAGAACACCAGCCCGAACATCACCAGCCCTGTCAGGACGGCGAGCACCGTAAGCCGCCGCACGCCAGCGCGCGCGAACATGCCCATGGGAATGACGGGCGCGTTCGAGTGATATTGGTGTCGCACGAACGTTACCGCCAGCACGCCGGTCGCGATGATGAGCCCGATGAACCAGATGTTGGCGAAGCCCGCCGACTGGCCTCTTTCAGTGCCCAGCAGCAATGTGGCGATGGCCAGTGCCAGCAGCACGGCACCCAGCCAGTCGACTGAACGGTTGCCGAAGTGATGCACGATGCGCGGCAGGAATCGCCACACCATCGGAAAGGCCAGCAAAGCCACCGGCAGGTTGATGTAGAAGACGCTGCGCCAGCCCGCATGCTCGGTGAGCCAGCCGCCCAGCGCCGGCCCGACCGCCGAGGCGATGCCGAAGGTGGCGGACATCATGGCTTGCCAGCGTACGCGCTGCACGCGCTCGGGGAACAGGTCGGTCACGCAGGCAAAGGCCACGCCGGTCAGCATGCCGCCGCCGATGCCCTGCAGCCCGCGCGCGAGCACCAGTTGCATCATCGTCTGCGAGGCGCCGCACAGGGCCGAGGCCAGGGTGAATAACACCACCGATACGAGCACGAAGGGTTTGCGCCCGTACAGATCGCCGAGCCGGCCGATGATGGGAATCAGCACGGCGTTGGTCATGAGATAGGACGAGGCGATCCATGGATACAGGTCGTAGCCCTGCAGTTCGGCAACGATGCGGGGCATCGCCGTGCCGACTACGGTGGAGTCGAGTGCCACGAGCATGATGACGAGGCAGATGCCGACCATCGCCCAGAGCGATTCGGCAAAGGTGCGCTGCTTGCTGGTTGCTGTCATAGAGGGTGTGGGGCGTTTTTGTGTCTGGACTCACCCGTGCGTGGCGGGTGTCGTTTCGGGCCGCTCGATCACGGCGTCGAGCAGGCGTATGGCCTGCATGACCAGCGCCTGCTCATCGGGCGCAAGCCGTTCGAGCACATGGCTGGCGTGCCGATCGATCTCGGTGCGCAGCATGCGCGCCCGCGCATCGCCCGCGGCGGTGAGTGTGAGGTTGAATGCGCGCCGGTCTTTCTGGCTTTGCGTGCGCTCCACCCAGCCGTGTTCGACGAGCTTGTCGATGGCGCGGCTGACCCAGCTCTTCTCAAGACTGAGCTTGCGGCCCAGTTCCACCTGCGACAGGGCGCCGTGCCGCAGCAGGATCAAAAGCATGCGGGACTGCGTGAGAGGGCCGTGCTGGACAAGCAGGCGACGCTGTTCGATATCGAAGAACAGCATCGTCTGCCGCAGCAATTCGGCATCGGACAAACTGGCCATGGGGAGAAGCGATTGTGCCTGCGAAGGCCGCAATGCTAGTCTAGTTGGTTGCGTTTAGCAACTATTTGCGAGACATCGGCCGTGTGGACGGGAGATCATTGCGTCGGCCCGCGCCAGACCGCCTCCACCGCCTGGATCATGGCCGTTTCGGCACGCTCCGGGTTGTTGCCGTTGACCATCATGACGAAAACCTGCCAGCGGTTGCGGGAATCCAGTACGTAGCCTGCGGCGCTCATCACGTTGTTGAGCGAACCCGTCTTGAGATACGCCCGACCGGCCGAACCCTGGTTGGCGAAGCGCCGGCGCGCCGTCCCGTCGATGCCGGCCACCGGCAAGGAGGCGACGAATTCGGGCATGCGCGGGCTGCGCCACGCCGTGCGCAGCAGCGAGGCCAATCCTTCGGCGCTGATCCGCTCCGTACGCGACAGGCCGGCGCCGTTCTCCAGCACCAGACCCGGCAGCAGCAAGGATTGGCGGGCCAGCCAGTCGCGCATGAATTGCTCGGACGCCGCGTTGCTCGCTGCGCCGTTGCCATCGCGTCGCCCCAGTGTCAGATATAGCTGGCGCGCCATGACGTTGTTGGAAAACTTGTTGATGTCGCGCACCACATCGGCCAGCGGCGGTGACTGCCAGTTTGCCAGCCGCACTGCATCGGCCGGCACGCTGCCTTCGCGCACCTTGCCCGACCACGTGCCGCCCAGCCCTTGCCACAGATCGCGGAATACGCCGCCCGCCATGCGCAGGCCGTCCTGCACCGTCAGGTGCAACAGGCGTTCGCCGCAACTGGCCGCGATCTGGCCGCTCAGCGTCAGCCGCAGGCCAGCGCCATCGGCATCGAGCTGTTGCTTGATGCCGCCGCGCCAGTCCGGGCATGCCCCGGCCACGGTACGCACGCTGCTGTCGATGGTCAGCGGCGAGTAGGGCGTGACCGATGTCGCCAGCATGGGTGTGCCCGCCGTGCCCGGCGAAAGGCGGATGCTGATGGCTTTGAAATTCACCAGCAACGCATCGGGCGTGGCGTTGTAGGCGCGCAGCGGCTGGTCGTCGAAATCCGCTCCCGCGGGCGGCTCTGCGGCGAACAGACTGCGGTCGATGACGAGATCGCCCTGGATGTCGCGCAGGCCGCGACTGCGCAGTTCGCGCAGCAATTGTTCGAGCCGGTCCCAGGTCAGCGACGGATCGCCGCTGCCGCGCAGGATGACGTCGCCGCGCAAGGTGCCATTGACGATTGGCGCGCTCACGAAGGCGTCGGTCGACCATGTATACGACGGGCCCAGGGTGTCGAGCGCGGCGAATGTGGTCAGTGTTTTCATGACCGAAGCCGGATTGAACGGCGTGCCGGCGTTGTGTTGCCACGTGGCCTGGCCGCCGTCGGCGGGGCCGCTCCAGAACGCGACTTCGCTGGTCGGCACGCGAGCCTGCTGCAGCGCTTGCGCAACGGCGCGCGGGAGTTCGGCGTGCGCGGCCGAGTGGACGAACGCGAAGGCCAGCACGGTGCCGCAGACGCGGATGGCAAGGCGAGAGATCGATGCAGGACGCATGGGTTCAGTTTGCGATGAGCGCCTCGAAGGCAAGCGCCGCGGCGCTCACCGGGCGGCGTGGCAGGCGCAGGCGATGCAGCATGCGCGTGATGCGGTCTTCCGGCAGGTTCAGCGCGACCACCCGGCCGACGGCCAAGGCGTCGCGCACGCAGATCAGCGGCACCATGCCGATGCCGGTTCCGGCGGCGACCATTTCGACGATACCTTCGTTGCTGCCGACTTCGAGCTGACGATGTGGTCCGATGTCGCGCTCGGCCAGCGCGCGTTCGACCACCTCGCGGCTGCCCGAGCCGCGCTCGCGCATGATCCACATCGGCTCGCCCAGTACCGCGGCGTCGAGCTTCGGGCGGCGGCCGAGTGGAGACGACTTGGCCGCGATGATGACCATTTCTTCTTCTTGCCACGGGCGGACTTCGAGCCGCTCGTCGCGCACCGGGCCTTCGACCAGCGCGACATCCACGGCGCAATCGAGCAGCCATTGCGCCACGTGCTGCGTGTTGCCGGACATGAGCTGCAACTGGATGGCGGGGTACTGGCGCGAGAACTCGGCCACGTACTTGGGCAGCCAGTAGGCGGCGATGGTGGTGCTGGCGCCGATGGTGAGCTTGCCGCGATCGAGCGCGTAGAAGGCCTGCACCGCTTCAGTCGCGGCGCGCTCCATCGAGAAGATGCTGCGCGCGTACTCGTAGAGCACCTTGCCGGGTTCCGATAGCTGGAATTGTCGGCCGCCCCGATCGAGCAGCACGACTTCGAGTTGCGATTCGAGTTCGCGCACGGCCTTGGACACGGCCGGCTGGCTGACTTCGAGCGCCTCGGCGGCGCGCGAGAAACTCTGTTGTTCGACGACGGTGGCGAAGATGCGCAGGAGATGAAGGTTCAAGATGGCCGGTGACGCGAAAGGTTGATCGGGGCTGCACTGAGTGGGCGGCGCCCGGCGTCACGGCCACGCGCGGGCGCCGAACATCATGCGCTTGGCGACGAAGTGCCGCAGCGGCGGCGCGATGTCGAGCGCCAGCAGGCCCGCGCCGCGCAGATGCTTCATGAGCGGGTTGTCGGTCGAAAAGGCGCGCACCAGCGAATCGGTGAAGCCGATGATGCCGGCGCGATCCACGCGTCGACGGCGCACGTACGCGGCCAGCGTCGTCGCGGCGCCGGCATCGCCCGTCGTGCCGAGTTCGTCAGCCAGTTCCCAGGCGTCGCGCAACGCGAGGTTGAAGCCTTGCCCGGCGACGGGGTGCAGCGTCTGCGCTGCGTTGCCCAGCCATACCGTACGTGCGCCGACGGGCTCGTGGCGCACACGCAGGCCGAGCGGAAAGCTGGCGCGGTCGCGCAGTCGGGTCAGGCTCACACGGTGTCCGCCGAATGCGCCCTGCAACGTGGCGAGCAAGGTGTCGTCGTCGAACTGTTGCAGTTCGGCGAGGCGTTCCGGCGAAACCGTCCACACCACGGAATAATCCGCGCCGAGCGGCAGCAGCGCGATGGGGCCGTCGGGCGTGAAGCGCTCGAAGGCCACATGTCCGTGCGGTGCACGCGGAGTCACGCGGCAGAGCAGGGCATGTTGGCGGTAGTCGCGTTCGAACACGCGCGCGGTCGCCGTGTCGACGGCCCCTTCGCAACACGCCGCGAGCCGCGCGTGGACGTCGCGGCACGTACCGTCGGCTGCCGTCAGCTCCAGCGAGACGTCGTCCGTGCCCGGGTCGATTCCGGTCACGCGAGTGTCGTAGTCGATCTGGATGCCCGCATGCGCGGCAGCGGCGGCGAGCGCTTCGACCAGCAACGAGGCGGGCGCGACGTAGCCCAACGCCGGTACGCCATATTCACTGCTGCGGATGAGCGTGCGGCCGAGCGCGCCGCGTTGCGACACGTGGATGGTGTCGATGTGCGTCGCGCCGCCCTCGGGCCACGCGCCCAGCGAATGCAACAACTGGCGGCTGCCGTGCGACAGCGCCAGTACGCGCGCATCGCGGCGCGTCTGCTCGGCGTTGCGCGCATCGAAAACGTGGACGCGGCGACCGTTGCGTGACAGGGCGAGTGCCAGCGCGAGGCCGAGCGGGCCGGCGCCGACGATGGCGACGTCGACGGGCGAAGCGGTGTCAGATGGCGTGAGCATCGTGCATGACCGATTCAATCTCGGCGATGGTCTTGGGCGTGCCTTCGGTGAGGATCTCGTGCCCTTCGGCAGTGATCAGCACATCGTCCTCGATACGCACCCCAATATTCCAGAAGGCCTCCGGCACATCGTCGCCGGGGCGGATGTAGCAGCCCGGCTCGATGGTGATGACCATGCCTTCTTCCAGCGCACGCCATTGGCCGTCGGCGGTCTTGTATTCCCCCGCGTCGTGGACGTCCATGCCCAGCCAGTGCCCGGTACGGTGCATGTAGAAGCGACGGTAGCTGCCGGTTTCGAGCACTTCGTCGAGCGAGCCGTGCAGCAGGCCGAAGTCGAGCATGCCCTGGGCCAGTACCTTAACTGCGGCATCGTGGGTCTGGTCGTAGGTGCGGCCCGGTTGCGCCTCGGCGAGTGCCGCGTATTGCGAGGCGAGCACCAGTTCGTAGATGTCGCGCTGTGCGCCGGAGAAGCGTCCGCTGACCGGGAAGGTGCGCGTGATGTCCGAGGCATAGCCGTCGAGTTCACAGCCGGCGTCGATCAGCAACAGGTCGCCATCGCGCAGGCGGCAGTCATTGGCGATGTAATGCAGTACGCAGGCATTGGCGCCGCCCGCGACGATGGACGTGTAGGCCGGGGCGGCGCTGCCGCAGCGACGGAATTCATGCAGTAGTTCGGCTTCGATTTCGTACTCGAAGCGTCCGGGGCGCGTGGCGCGCATGGCGCGCTGGTGAGCGCGGCGGCTGATCTGTGCCGCTCGGCGCATGGTGTCGACTTCGCTGGCGTCCTTGCGTACGCGCATCTCGTCGAGCACGGCGCGCACGTCGCGCACCGTTTCGGGGGCGCGGACACCCGCGCGCGAATTGGCGCGCACGGCGTTGAGGGCATCGGTAATGGTCTTGTCCCACTGGGCGTCGTGGCCGAGCGAATACCACAGAGAGGCTTGATTGCCGATGAGTTCGGGCAGGCGTTCGGTCAACTCTTCGATGCTGTAGGCCTCGTCGAATCCGAATGCTTCGCTGGCTGCGGGCGGGCCGTAGCGGAAGCCGTCCCAGATTTCGCGCTCTTCATGCTTGGGCCGGCAGAACAGGATGCTGCGCCCCTCGCCCGAAGCGGGCGCGACGAGGACGACCACGGCTTCCGGTTCGGTGAATGCCGAGAGGTAATAGAAGTAGCTGTCGTGCCGGTACGGAAAGCCCGTGTCGCGGTTGCGCGCACGCTCGGGAGCCGTTGGCACGATCGCCACGCCGCCGCCAGCGGCCTGCATGCGCGCGGCCAGAGCGGCACGGCGCGCAACGAACGGTGCGGTGTCCGGGTTCGGCCGACGCAGGGTTTCGGGTGCGTTCATGGTGTTCTCTCTCTGTATCTTCGGACCGCCAGCGGCGGGTTCGCGCCGTCAGCGGGCGCGCAGTGTCTCGTCCAGTTCTCGCAGGCGTTCGGGGGTGCCGACGTCGATCCATCGACCGTCAAGCAGCTCTCCGCTCACGCGGTTCGCCGCCATGGCCTCGCGCAGGATGGGCGCGAGCTTGGCGCGCTCCCCCGGCACGATGCCGGCGAACAGCTCGGGCCGGTATACGCCCACGCCCGAGAAGGTCAGCCTGGATTCGGCCTCCTGGCTGACGGTTCCGTCCACGCCGAGCGCGAAGTCCCCTGCTGTATGGTGGGCCGGATTCGGCACGAGCGCGAGGTGTGCATGCGCGCCACGCGTTGTCATGCGGGTCAGCGCGCGTGCGGCAAAGCCGCGGAAATCCAGGTCACAGAATACGTCGCCGTTGACCACCAGGAAAGGCGCGTCGCCCAGTAGACCCAGCGCCTTCGCGATGCCGCCGGCGGTTTCCAGCGCCTCGCGCTCGGGCGAATAGCGGATCTGCACGCCCCACGCGCGGCCGGAGCCCAGCGCGGATTCGATCAGGCTACCCAAGTGGGCGTGGTTGATGACGATATCGTGGAGGCCGGCCTGCGCGAGCCGTTCGATATGCCACACGATGAGCGGCTTGCCGCCGACTTCGAGGAGCGGCTTCGGGCATATGTCGGTGAGGGGCCGCATGCGTTCGCCGCGCCCGGCCGCAAGAATCATCGCCTTCATGCGTTGTTGCCCTCTCCCGGCGGATTGTCGTTGGCCGCGGCGCGTTCGTAGGCATCGACGATGCGGCCGACCAGGGGATGGCGGACGACGTCTTCCTTGAGGAACTGGGTAAAGCCGATGCCACGCACGCCGTCGAGCACGCGGGCCGCATCGAGCAGGCCGCTCTTGTGGCCGCGCGGCAGATCGATCTGCGTCAGATCGCCCGTGACGACCGCCCGCGAACCGATGCCGATGCGGGTCAGGAACATCTTCATCTGCTCGGGTGTGGTGTTCTGGGCTTCGTCTAGAATGATGAATGAATGGTTGAGCGTGCGGCCGCGCATGAATGCCAGCGGGGCAATCTCGATGCATTGGCGTTCGAACAGTTTGGCCACGCGATCGAAACCGAGCAGGTCGTACAGCGCGTCATAGAGGGGGCGCAGGTAGGGATCTACCTTCTGGGCAAGATCGCCGGGCAGGAAGCCGAGCCGTTCCCCGGCCTCGACCGCCGGCCGGGTGAGGATCAGCCGCTCGATGAGTTGGCGCTCGAATGCATCGACGGCACACGCGACGGCCAGGTAGGTCTTGCCGGTGCCGGCCGGCCCGATGCCGAAGGTGATGTCGTGCTCCTGTATCTTGCGGATGTACTCCACCTGCCGGGGCGTGCGGCCGTGCAGTTCGCCCTTGCGGGTGAGCAGGCCCGTTACTTGCGTTGCAGCGGCATCACGGTTCTTTTGTTCGATGACGCCAAGCTGGATGTCATCGATGGAAAGTGGATCGTCCGCCCCTTCGTAGAATTGACGGATGGCGTTGGCGGCCAGATGCGTCTGCGGGGCGTCGCCGGTAACGCGGAAATGCTCGCCACGACGGGCGATGGACACGTCGAAGGCGGTTTCTATCTGGCGCAGGTTTTCGTCCAGAACGCCGCACAGATTGGCCAGTCTTTGGTTGTCGAGCGGCGCCAGGGCAAAATCAACAGGTCGTGTTTTCAATGGGATAGGGAAACTTGTGTCGTTTTGAGAGTCGAACCGGGCGCGGGCGGGCCGCGCATCGACAGGGGATGCTTTCATTTTGCCGCAGGTCAGCAGGCTGCGCCAAGGCGCGACTAAGGTGAGGAAGGCGGCAGCGTCCGCCAGAGCTTTGCTTTCAACAACCAATGAAAAGGGGTGAATCATGGCGTCAATCAAGGACAAGGTCGTAGACGGCGGTCAGTCGGTACTGGACGAGGCCGAAGCTGTCATGCAGGAAGCCGAAAGCCTGCTGGCCAATGTCGGCGAAAAGGGCGAGGCTGCCATGGCTCGCGTGGCCGAACGGCTGAAGGTGGCGCGCGAAAAGCTCATTGAATTCGAGCGCGTGGCCGTGGCAAAGACCAAGGAAGCGGCCGTGGCCACCGACGAGTACGTCCACGACAATCCCTGGAAGTCGATCGGCCTGGCCGCGGCCGTCGGGGTGGTCGTGGGTGTTCTGATCGGCCGTAAATGAGCAGCGGACTGAGCGCCCGGCTGCGGCGCATCAGCGCTCACGTGGTCGCGCTGGGCTCGTCGCACCTGCGCCTTGCCGGCCTGGAGTGGCAGCAGCAACTGCGTCGCCAGCTCAGCATCCTGGTATGGCTTGCCGCCGCAATCGTGTGCGGCGGCATGACCATCCTGCTGATCACGCTGTCCATCGTGGCGGCGTACTGGGATACGCCGCAACGCGTGACAGTGGTACTGGCGCTCGGAGCGGTGTTCTTCGTGGCAGCACTGGGGATCGCGCTGGCGATCCGCCACGTGCTGCACAACGCCCCGGTGCCCTTTGCGTCGCTGCTCGAAGAGCTGCGCCGTGACGCCGAGATGCTGGGTGACGATGACATGCTCGAAGACGCACCGGAGGATCTCGCCCCGCCTGTCGTGCAGGAGAAGCCATGAGCGCCAAACGCAAGCTGGAAATCGAGATGACGATCCTGCAGGCGCAGATTCATCGGCGCGCGATCCTGCATGACGTCCAAGGGCTGCGCGAAGCACTGACGCCGATGCGTTCGGCATCCGGCATGCTCGCCGGGGCGTTGTCGCTGCTGAACCTGCGACGCAGCCTGCATCGGCATGAAGGCGAAAAGCGCAGCCGTTGGACCTTGCGCGCGCTCGTCATTGGCTACGTGCTGGCCAAGCGATTGATGCGCAAGTCCGGCTCCGCCTGAAACGGTCGTTTCGTCAGGGCAAAACAAAGGGCGCGACCCTCTCGGGCGCGCCCTTTCCCTTTATGCCGGTCTGGCGCGCTTACCGCGCGATCACGACTTCACCGCGCAGCGAGTGCGGCAGCGCCTCGGTGATGCGCACGTTGATGAAGTGGCCAATCTGGCGCGCATTGCCCGGGAAGTTCACCACGCGATTGTTGTCGGTGCGGCCGGCGAATTCGCTCTCGTCCTTGCGCGAATGGCCTTCGACCAGGATGCGCTGGACGGTACCGACCATGCTGCGGCTGACATCCTGCGTCTGCTCTTCGATGCGCTTCTGGAGACGGGCCAGGCGCGCCAGCTTGAGTTCCTGCGGCGTGTCGTCTTCCAGGTCGGCCGCCGGAGTACCGGGGCGCGGGCTGTAGACAAAGCTGAATGCGTTGTCGAAACCGACCTCATCGATGAGCTTCATCGTGGCTTCGAAATCGGCTTCCGTTTCGCCCGGGAAGCCGACGATGAAATCGGACGACAGCGAAAGATCGGGGCGCGCTGCGCGCAGCTTGCGCACGACGGCCTTGAATTCCAGCGTCGTGTAGCCGCGTTTCATGGCAGCCAGCACGCGATCGGAGCCCGACTGCACTGGCAGATGCAATTGCGACACCAGCTTGGGCAGGCGCGCATAGGCCTCGAAAACGCGCGGGGTCATCTCGCGCGGATGCGAGGTGGTATAGCGGATACGTTCGATGCCCGGCAGATCGTGTACGCATTCGAGCAGGAAAGCGAAGTCGCCGATTTCGTCCGACCCCTTGCTGAGCGGCGCGCGCCAGGCATTGACGTTCTGGCCGAGCAGGGTGACCTCCTTGACGCCCTGCGCCGTCAGCCCGGCGATCTCGGTGAGGATGTCGTCCAGCGGGCGCGAGACCTCTTCGCCTCGCGTGTAAGGCACCACGCAAAAGGTGCAGTATTTGGAACAGCCTTCCATGATCGACACGAAAGCCGTCGCGCCTTCGACGCGGGCCGGCGGCAGATTGTCGAACTTTTCGATCTCGGGAAAGCTGATGTCCACCTGCGAGCGGCCGCTGGTCTTGCGGCGCGAGATGAGCTCGGGCAGGCGATGCAGCGTCTGCGGCCCGAAGACGACGTCCACGTACGGAGCGCGCTGCACGATGGCCGCGCCTTCCTGGCTTGCCACGCAGCCGCCCACGCCGATGATCAGATCGGGCTTGGATTGTTTGAGCAGGCGCACGCGCCCGAGGTCATGGAACACGCGCTCCTGTGCCTTCTCACGCACCGAACAGGTGTTGAACAGGATGACGTCGGCGTCTTCCGGGTTGTCGGTCTTGACGATTTCTTCAGTGGCGCCCAGCACGTCGGCCATCTTGTCCGAGTCGTACTCGTTCATCTGGCAGCCGAAAGTGCGGATATACAGCTTCTTCATTTACGGTCTCTGTGATGCAGGCGTTACCGTCCTGGCCTTTGCTTCCTCGGGGCTCAGCACCCATACGCGGATGACGTTGCCCTGGCCATCGAACGTCACGCGCACGGGGTATTTGCCACTCATCGACTGGGTCAGCAGCAGACGGTCGTTGGCGTCGCGGATCTGCGCGGCGGGCGACAGGTTGTAGGCCTTGCCGTTGAGCGAAACGATGCCATTGCCGGTGACTTCCATGTCGGCGCGCTGCGCGTCGGCGGCGATCGGGTAGATCCGCGCCTGGGCGCTCAGGGCCGCAGCCGAAAGCAGCAGGACGATTCCGCCACGGGCAAACCAGTGCTTCGTCATGGTGTCGAACGCCTCATCGAGTTGAACGGGGATAGTCGCCGCAGGTGGCAGGAAAGCCAATTTGACGGGCCGCAATGATCCGTCCGGGGGGCGCCAAAGTCAATTGCAGGCCGCCCAAGTGCATGAATTGGCGGATATTTGTGAGCATTCGATACACGGCGCCTCAAAAACGGATATTGACCGCCCCAAAAAGCGTTAGCTATACTTATGGGCTCGCGTGGTGATGTAGCTCAGATGGTTAGAGCGATGGATTCATAACCCATAGGTCGGCGGTTCGACTCCGCCCATCACCACCACCGGACAAATGAACGGCGCACACGTCAAACGTGTGCGCCGTTTTCGTTTGTATGCTCAGCGCGGCGGATTGACGACGACGTACTGCACCGTGGTGCCTGCGTATTGCGGTTGGTACCACGTAGAGCCGCACTGCTGGTACGTGATTCCATTGACCGACACCACAGAGCAACTCGGCGGCAGCGAATGGACGATGCTGCCGACGACGGCTGCCGTGGTCACAACCGCTGCCGTTGCCACCGCTGCCGTGGCGATCGGGTGGTAGTAAGGCGCTGGCGGCGGGGGAGGCGGGTAGTACGGCCGCCCGGCGACCGCTGTGCGTGCCACGCCTCCGTTCGGTCCGACCACCGTACGCGCTGCAACCCAGGCGCCCGCAGGCGTCGAGAGGACGAACATCGCCACCAGGCTGGCACCGATTACACAGATTTTTACGTGCATGGCGGGCTCCTCAGCGGGCCGACGAACTGCTGGCGGCGGCCTCGCGCGGCGCCAGGACGATCCGCGCGGCACCTTTCGGCGGCACGAAACGGAACGTGTTGGCAGTAAACGTCGGTTTGGTCTGCCAGTGATAGGCGACGCTGTAGCGAGGGCGCTCGCCATTGCTGCGGTCGGCGATGACCAGGCGGCATGGCAAGGGTTGCGCCCCGGTACGTATCCACAGTTGCCAATCGGCGTTCGGTTGGCGGAAGGCATAGTGCGTGCACGTCGCATCGCCGATGCGCTCGTCGCCGATCTTGCGCGCCGAGGTCAAGTCCGCCCCGGCGTCGTGGTCTTCCAATCCCCAATAGAAAAGATCCGCCAGTGGCGTCTGGATTCCGTATTTGGTCGCCAGGTCGTCGACCAGTTGCCGGATTGTCGGCGGCGCCGGTACTGAGGCGTAGTAGTTGTGCTGCGTGCCGTACAGGGTGAAGGTCTTGCCGTCGTAGTACATCGTTCGCGTGGTGTCGTCGCCCCGGATCGACGCCCTCAGCCTGTCGGGGCGGTCCACGTCCACGACGTGCTGGAAACCGAATGTCAGCACCTGGCCGTCGTCATCCACGTAGTCCACGCTGGCATCGGCCGTCACACTTATTTTGTCGAGGCTGCGCAGATACGCGCCCATCGCTTTGAGTGCGGCAACGGCTTCCGGCGAGACCGCTGGTTCTGCAGCCAGTGCGAGCGATGATGTGGTGGCCGCAAGGGCGACGATCTTTCCCCACGTCACGATTCTCGCGCCCATGGTGCTCTCCGTTGTCTGACTGTTCGTTGGACTACTGAGCATAGGCGGCGGACAGCGCCTTGTCAGGCGGGGCGCGACGATGACGCACGCGGGCGCTTGGGGCACAATCGCCTGCCATGAAGCTGGATATTCTCATTGTCGGTGGCGGCCTGTCGGGCGCCAGTCTGGCCTGCGCATTGCGCGGCAGTCGCTATCGTGTCGGCCTGGTCGAGCGCACGCCGCCCGTGCGGGCCGAAGGCTGGGATGCGCGTATCTACGCCATCAGTCCGGCCAACGTCCGTTTTCTTGAACGCTGCGGCGCCTGGAGCCTGCTGCCGCATGAGCGCGTGCAGGCCGTCGAGCGCATGCATGTGTGGGGCGATGCGGGCGGCGAACTGTCGTTCTCCGCCTACGAATGTGGCCTCGATGCGCTGGCCTGGATCGTCGAAAGCGGACGCCTGTCCAGCGAACTCTGGGAGACCGCGCGTCGTCAGACCAATATCGAGGTGCTCTGTCCGGCCCTGCCGGAAGGGCTGGAGGTCAACAGCGATGGCGCAACGCTGACGCTGGCGGACGGCCGCCGTATCGAAGCCCGACTGGTCGTGGCCGCTGACGGCGTGCAGTCCTGGGTTCGTCAGCAGGTTGGCCTGCAGGCCAACATCGAGCCATACGGAGAACTCGGTGTCGTCGCCAATTTCAAATGCGAGTTGCCACACGAGCGCACCGCGTATCAATGGTTCCGTGCCGACGGGGTGCTGGCTTATCTGCCTCTGCCGGGAAACCAACTTTCGATCGTATGGTCAACGCCCGAGTCCCATGCGCGAGAGCTACTGGCGATGGCGCCCGAAACCTTTGCGGCACGGGTGGCGGAAGCGGGCGCGCACCGGCTTGGCCGCCTGGAGCAGGTGACGGCACCGGCGGGTTTTCCGCTGCGCCTGATGAAGGTGGATGCGGTGGCCGGCCGCCGGGTCGTGTTGATCGGCGACGCGGCGCATGCCATTCATCCGCTGTCCGGGCACGGCATCAACCTGGGCTTTCAGGATGCCGCGTCGCTCGCCGATACTCTGCTCGCGCTGCCATCGTTCCGCGATTGTGGTGAAGACGACGTGCTCCGCGCCCACGGCAGAAAACGCGCGGAAGAAGTCGCCCTGGTGCGCGGTATGACGCATGGGTTGAATCGGTTGTTCAAGCCGCAGAATGGTCCTTTGGCGACCTTGCGCAACCTTGGCATGAGCGCGACGGGCAAACTTCCGCTCCTGCGTTCGGCGCTGGCGCGGTATGCTGCCGGGCTGCTGTGAATGGGGTTCGCCCCGGGTACTACTAGGAGACCTGATTTTGAGTTCGACGATTAAGCGAGTTCTGCTCGCATTTGCATGTGTGGCAGTAGCGGGTCACGCCCTGGCGGCCGACCCCAAGGGGAAGGTCTCCGCAGGTGAAGCGCAGGTCCGCAAGGGCCTGGAAAACGTGACCGCGCCGGGTTCGGTGGAGTCGGTACGCAAGGCTGGCTACGGTAACTTCTATGAAGTGCTGCTCAATAACGGCGACATCATCTACGCCGACGAGACCGGCAGCTTCTTCTTTGGCGGCCCGCTCATCGACATGAAGACCCGCCAGAACGTCACGCAACAGCGCGAGAGCGAGCTGGCCCGCATCAATCCAGCCGACCTGCCGCTGTCGCAGGCGCTGAAGCAAGTGCGCGGCAACGGCAAACGCACGCTGATCACCTTCGAAGACCCGAACTGCGTGTACTGCAAGCGCCTGGCCAAGGATCTGCAGAACATCAAGGACGCCACGGTCTACACCTTCCTGATCCCGATCCTGTCGCCTGATTCGGCCGAAAAGGGCAAGAACATCTGGTGTTCGGCCGATCGCGCAAAGACCTGGAATGACTGGATGGTCGATGGCAAGGTGCCGCCGACGGTGGGCAACTGCGATAGCAATCCACTGCAGAAGAACTCCGAACTGGCGCAGAAGCTGCGCATCAAGGGCACGCCGACGATGTTCCTGTCAGACGGTAATCGCATCGGTGGCTACGTTGCGCTGACAGATTTGGACAAAATGATCAACGACGCAGCAGGGGCCAAGAAATAAGGGCTGCTGCAGAGCAGCGTCATGCAACGACAAGGAAGGCGCCTGAGTGGCGCCTTTTTTTTGCCTGTGTCTGGTGCGCTGCACTACAAATGCATATGACGCGCTTTTGCATGGCTATGATTTTATTGGCGTTTATGCCAAATATTGCTGCGAGTCCACATGGATGATTGGCGCTAGAATCCGCGCCACTCTTCGTATGTGATCGGTAACGCGATCACGGAGAGACCACAACAAGATCATCCAGGAGACTCACCATGCGTTTGAAGACGATTGCCGGCATCCTCGTGCTGCTGGCGTCAGGTAGCGTGCATGCGGCGACCGACTATCCGGCGGGATTCACCAAGTGCGCGTCCGATCCCAACACCTGCAGCTTCACCGGCACGCGACAGGTGGCCTATGGTGCTGCGGGTCTTTTCGTATACGGCACGTTCACCAACGGGGTGACATGTGTGCTGAGCAATTTCGGCGGGGTCGACCCGAATCCGAACAAATCGGCAAAGTACTGCTCTTACGGCCCGGCTTCTTCGAGTTCGTCGTCCTCGTCATCGAGCAGCAGCGTGGCGTCGAGCAGTTCATCGAGCAAGTCGAGTTCGTCGGCTTCCTCCAGCAGCGTTTCGAGCAGTTCTTCCAGCGCGACCTCATCGTCTGCGAGCAGTAGTTCCGCTGCCAGCTCCAGTAGTTCAAGCGGTACCAGCGGCGCCATCGATGCACGCACGCTGACCGGTTCGAGCACGCCCCTGCAATTGGCCGGCTACGGGGTGCGCAACTATTCCGCGCCGGTCCTGGTGGACGGCCTGCATGATCCGTCCAACTATCGCGCCGCGCCAGCGCTGCCGACGTGGCAGTTCGCTACGTCCGATCCCACCAATGGCGCGCTGAGCTTTGAACGCGAGACTGCGCCCACGACCGGCTGGCACAACTATTCACGCAAGGGGCAGGTCATCGTCACAGGCGGCTCTGCGGCAGCGTCCAACCGCATCTACACGGTGTTCAACAAGGAGCAACTGCTCAATGCACTGAATGAAGCGGGCAACGATCCGAAGATCATCCGTATCGTTGGGCACATCGATTTCCGGTGGAGCAACAACAACACGGTCTTCCGCGAGTACACCAGTTACTCGGATCAGAAGTTCGGCGGCTCTTTCATGATTCCTTCCAACACTACGCTGGTCGGCATCAATGATGCGCAGGGCCGGCCGGCGCGCATCACGGGCACGTCGATCCTCATTGGCGCCGAACGTGCGCTGGCGACGGGCGGCGACCCGGAGGCGGACTTCAAGTCCTGGATCGCTGCGGGCAAGGACGGCGAGGACTATCCGACGTGGACGCGCAACGTCATCGTGCGCAACATCGCCCTGGATACGCCGTGGGACGTCAATCCGGAAGACTCCGGTAATGCCTATGCAGACGGCATTACGCTGACGCGCGCGCAGAATGTGTGGATCGACCATATCTCGATCACCGATGGCGACACGCCGGATTCGCTCGCGACCGACACGCGTCACGATGGCGCGCTGGATATCGTGCGAGGGTCGGACTACGTGACGGTGGCAAACAGCTACATCACCAAGCATCACAAAACGACCTTGGTGGGCAACGGTGACTCGGGCCGCGCGTGGAGCGATGCGGGCCGCCTGCACGTGACGCTGACCGGGATGTGGTGGCAGAACACCGGTGCGCGCTTGCCATTGGTGCGCTTCGGCCAACTGCACATGTTCAACAACGTGGTCGAGGGCAGCACGTCGACGACCAATGCGGACCTCAAGTTCGAGAGCGCTTTGAACGTGCGTTATCAGTCCAACGTCATCAACCAGAACAACTACTACAACTTCACCGGCCTCAAGCCCAGGGAGGTCTGCGGCAAGCTCGCCCAGGGCAAGGATTACGTGGGCTACCGCAGCGCGGGCCACATGTTCCTGAGTGACAAGGCCGACGACGGCACCGCGATGACGGCCGCCATTGCCGTCGACCTGCAATGCGGGCTGACGGCACCGACTGGTTCCGACGTGTGGACGCCCCCTTATAGCTACACGTTGAAGTCGGCCGCGGACACCCTGACGTGGGTGAAGGCCAACGCCGGAGCAGGCAAGTTGCGCTGATACCCGCGCAGGCGTTGTGATCGCAATCGAAGGGGCGGCGCAGGCCGCCCCTTTTTCGTGGTGAGCGCCCGGCGGGCACGGCCCATCATGAGACAATGCCGGCCGTTACACAGGACCGGCATGGCATGACCCAACCTTCTCCGCTCGCGACCGAACTCATTCTTCATCGCCTCATCAAAGACGCTCACGGCCCGGCCCGGGTCGAACTCCGTTCCACACCGTTGCCATCGTCAGAAGCCGTTCTGCGCTTGATCGAGCGCATCGGCCAGCATTACGCGGATCGGCCCGGCAAGGGCTATGGCAAGTTCGAGGAGGACGAAGAGCAGTTCCCCGTGGCGCACCTGTTGCGCAGCCACGTTGTCGAGCGGAGCCTCGACTTTGTCGGCCTGTCGCAACGCATGATGGAAGTGCTGCGCGTGCGCGCGAGCGAGGAATCACTGGCGGAAGGTGGATATGTATTGATCGCGCGCGTACGCAACGACGCATCCGACTGGTTATTCGTGGCGGTGATTTCGGAGGCTTCCGGATCGAGTGTGTCGCAGGGGCTCGACGTCATCGACAGCGCACACCTCGACATCGGCAATCTGCGCGTGGCGGGGCGCGTGGACCTGACGGCGTGGCAGCAGGGTGCCGAGCGGTACGTCAGCTTTCTCAAGGGGCGCGGTGACGTGGCGCAGTACTTCAAGCTCTTCCTGGGCTGCAACGACCTCGTACTGGCCCTGAAAGAAACCCGCAAGCTGGTCGAGACGCTGAACCACTTCGCCGATGTCGAAAAGCTCGAGGCGCCCGTGCGGGACCAACTCATGGAACGCGCACACGTCTATCTGGACGAATTGGGCGAAGCGTCGGAGCCGGTGGATCTGGATCAGATCGCGGCGCAGGTCTGGCCGCAGGAACCGCAACGCCTGGCCACTGCGCTGCACGATCAGGACGCCGAGCTTGCCGGCGGCTTCGTGCCGGACCGCCGTGCCATCAAGTCCCTGGTCCGTTTCAAGGCCAAGGCCACTCACTGGAAGCTGGAGTTCGATCGCGGAAGCCTGCGCAATGGTGCAGTCGTCTATGACCGTACGGCCGATACGCTGGTGCTGTCGAACATTCCCGACAGTCTCAAGCGTTTGTTGCTGGAAGAGTAAACGCCGTCAGGGGGCGCGCGAAAAGCGCTGCAGGCCGTCGCGCGCCATCGCCAGCCATTCACCCGCGCGGCTTTCCACTGCGCGATAGAACAAGGTGCCGCAAGCCACGCTGGCTGCCCAGGCCACTGCGATGCCCATCAGATTGATGACGGGGTCTTCGGGCATGAAGCGATCGAAGAAGGCATTGATCAGCAGGCACACGGGGAAGTGCACCAGAAATACCGAATACGATATGCGACCAAGGAACGCCAGTGCCTTGCTGCTGGGCCAGCGCTCCAGCCCGCCGCGCCATTCTGCCAGTGCGAGAGCCAGCGCAACCACGCCGGCCACGGCGATGCGCTCGCGGAAGTCTACATACAGCGCAATTCCCGTGACGGCTGCCATCGCCAGCATCCACCCGTGCGCGCGGCGCGCGTGTGCAGCCCAATAGGCCAGCGCCCCCAGGGCATAGGCGCCGAAGAAATACACGGCCCAATCGTCCCAGTCGGAATCCCGATTGAAGAAGAACAACGATGCCAGCCCTACGCCGGCAACGATCAGCGGCCCGGCGATGAGGCGGGCGCCTTCCGTTTTGCGGGTGCCGGCCAGCCACAGGCAGCCGAGCAATACCGCGAAGAGCTGGAAATCGATGGCGACGTACCACACGCCTGCCGAAAGCGAGTCCACGCCCAGGATGCCGTTGAGCAAAAAGACATGCGCGATCATCTGCATCACCGTCGGCGCGGCGGGGATGGATTCGAGATCCGCCCAGTGCCGGGCGATCGCGGCGCTGACAATGCTCAGTATCAGCATCGCAGCGTAGGGAAGAGCCAGGCGCAAATAGCGATGCTTGAGCAGCGCGCCGGGGCTCAGGGCCGAGGCCAGGCGTCCACCGGGAGCCAGGCTCCTCACCGCCAGAAAGCCACCCACCACCAGAAACGCCTGAACCGCCATGCGGCCATTGCGCGACATCCAACTGATCAATTCTGGGGCCAGTGGATAGGCCACATCAGACATTGGGCCATAAAAGGCCAGGTGGTGAAGAACGATGAGCTGCGACGCAATGGCCTTGATGGCGTCGATCAGCGGCAGCCGGCGAGATGGCTTCATTTGTAGGGGGCGACGAGGTTCGCAGCCTTCGTCATGCATTCGTTAGATTGCAAACAGCGCGGATTGTAGCGGTACGCACTGTATTTGCGGACTTTTCTGACGCTACCGATGTTGCCGGTCACCGGTAGTTCATTCGCCAGGCAATGTCCTGTGGTTTTGTCGTTGTATTTATACAACTCGTTTGCACGATTCCAACTGTCGGCGACAAATGTCAGGTTTGAAGAAAAGGCTCATGTGAAAGTCCACGCACACCTCACGTTTCGGGGTGTCGCAGGGGCACGGAACTGGAAGACCCCTCGCGCATTTTCCAAGAGGAGATCGAGTCGTGCAAAAGAAACTCATCGCCATGGCCATCGCCGGCCTGGCCGCCGTTCCGGCCTTTGCGCAGTCCAACGTGACCATCTATGGCCGCGTCGACATGGGCTACCGTACCTTCACCAACGACGGCAAGGCGACGCTGGAAGACGAAGAGTCCTCCAACCGCTGGGGCATCCAGGGTGAAGAAGATCTGGGTGGCGGCCTGAAGGCTTTCTTCCAGTTGGAAAACCGCTTCTATCTGGACAACGGTAACCAGAACAGCAACCGTCAGTGGAAGGACAAGGCCTGGGTTGGCCTGAAGCACAACAACCTGGGTGCTGTGTCGTTCGGTCGCGTGGCTTCCGCAGCCTACTCGCTGTATGGCGGCGCGTACGAAGCTTTCGGTGGTGACACCATCGGCTCCATGCCGAACCGTCGTGGTAAGCGCACCGACAACTGGGACAACGCAGCCAAGTACGAATCGCCGAACTTCGGTGGCGTGTTCAAGGCTGTGGCCACGATCGGCCTGGGTGAAAACAACCAAGCCAACAACAAGACCCGCTACGGCATCGGTGGTCAACTGACCCTGGGTAACTTCAAGGCTGACGCTGTCTACCAGAAGGACACCCTGAACGATACGGCTCAAACCGCTGGTAGCGCAGGTTCGGCAGCTGCTGCCAACCCGTGGAAGACCTGGTTCGTGACCGCCAACTACAACTTCAAGGTTGTTGAAATCTTCGGCGGCTACACCGAATCCAAGGGCTACAACGTCCCGGGCGGCGTGCAAAACGACGGCGCCAAGTACAAGGTCTACCAGGCTGGTTTCCGCGTGCCGGTTGGCGCGGGCACCGTCATGGGTAACGCCGGTCAGATCAAGGAAACGACCGCTGCTGGCGTGAAGAAGGAAACCCTGACGCACTTCGGTCTGGGCTACTGGTATAGCCTGTCCAAGCGCACCACGCTGATGGCCAACCTGTCGTACGAACGTCAAAAGGGTGGTTTCACCGACGTGAATGACGCACAGAAGAAGGACAACAGCTTCGGTACCGAACTGGCGATCCGCCACACGTTCTAATACGCGCAAGCGTACAGAACAGAAAAAACGGGCTCCCTCGGGAGCCCGTTTTTTTTTGTCTCATCACTTCGATGCGGTGTTCTGCCGCCCCGCTGTCAGCACTGCGCCGTCAGATTTCCTTGGGGTGCAATCACAGCCATGTCCATAAGAAAAAGGCGAGCCTTTTCAGTGCATTAGGAGGTGGCCGAGGGGCGAGGAAATAATGATGTAGGAATATGTGTTGTGAGTGTGCAACAACGTCGTTTATCGCCCAAGCACGCCGGTTTACATCAAATTCGGTCATGACTCCGGTTGCCAGCATCCGCCTCGCACCTCGCGGTTGAGGTGTCGCAGGGGAGCGCTCGAGAACCCCTCGCGTATTTCCAAGAGGAGATCGAGTCATGCAAAAGAAACTCATCGCAGCGGCCATCGGCGCTCTGTGTGCAGTCCCGGCGTTCGCACAGTCCAACGTGACCATTTACGGTCGCGTCGACATGGGCTACCGCACGTTCACCAATGACGGCAAGGCGACGCTGGAAGATCAAGAGTCCTCCAACCGTTGGGGCATCCAGGGTGAAGAAAACCTGGGTGGCGGCCTGAAGGCTTTCTTCCAGCTGGAAAACCGTTTCTATCTGGACAACGGTATGCAAGACAGCGCGCGTCAGTGGAAGGACAAGGCGTGGGTCGGCCTGAAGCACAATAACCTGGGCGCTGTCTCGTTCGGTCGCGTGGCGTCCGCCGCTTATTCGCTGTATGGCGGAACCTATGAAGCCTTTGGCGGCGACACTATCGGTTCGATGACCGATCGTCGCGGCAAGATCACCAACAACTGGGACAATGCGGCCAAGTATGAGTCGCCGGTATTCGGCGGCGTGTTCCGGGCTATCGGTACCCTCGGTCTGAGCGAAAATAAGGCGTCGACCCCGGACAACCGCTGGGGCGTGGGTGGTCAACTGACGCTGGGCGCCTTCAAGATGGACGGCGTCTATCAGAAGGACACTGTCGACGACGACTACAAAGCGAAGATGTGGAAAACGTGGTTCTTGACGGCTGCTTACGACTTTAAGCCGGTGCAGGTCTTCGGTGGTTACACTCGTTCGAAGAGCTACAAGTCGCACGGCGTGGGTAGCGATGACAACACCTACACGGTCTACCAAGGCGGTGTGCGTGTGCCGTTCGGCCCCCATACCGTCATGGGCAACCTCGGTCGCATTGAAGACAAGGTGAACAACGACAAGACCAAGTACACCCACGTGGGTTTGGGCTATTGGTACAGCCTGTCGAAGCGCACCACGCTCATGGCAAACGTGAGCTATGACAAGGTCAATAAGGACGGTGCCAAGGTGAAGGGCCCCAGTGGTGCAATCGACGACTCGTTCGGTACCGAACTGGCCATCCGCCACACGTTCTGATCGTTGCACAGTGGAACGGAAAAACGGGCTCGCAAAGAGCCCGTTTTTTTTCGTCTCCACGCGCGGCTACGGTGCAACGGCGTTTGGAGTCATATCGCCTCGCCCAGGTATGTTCTTACGCGTACCCAAGAATGTTCGTTATGCATTAGGAATGGTCCTTCGTGCTGTTTCGCTCATGATGTCGGAATATTGTTGTGTGCGCGCGACAGTGTGGTCCATAGCGCTGCGCCCGCGATCCAGATCAAATTCAGACAAGACTCAGATTGAGAGCATCGGCTCCGTTCCTCAACCCCGGGGGACCGCAGGGGAGCGCTCGAGACCCCCTCGCGTATTCTCAAGAGGAGATCGAGTCGTGCAAAAGAAACTCATCGCCATGGCCATCGCCGGCCTGGCCGCAGTGCCCGCTTTCGCGCAGTCCAGCGTGTCCATCTACGGTCGCGTCGACATGGGCTACCGCACCTTCACGAACGACGGCAAGGCGACGCTGGAAGACGAAGAGTCCTCCAACCGCTGGGGCATCCAGGGTGAAGAAGATCTGGGTGGCGGCCTGAAGGCTTTCTTCCAGTTGGAAAACCGCTTCTATCTGGACAACGGTAACCAGAACAGCAACCGTCAGTGGAAGGACAAGGCCTGGGTTGGCCTGAAGAGCAACAACCTTGGCGCGGTGTCTTTCGGTCGTATTCCCTCGGCAGCTTATTCGTTGTACGGCGGCTCCTTTGAAGCCTTCGGCGGCGACACTATCGGTGCCATGCCGAATCGTCGTGGTAAGCGCACCGACAACTGGGACAACGCAGCCAAGTACGAATCGCCCAACTTCGGCGGCGTGTTCAAGGCTGTGGCCACGATCGGGCCGGGTGAGCACAACCAGGCCAACGACAAGACCCGCTACGGCGTCGGTGGCCAACTGACCCTGGGCAACTTCAAGGCCGAAGCGCTGTACCAGAAAGACACGGTGAACGACGCATCGGCGGCTGGCACTGCAGGCTTCCCGACAACCGCTCAAGGTCTGGTTGCTTCGCCGTGGAAGACCTGGTTCGTGACCGCCAACTACAACTTCAAGGTGGTTGAGATCTTCGGCGGCTACGCCGAGTCGCGAGGCTATGACATTGGGACCGTCAAGAATGACGGCGCCAAGTTCAAGGTCTACCAGGCTGGTTTCCGCGTGCCGGTCGGTGCGGGTACCGTCATGGGCAACATCGGGCGCAGCAGCGAACGTCTGCCCAACGGTGCCGAGAAAGAGCCGCGTTTGAGCCATGCGGCCGTGGGCTATTGGTACAACCTGTCCAAGCGCACCACCCTGATGGCCAACCTGAGCTACGAGCACAAGTACAAGGCCTATCAAGGCCATGATGACCAGATCGGGACCGAACTGGCCATCCGCCATACGTTCTGATTGCCGCGCCTCTGCGCGCTTGTATCAGCAACACCAAAACGGGCTCTCTGGAGCCCGTTTTGTTTTGTGCGCGGATTTCGCGCTACGAGGAGTCAGTGCAGCCGTTCAAGCCAACGACGCAGCGCGGCGCTCACATCCTTGGGCTGTTCAATCGGGCTCAGATGACCGGCGTCACGAATCACCACCAGTTCTGAATCGGCAATGGCGTCGGCCATTTCGCGATGGAGTTCGACTGAACTCAGTTGATCGTCTGCGCCGCACAGGATCATCGTCGGGCAGGAGATGTCGGCAAGACTGGCACGACTGTCGGGCCGGCCGATGATCGCGTTCTGTTGGCGGACGAAGGCATCGGCGCCCTGGTTGGCGGCCATGTCCGCAAACAGCATCACGAGTCGGGTGTCGCCGATGTGGGCCGGTGCGAACATGCCCGGCGCCAGCGCGTCGATGACCTGCGCAAAATCCGCCTGCGCGAGTGCCATCTGTGACGCCGCCGCGCCGTCGCCTCCGGCGTGTCGGCGTGCGCGTTGGTGTCGCACAGGGCCAGACCGATCACCCGCTCGGGCGCGCGCCGCATGATTTCCATCGCGACATAGCCGCCCATCGACAGACCCACGAGCGCGAAGCGCGCCGGTGCATGCGCCAGGACTTCCTCCGCCAGCTCGCCGATGGAGTCGCGCGTCGAGATGTCGGCGATTTGCGTGTCGACGATGTCGCTCAAGTCGGAGGCCTGCCGTTCCCACAGGCGTTCATCGTTGACGAGCCCGGGCAGCATGACGAGCTGGATGCGTTCGGTCTGCGTGTGCATTGCGTTCTCCTCTGTCTTGAGTGGGCCTTTACCGAGGCTGCGCGCGCGATCATGCCTTGCGTCGCGCCTCTTGTCCGATCCCGCTTTGCCGCGAGGGTTCCCGCTCAGCGACCTTGAAGACGGAAGGGGAAGGCAGGCTCCGGAACGCGGCGATTCACGATATCCGTCAGCGCACGTGCCGAGCCGCATGCCAGCGTCCAACCGAGCGAGCCGTGTCCCGTGTTGTAGAACAGGTTTTCAAGCTTGCCCTGGCCGATGATCGGGACGTTGCCCGGCGTATTCGGGCGTAGCCCTGCCCAGAACACACTGCGCGAAGCATCGGCGCAATCCGGAATGTTCTCTTCCACCCACTGCATGAGCAGCGCGCATCGTTCGTCGTCCAGCGCCGTGTCATAACCCTGCAGGTCAGCCATGCCGGCGATGCGCAGCCGGTCGCCAAGGCGGCTGCAGACGATGCGATGCGATTCGTCGGTCAGGCTGACGGTCGGCGCCCTTCGCGCATCGACGATCGGCAGGGTGGCGGAATATCCCTTGACCGGATAGATCGGCAGCCGCTCGCCCAACTGTGCGGCCAAGCGCTTGCTGTAAACGCCGGCTGCAATGACGAACGCATCGCCGGCGATCGCGCCGCGGCGTCCGGCGTCGTCCTTGACGTGAATCGATGAGATTCTGCCGCGTGAGACCTCGATGCGGTCGACGCGATTGCCGAAGACAAACTCCACGCCGGCATGTCGTGCCATGTCGCCCAAGGCTTGGCAGAACAGAAATGCATCTCCGCTCTCATCGTCGGTGCCCTGCATCGCGCCGACGAGACGCGGTGCGAGGTGCGACAACGCCGGCTCTTCAGCGACACAGGCTGCGGGGTCAAGCATGCGCGCGCCAATTCCCAACTGCTGGAGCACGGAGAACTGCTGCTGGCCGTGTGCCAGATCGGCTTTACTGAAATACAGGTGCAGGATGCCACGTTCGAGGTGATCGTAACGGATGCCCGTCTCGGTACGCAGTTGCCTGAGCGCGGCGCCGCTGTATGCCGCCAGCTCGGCAATGGCACGAGTATTGCGACGCGTGCGCTGCGGCAGGCATTGGGCGAGGAATTCGAGTCCCCAGCGCCATCGCTCCGCTTCGGCCGGAAACCGGAAACGCAAGGGGGCGTCGCTGCGGCCGAGCCAGCGCAGCAGCAGACGGGGTACGCCTGGATTGGCCCACGGCTCGGGGTGACTGATGGAAATCTGTGCGCCGTTGGCGTAGCTGGCTTCGAGTGCGGCAGCCTGACGGCGTTCGACGACGGTCACGGTGTGGCCTGCCTGACGCAGGTACCACGCGGCGGTGACTCCAGCGAGTCCTGCGCCGACAATCACGATATGCATAAATTGGACGTTTCTTGTAACGACGCGCCGGAGTATTCCTACGGCGCCATTGGAGAGTGATCCCATTGGCGCGCCTGCGCAACCCCGAAAGCCATGCTCGGCGCAAGATGCGTCACGGCTGTCGCCAAAACGCCAGCGGCGCAACGTGGAGCGCTATGGGATCGTTACGCGGTGCGCTCCAAAGACCCTGAGGTACATCCTGAGTCCGTCGCGGCTTGTTTCGCGCGATAATCCGGCCCCACAAAACCTAGAAAATCCCCCTGACAACAGCCCAAACAGCAGAGGAAACACCGATATGAGCCGTATAACGCTCACGCAGTTCCTGATCGAACAGCAACGAGAACAAAAGCACATTCCCGCCGACCTGCGCCTGCTCATCGAAGTGGTGGCGCGGGCGGTCAAGACCATCAGCGTATATGTCGGCAAGGGTGCCGTGGCGGGCCTGCTCGGCAATGCCGGCACCGACAACGTGCAGGGCGAGGCGCAGAAAAAGCTCGATGTGGCCGCCAATGAATTGCTGTTGCAGGCCAACGAATGGGGCGGCCACCTCGCCGCCATGGCCTCCGAAGAAATGGAAATGCCGCACCCGATTCCTCACGGTTATCCGAAGGGCGGCTATCTGCTCGTATTCGACCCGCTCGACGGGTCGTCCAACATCGACGTCAATATCTCCGTCGGCACCATTTTCTCGGTGCTGCGCCGTCCCGAAGGTGTCACCGAGACCGACGAATCGGCCTTTCTCCAGCCTGGCTCCGAACAAGTCGCCGCGGGTTATGCCATCTACGGTCCGTCGACCATGCTGGTGCTGACGGTGGGCACGGGCACGCATGGCTTTACGCTCGATCGCGAGTTCGGCGCGTGGGTGCTGACGCACTCCAATATCACGATTCCCGCCGATACCAAGGAATTCGCCATCAACGCCTCGCGCGCCCGTTTCTGGGAGCCGCCCGTCAAGCGCTATATCGATGAGCTGCTGGCAGGCAATGACGGCCCGCGCGGGCAGGACTTCAACATGCGCTGGGTGGCATCGATGGTGGCGGACGTGCACCGTATCCTGGCGCGCGGCGGCATCTTCATGTATCCGCTCGACGAAAAGAACCGTCCCAATGGCGGTCACCTGCGCCTGCTGTATGAAGCCAACCCGATGGCATTCATCGTCGAGCAGGCCGGCGGCGCGGCCACGACCGGGCGCGAACCCGTGCTCTCCATCAAGCCCAACAAGCTGCATCAGCGCGTGCCGGTCATTCTTGGCTCCAAGCACGAGGTCGAACGCGTGGCGCGTTACCACCGCGAATCCTGACGCAGGATGATGGGGCGGGCGCGCTAACAGGTACGATGCGGGGGATGTCCGCCACCTTGCGCGCGCGCGCTGTCCTTTTCGTCATAGTGTTATCTGGCCTGCTGGCGGCGCCGCTTGCGCACGCCCGGGATCTTTACATCCTCGACGCGCCGGACGACGTGCGCCCCCTGCTCGAAAGATTCCTCCCCGAGTCCACCGTTGAGGAGGACGGGGGCGATGACACCGGGCGGCTGGGGCTGGCGCGGCGCCTGCGCCGGATGATTCCCGAACTGCTTGCTACCGAAGGCTATTTCTCGCCCACGGTCGACATCGACTTTCGCGCCACGCCGATGACCGTCAAGGTGATTCCGGGCAAGCGGACCGAAGTGCAGCAAGTGTCGATCGAGTTCCGCGGTGCGATCACCGGCGCCGAATTCGAAGCCCGACGCCAGCAATTGCGCACGGCGTGGTCCCTGCCGGTGGGGCGTCCGTTCCGGCAGCAGGACTGGAACAACGCCAAGAACCAACTCCAGGAGGGCACGGCCGCCACCGACTTTGCGGCTGCCCGCATTGCCGAAAGCCTCGCCGACATCGATCCCGAAACCAGCGAGGCACACCTCTCGATAGTCATCGACAGCGGCCCGGCCTTCACGCTGGGCGCGCTGGAGATCGAAGGGCTTTCCGACTACACCCCCGAGCTGATCGAGCGCTTCAACAGGATTCGCGTCGGCGATCCGTACACCCTGAACGCTCTGTTGTCCCTGCAATCCGCCTTGCAGAGCACGCCGTATTTTTCGGCCGTCGAAGTCGACATCGATACGACCACCGGCGAACACGAGCGAGTGCCCGTGCGCGTCCGCCTGTCTGAGGCCAAACCGCGGCGTGCCGGCTTCGGCGTTGGCTACAGTTCCAATACGGGCTATCGCGCCGAAGTCACTTACCGCGATTCCAATATCTTCAACCGCGCCTGGCAATTGTCGTCAGGCGTGCGGATCGAGCAAAAGGAACAGCAAGCCTTCGCCGACGTGTTTTTCCCGCCGGAGCCGGACGGGCATCGCAACAGCGTCGGCGGGTTGATCGATCGTTCCCACATCGAAGGGCTGCGCATCGACAAGAAATCGGTTGGCGTCGCGCGTACGCATCCGCGCGGCAACATCGAGACGCGGATCGGCCTGTCGATGCAGAGTGAAACGGTGCACCCGGACGGCGGCGAGGAGAGCCACACCCAGGCGCTGGCGCTGAACTGGTCGTGGACGCAGCGTGCGGTCGACAACCTGCTCAACCCGACGAGCGGCTACGTTCTCAACGTGCAGTTCGGTGGAGCCTCCAAGGCGGTGCTGTCGGACGCCAACTTCGTGCGCAGCTACGGGCGCCTCGTGACCTACTGGCCGATCTTGAAGACCGACGTGCTGCAGGTGCGTGGCGAAGTGGGTTACACCGCCGCCAAGAACCGGCAGGACGTGCCGGAAGACTTCCTGTTCCGCACCGGCGGCGCGCAAACCGTGCGTGGCTACAGCTACCTCAGTCTTGGCGTGAAGGATGCCGACGCCACGGTCGGCGGTCGCTACATGGCGGTGGGCTCGGTCGAGTACACCCACTGGATGAAGGGCAACCTCGGCATTGCCGCATTCGTCGACGCCGGCAATGCGGCCGACGAACTCAAGGGTTTCGACTTCAAGCTCGGCATTGGCACTGGCGTGCGCTGGAGGAGTCCGGCCGGTCCGCTGGCGGTCGACCTGGCGTACGGCTACGACGACCGGCGCCTCCGCCTGCATCTGTCGATCGCCATCGCTTTCTGACGCGAGCGAGCTCGCCGGATCGCGCATCCCTCCACAAATCCGCCTATCATTCCCGCCGTATCGTGTCCGTCGGGGCCGACACACATGGGCACAAACCATCCGGCGCCGATTGGCTACTCTGCGCCACTGACCGGGAGCTTCGTCACATGAACATGCAGACAGCGATTTTCGCCGGCGGCTGCTTCTGGTGCCTGGAGGCGGTCTACGAAGAAGTCGACGGCGTCCAGGCCGTTTCGTCGGGCTACACCGATGGCGACCTGCCCGATCCGGACTACGAGACCGTGTGCACCGGCACGAGCGGCCACGCCGAGGCGGTGCGGATCACCTTCGATGGCGACGTAGTGAGCTATCGTGAGTTGCTCGAGATCTTCTTCGTGATCCATGATCCGACGCAGCTCAACCGGCAAGGCAATGACGTTGGCACGCAGTACCGTTCGGCCATCTACTGGACTGACGAAGCCCAGCGAACCGAAGCCGAGCGGATCGTGGCGGAGCTCACCGAGCGCCGTGCCTACGACCGCCCCATCGTGACGATCATCGCGCCGGCCAGCGCGTTCTACGAAGCCGAGGCGTATCACCGCGAGTATTTCCGCCGCCATCCGGAGCAGGCATATTGCACTTACGTCGTGGCGCCCAAGCTGGAAAAATTCCGCAAGACCTTCGCGCGGCTGAGAAAGCAAGAATCCAACTGATTACTCAAGAAGATGTCATCGTCGTCTGAACACATCGACCATGGGCGCCGCTTCGGCGGCGTCGTCCGGCTGTACGGCCAAGAAGCGGCCGATCGCTTTGCCGCTGCGCGTGTGTGCGTGGTGGGAATCGGCGGCGTCGGTTCCTGGGCCGCCGAAGCGTTGGCACGTAGCGCGGTCGGCCACATGACGCTGATCGATCTGGACATGATTGCCGAGTCCAACACCAACCGGCAGATACACGCGCTCGGCAATGCCTATGGCATGGCCAAGGTCGACGCCATGCGTGACCGCATCCTGGCGATCAATCCGCGTTGCACCGTGACGGCGGTCGAGGATTTCGTCTCGCCGGACAATCTCGAGGCGCTTCTGTCCGGGCACGACATGGTGCTCGACGCCATCGACAACGTCGGCGTGAAGGTTGCCATGGCGGCATGGTGTCGCGATCGCAATGTGCCGCTCGTCATGTGTGGCGGCGCAGGCGGCAAGGCGGACCCGACCCGTCTGACCGTGGCCGACCTGTCGAGCACCGAGCAGGATCCACTGCTTGCCAAGGTCCGCTCGCGGCTGCGCAAGGAGCATGGTTTTCCCAAGCCCGGCAAGGGGCGTTCGGCCCGCTTCGGCATTGAAGCGGTCTATTCCAGCGAGCCGCTGCAGCAGCCCGACGCGTGCATTACCGATTCGGCGCCCCAGGGATTGTCGTGCGCGGGCTACGGCTCGGCCGTCACGGTGACGGCGGTGGCGGGCTTCATGGCGGCCTCGCGCGTGCTGGCCCGGATTGCCGCCCAGGTCGGCAAAGAGCGCGAACATGTCCCGGCCTGAAGCCGCATACATCCTCTTCGGTCATGGGGCGCGCGACGCCGCGTGGGCGCGTCCGCTCGAACGGCTGGCGATCGCGGTGCGCACACAGGACCCCCATGCCGATGTGCGCATCGCGTTCCTCGAATTCATGTCGCCGACGCTGACCGAGGCGGTCGAAGAGGCCATTGCCGCTGGCGCCAGGCACGTCGTGATCGTTCCGGTATTCCTTGCCCAGGGCGGCCACGTTCGACGCGACGTGCCGGTGATGCTCGATGCGCTGCGTGCCCGCCATGACAGCGTCACCATCGAGTTGCGCGAGGCGCTCGGCGAAGCCGGGGCCGTTATCGATGCCATGGCCGGCGTCATCCTGCACCCATGATCGTGCGCCGCGTCGGTGCCGTGCTATTGCTGGTGCTGGCCGTGTCGGCAATTGCGTTGCCATGGCCGCCACTGGTATTGCAGACCATCACCTTTGCGATGGCGTTGCTGGCCGCCGGGCTGCTGTGGCGCGAGGCGACAGTGTCATCACCGGCCCGTGCGGCCTTTCTCCAGCGCTTGTTCGAATCCTTGCCGACGCCGGTGTCCGTCAAGAACGAAGATCTTCAGTTCGTCGAGGTCAATGAGAGCTTTGTCCGCGTCTCCCGTGGCAAACGCGAAGTGCTGGTGGGCAGCAGTGCGAGCGAACTCGTGGGCGACCGCGACGGCGAGCGCGCTGAAGTGCTGGATCGTCTCGTGCTCGAGACCGGGCAGCCGCAGGTCGCCAATGAGTGGCTCGCCAGCGTAGACGGCACTCGCCATTACTATCGCGTCACCAAGACACGCATCGAAGGGCCGGAAGGGGCGCCGGCCGTCGTTACCGCCTACGAAGACCTGACTCTGCTGCATGAAGAGCAAGAGCGTCAATCCGCCTTGCGCGCCTTCCTGCAGCGCGTCTTCGACATGGTTCCGAATCCGCTCTACATCAAGGACCGGCAGCATCGCTACGTCATGACCAACCGGGCACATGTCGAAACGCTTGGGGTTGTGAGCAGCGGCGAGGTGATCGGCAAGCGCGTCGGTGAATTCGCGCCCGCCATGACGCACTCCGTCGAAGCCGCCGAGGACAATCTGTTCAGCCAGCAAGTGCATGGCATCCACGAAGAAGAGCAGGTGCATGTCGATGTCGACGGGCGCCGATCGCATTCGCTGGTGCGCAAGGCGCTGACCACCGGCCCCGATGGCGCGCCGGTAGTGATCGGCATCAACACCGACATTACCGAGTTGCGCGAGACCGAGCGCGACTTGCGCCGCACGCTGCACCGATTCTCGATGCTCATGCAGAACGCGCCGTTGGGCATCGCGTTACTCGACGTGCGGGGCCGATTTCTTACCGCCAATCCTTACTTGCTCGGACTTGGGGGCTACACGCAGGACGAATTGTTGGACCTGTCGTACCGCGACCTGCTGTTCGATGCATCGAGCGAGCGCGAACAGGCCAAGATGCTCGAACTCTTCCGTCAGGGCTATTGCGAGCCTTTCCCGTGCATGGGGCGACGGCGCGACGGTTCGCACGTCCCGCTCATGCTTGGCGCGGCGCTCGTCACGGGACCGGAGATGCAGCCGCAGATCTGGGGGCTCGTGCAGGACGTGTCGGCCCAGCGCGCGGCCGATGCCGAGTTGCGACGACACCGCGACCATCTGCGCGAGCTCGTGCGCGAACAGACGGCCGACCTGATGGGCGCGAAGGAAGCCGCCGAGCGAGCGTCCGAAGCCAAGTCCACTTTCCTTGCCAACATGTCGCACGAATTGCGCACGCCCATGCATGCGGTTCTGAGTTTCGCGCTGTTGGGCGAGCAGCGCGCAGAGACGATCCCGGCCGCCCGGCTGCGCGACTATTTCTCGCGTATTCGCAGCAGCGGCGAGCGGCTCATGGTCCTGCTCAACGATCTGCTCGATCTCTCCAAGCTGGAGTCGGGCACGATGCCGATCAGCCGCGAGCCTGTCGATCTGCGGGAGGTCGTTGGAGAAGTGCTCCGCGAGTTCGAAGCCTTGCTGATCGCCAACTCGCTCAAACTCACGTTTGCAGCGGCGCCCGACGTACCGCTCGTACTGGCCGATCGGTTGCGCATCGCGCAGGTCATCCGCAATCTGCTGGCCAACGCGATCAAGTTCTCGCTGCAGGAACGGCGCATCGCTGTGACCTTGCATGCGCAGGACAATGTCGTCGAATGCGTGGTCGCCGACGAGGGCGTAGGCATTGCGCCGGGCGACCTGGATACGATCTTCGACAAATTCGTCCAGGGCAGCCGCACGCGCACCGGCGCCGGTGGCACGGGCCTGGGGCTGGCGATCAGCCGTGAGATCGTCGCTGCGCACGGCGGCGAAATATTCGCCCGCCATGGACAAGTCTGCGGAGCCGAATTCGTGGTGCGCCTGCCCAGGCTCGACGCTGGCAGGGGCCCGGCCAACCTGGAGCGAGCCGCATGACCAAAGCGTCGATTCTGGTTGTAGATGACGAACCGCTGAATCTCGAAATCATCGCCGAGTTCCTGTCCGACGGCGGACATCGGCTGCAAAGCGAAGGCGATGGCGAGGCCGCGTGGGCACAGCTCGATGCCGCGCCCGAGCGTTTCGACCTGATCATCCTCGATCGCATGATGCCGGGGCTCGACGGGCTGGCGCTGCTGCGGCGGATCAAGGCCGATCCGCGCCTGCGCGGGCTGCCAGTCATCATGCAGACGGCGGCGGGCAGCAACAGCGACGTGCGCGAAGGCCTGGAAGCCGGCGCCTATTACTACCTCGTCAAACCGTTCGCGCCGACCACGCTGCTCGCGATTGTCGGCTCGGCCCTGATCGAACGGGCTCGTTGGAAGGAGCTCACGCAACTCTCCGCGTTGCGCGCCGCGGCGGTCGGAATGATGGGGCGCGCCAGTTTCGCCATCGGCACACCCGAAGAGGCGCTGGCCCTGGCGGCCCTGCTGGCTTCGGCGGCGGACGACCCGGAAAGCGTTGCGCTGGGCTTGTCGGAGCTGATGGTCAATGGCATCGAGCACGGCAATCTGGGCATCGATCTGGCGGGCAAGGCGGCGTTGGTCGAGGCCGACACGTGGGCGACAGAGATCGAGCGCCGCCAGGCGTTGCCCGAGAACGTTGGCAAACGTGTGTGGCTCGACGTGGTGCGCGAAGGGGAAGACTGGCGCGTGCGCATCACCGACGAGGGGGCCGGCTTCGTGTGGGGGCCGTTCCTCGAACTCGATCCCGCCCGGGCCTTTGCGCCCAATGGGCGCGGGATTGCGCTCGCCCGCCGGCTGGCATTCAATGATCTGCGCTATATCGAGCCCGGGAACAGCGTCGAAGTGCGGTATCGCGCCCGGCCAAAATAACGATTCTTTACGGTCCGTCGCGGCGGCAACGCGGGCGCGATCGTTACACTAGGGACTCTTGCGCAGACTGCGCCGACGACAGGTTTTGTGAAAGTAGCCCGCCCTTCTTTTCGTGTACTGGTGGTTGACGATAATCCCGGCAACCGCGCGCTGCTGCGTGCTTACCTGACGCGCCTGGGGTTCGAGGCGCTGATGGCGGAGAATGGCCACCAGGCGATCCGCATTTTCAAGGATGCCGCGCCCGATATCGTGCTCATGGACGTGATGATGCCGTTCATGGATGGATATTCGGCCATCGAGCGCATCCGCGAACTGCCCTCCCGCCGTTGGACGCCCATTGTCATTGTGTCGGCGATGGGGGCCGAATCCGATCTTGTGCAGGGGCTCGAAGCCGGCGCCGACGACTATCTCACCAAGCCGCTGTCATACAAGGTCTTCGCGGCCAAGATGCGTACGCTTTCGCGCATGCTCGGTTTCCAGCGTGCACGCGAAGACGCCGCTGCCCGTGAGCGCGTGGTGTCCGATGCCGTGGGCGACGGCATCATCACCTTCAACGTCGAGGGGCGCATTGTCGACTGCAACGTCGCGGCGTCTCATTTGTTTGGCGTGGAGCGCGCAGCGGCTGTCGATGCTTCGATCGCCGCCTTCATCGTCGAACGCGAGCGGACGTGTTTCATGGAACGGTTCCTGGCCTGCGTTGAAGGACAGGGGCATGCTGATTTCATCGGCGGCATGCGCGAGATGACAGCGCAGTCGCTCGACGGCCGCCAATTCCCCATCGAGCTACGCATCAGCGAACTCGATGTGGAAGAGGGGCGACTCTTCATCGCCGTGGTGCGCGACATTACTGAGCGTCGTCGCATCGAGCGCGAACTGGCCACGCACGCCCAGCGCCTGCAGGAATACCACGACGAAGCAGAGGACGAAGCCGAACTCGCCAAGGATCTCATCGATCGCCTGTTGCGCCACAAGCACGTAGCCGCGCCCGGTGTCGAATGGGTGCTCATGCCGGCCCAGCGCTTTTCGGGCGACATGGTGCTGACCGGACGTTCACCGTCGGGGCGACTCTACGGCTTGCTCGCCGATGCCACCGGGCATGGGCTGGCAGCCGCGGTGAGTGGCCTGTCGCTGGCCAACCACTTCTACCGTGCGGTCGAAGCCGACCTGTCGCTGCATGATGCAGTCATGTCGATCAACGAGGCCTTGCGCGCGTTGCTGCCGAGCGATCGCTTCGTGTCGGTCGGTCTTGTGCGCCTCGATGTTGCGCAACGCTACGGCGAAGTGTGGGTCGGCGGGGTTCCCGACATACTCCTGCTCGACGGTCACGGCAAACTGCGCCGCCGTTTTGCGTCGGCCCATCTGCCGCTCGGCGTGACCGGGTTCGAGCCCGACGACTGCCGCCCGGCCACCTTCGAATGGCAGTCGGGCGAACGCTTGTTGCTGTGTTCGGATGGCGTCATCGAAGCCACCAATGCGGCGGGCGAGATGTTCGGCGCTCGGGGCGTCGATGCCGCGCTCGCTCAAGGGGGCGATCCGCTGTCCATGCTCCGGCGTGGCCTCGACGATCATCTCCAGGGGACCGCTGCGCACGACGACGTGTCCGCCCTCTCTCTGCTCCTGTCCTGACGCGGACGGCAGTCAGTCCGCCTTGCCCAGGCTCCACGGAAACAGCCTGCGATGCAGCCAGCCGATCAGCGCGAACAGCGCCAGGCTGCAACTCACCAGCAGAGCCAGCGCTGCGAATGCCACCGGCACCTTGAACGACGACGTCGAAAACAGGATCAGGTAGCCCAAGCCCTTTTCCGCCGCCACGAATTCCGCCACCACCGCGCCGATCACCGCCAGCGTGATGGCGACCTTCAGCGCGCTGAAGATGTATGGGATCGCATAGGGCATGCGGATCTGCCAGTACTCGCGGCTACGGCCGGCGCGCAACGAGCGCGACAGCTCGATCAGTTCCGCCGGCACCGAAGCAAGCCCCGTGGCGGTGGAGATGACCAACGGAAAGAAGGCGATCAACGTCGTGATGACCACGCGCGGCAGCATGCCTGCGCCGAGCGTCACGACGATGATCGGCGCAATGGCGACGATCGGCGTCGACTGGATCACGATCAGCCACGGCAACAAGGTGCGCGACAGAAAGCGCGACCCGGTGATGGCGATTGCCAGCGGCAAGGCCAACAGAATCGCTACGACGTAGCCGGTCAACGCGACGCTAAGCGTGGCGAGCGTATGTTCCGCCCAGCGCGAGGCACCCAGTTCGCCCACCGATATGGCGACGGCACTGGGCGCGGGGAGAACGAAGACAGGAATGCGGAACAGCCGGCAGGCCGCCTCCCACACCGCCAGTACCAGCACGAATGCCAGCACCGGCGCGAATCGGTCGAGCAGGTTTCTCATGGCGTTCACTCCGGCTTGCGCGAGAAGACCTTCACGCGGATTTCGTTGGCGAGTTCATGGAACACAGGGTCGGACAGCGTCTGCAGGTTGCGCGGGCGGGCCAGCGGCACGTCGATGATCTCGGCCACACGCCCGGGGCGCGCGCTCATTACCACGATGCGATCGGACAGCAGCAGCGCCTCCTGGATCGAGTGGGTCACGAAGACCACCGTCTTGGGGCGCTCGCTCCAGATTCTCAGCAGTTCGAAGCTCATTTCGTCGCGCGTCAGCGCATCGAGCGCGGAGAACGGTTCGTCCATCAGCAGAATGTCTGGGTCATGCAACAGCGATCGCGCGATGGCCACGCGCTGCTGCATGCCGCCGGACAGTTCGTTCGGGCGCTTGGCGGCGAAATCGCGCAGTCCGATCATTGCCAGCAGCTCTCGCGCGCGCTCCTTGTCGCGATCGTCCACGCGGCCGTACTTGTGCTTCATCGGAAAGGTGATGTTGTCGAGCACAGACAGCCACGGTAGCAAGGTCGGCTTCTGAAACACTACGCCGATCTCGTCACGGGGCTCGGTGACAGGCAGATCGTAGATCGACACGGTGCCCGCGCTCGGCCGGAGCAGCCCGGCGATCAACCGCAGGATGGTGGATTTTCCGCAGCCCGAAGGGCCGATGACGGCGACGAATTCGTGCCTGTTGAGCGACAGATTGACGTTGTCCAGTGCGGTGACGGGGCTGCCGTCGCTGGAGACGAAAGTCTGCGTGACACCGTCCAGCTCGATGACGTATCCCATGACAGTCGGGTCTTTCTCTGGGCGCCAGAGCGCCGGGGTTGGTGCCATCACGCGCGGTGCCGGCACTTCTCGTTGTGAGGCGCCGCCCGCGCGGCGCCTGGAGCATTGCGCGACTATTTGGGCAGGAAGCTGCGATCGACGATTTTCTCGGGGTCGATCTTGTTCGGCGCGTAGTCCATCGACTTGGCCACCCAGGTCCAGGTCGCGGCCAGCAGCTTTGGTTCGAATATGCCGACGCCATCGCGTTTGGAGATGTCGTTCTGGATCAGCGGAATCGATGCACGCAGTTCGGCTTCCAGCGTGGCGACGTCGGCTTCGGGCACCATCGCCTTGAGGTCCGCCGCGGCCTTGGCCGGATTGGCCAACGCGAAGTCGACCGACTTCCTGAATGCGCGCATGAAGCGGCGCAGCACTTCAGGGCGCTCCTTGATCATTTTGTCGGAGGCGAACATCGAATAGCCGTAACCGTCCAGGCCGAAGTTCGACCACGGCACCACCGCCAGTTGCTTGCCGGCCTGGCCCAGCACTTTGTCGAAGGCCGGGGCGACGGTCACCCAGTTGATGGTTGCGTCGACCTTGCCCTGCGCCAGCATCGGCGCCAGCGCGCTCGGGTCGACCTTGAGCAGCTTCACCTTCGACGGATCGATGCCATTGGCTTCAAGCACGACCGGCCACAGCGCGTTCGATGATGAGAACGTCGGCGTCGCGACCGTCTTGCCGGCGATCGATTTGATGCTGTCGATGCCGCTGCCCTTGGCGGTGAAAAGCGCATCGGGCTGCTTGGAATAGAGCGACATGATCGCCTTGACCGGTGCGTTGCTCTCTGCGGCGGCCATCATCAGCGCGGCCAGTCCGCCACCGCCCACGTCGGCGTTGCCCGTGGCGACCTTGGTGATGGCGTCGGACGAACCGCGCCCCGGGAGGATCTGCACTTCCAGTCCTTCCGCGGCGAAGTAGCCTTCCTTGACGCCGACGTACGAGAACGCCTTGTCGCCGCCGGGCAGCCAGTCGAGCTGCATGACGACCTTGTCGGCGGCGTGCGCCGCGCTCATGCCGAATGCGAGCAGCGCAGCGGCGATCAGTTTTTTGCTGTGATTCATGATGGACTCCTGTCGGGATGAGTGATGTCGGGATCGGTGCTGCGTTGCTCAGGCATCTGCGGTCGTGCTGGTGGCGAGCATTTCCTCCAGCGCAGCATGAAGACGTACGGCCAGTTCCTGCGGCCGGGCCAGTTGCGGAACGTGTCCACAATCCATCTCGATGACCGTGGCGCCCGGCGAGAGCGCCAGCATCTTCTGCTGCAGAGGCGGGACCACCGAGCGATCCTGCAGCGCTTGCACGTAGAGACGCGGCACGCGGCCGTAGCGCTGCGTCGTGAGTCGGGGCGCCATCTTTCGGCCACTCTCCGGTTGCGGACGCAATAGCGACACGGCCCGCGCAGCGGCGTCTGGTTCGCAGTCCGGGACAAAGATCTGGCGCGCCGCCACGGCGGGGGCAGTGGTGAAGCGGCCGTCGTCGGACCACTCCAGAAACGGCGCGATGCCATCCAGATCGGCCAGCGGATCGTCCTGCTGGCACAGGTCGATAAGCTTGCCGAAGGACATGCCCGAGGGCAGCATCATGCCCGCCAGATATACGAGTGCGGCGACGCGATCGGGGGCCACTTCCGCGAGCTGAGACGCGGTGATGCCACCTCCGCTGTGACCCACCACGACCGCGGGGCCGTCGAAGCGCGCCAGCGCATGCAAGGCAGCGGCAACGTATTCCTCCAACGACGCGGAATCGTGAGCATGTGGTCCCCAGCCATTGCCCGGCAGATCGACGGCAGTGATATTCCAGCCGCGGCGCGCCATCTCCGGCCGCCAGGCATCGAATGACCATGCGCCCTGCCAGGCACCGTGAATGAGCAGCATGTTGCGTGTCATGACGATGTCCTCACGCGTAGGTGCGGCGATAGCACTCGGCCAGGTGCTGTTCGACGGTGATGGGCGGATGCAATGGAAGCTCACCGGGCGCGAGGCAGGTCGGCAGGCATTCGACGACGTGGTCCGGATTGCCGGTCAGGAAGAACGGGATCGAATGCCGCTCGCGGCCCGACACGTTGATGACCCGGTGCAGGGTCGAGCGATAGCGCCCGTTGGTCCAGCGGGCGATGAGGTCGCCGATGTTGACCACGTAGGTGCCGGGCACGGGGGGCGCGTCGATCCAGCCGCTAGAGGCCGCGTCCCACACTTGCAGGCCGCCCGAGTCGTCCTGCATGAGCAGCGTGAGGCTGCCGAAATCGGTGTGCGCACCGCAGCCTTTTTCGCCCGGCGATGGGTTGGGTGGCTGCGGCGGGTAGTGCAGCAGGCGCAGCGTGGCCATGGCATCCGCGAGGAACGGACGGAAATGGTGTTCGGGCAGATCTAGCGATAGGGCGAGCCCGCGCATCAGGACTTCGCCGAGCGCGAACACTTCGGTGAAGTACGCCTCCATCGTGGAGCGGAAACCGGGCAAGCCTTCGGGCCACATGTTGGGGCCGTGATTGAACTTGCCGGCGCGCACGCGAGGATCGTCTTCGGTCAAATCCTGCCCGATGTAGAAACCCTCTTTCAGGTCGGGCGGGGCGTCACGCTCCAGCGTTTGTGCGCGCAGCGGCTCATAGCCGCGATTGCATCGCGACAGCGCCTTGTTGAGCGCCAGTTTGTCGTCCATTGGTTGGTCGAAGAAGCGCTCCGCTTCGTCAAATGCGCGATCAATCAGCTCGGGTGCAATGCCGTGGTTGCGGATGTAGAAGAAGCCGCGCGTCTCGCAGGCGTCCCGCAACTGGCGACCCACTGCATGGCGAGCCGCCGCGTCTCCGTCGCGCAGCGCCGCGACGTCGATGAGGGGCAGCGTGGGCGCCGGCCGGACGGCGGTCGATTCTTTGTGCATGCTGGGGCTCCGTGTGTTCTCTTGTTGGAGCCCAGTCTATGAAGCGGCCGGATTGGCGAGGTAGCGCCGTTTTTTGCCTGGGGTGATGCCGAAACGGCATCAGGCGAACGCTGGCGCACAAGTGTTATGCGGGAATCGATATGAACGGACCCGCCGGTATACGGCCAGCGCGATATGCGACGGGCGCGGCGACCAGGCCACGGCACGGTCCTGCCGCGTCGGCACGACGGACTGCGAGCGCAGCGCCGATCGCCGCGGCTGGCGCTCGATCGCGTGGCGATATCCAGCCGGCGAATATCCGCTATGCGCCGGATGGGGTCGCCACCGAGCTTTGGCCGGGGGCGTGTGGCGGTTCGATCGGCGCGCGATCGATGAGGCTGCGCGAATCCAGTTCCTCGGTGAGCAGGCGGATGAACGCATCCAGCGCGGGGGGCAGGGCGCGTCCCGCACGCACGTAGATGCCCAGGTCGCAGATAACCGGCTCCGGCGCACGCAGCGGAACGAAGGCAAGGCGTCCTTCGCGCAGATCGCGCTCAAGGCCCACGCGCGTCTGGAAAGCGACGCCGATGCCGCGCGCTGCAATGCTCTTGGCGAGCTCGAGCGACGAGGTCTCGGTCAGGATGGTGAGCGGCTTCTTGTGATGCGCGACGATGGGGCGCAGCGCAGCGTGGATCGATAGTTCCGGACTTGCCATGATCAGCGGATAGCGTGCGCATTCCGCGAAGCTCACCGTGTCGAGCGAGGCCAGCGGGTGGTCGGGGCGCACGACAGCGCCCATCTGGAAGCGGGCCAGGGCGAATTGATGCAGGGCGGCGTCGCGTTCGATCGAAAAACTGATGGCGACATCCGCATCGGCCTGTGCCACGGCCTGCGCGGCCTGCTGGGACCCGGCGGTGCGCACGCTGATCCGCACCTGTGGATGACGCGTGAGCATGCGCTCCAGCACAGCGGGCAGCACGTCGGCGTTCACGCCTTCGATCGACACCACCGACAATTCGCCGCGACGGATGCCGCGCAGGGCGTCGAGCTCGTGCTGCAGGCGCTGTTCTTCCTGCAGCACCGAGATCACGTGGCGAGAGAAGACCTCGCCAGCAGGGGTCAGCTTGAGGCCGTCGGCCATGCGCTCGAAGAGCGGAAAGCCGATTTCGTCCTCCAGTTGCAGCAACTGCCGGTTGAGCGCCGACGAGGCAACGTGCAACTGCCGTGCTGCACCGCGGATGGACCCGCAACGCCGGATCGTGTCGAAATACTTCAGGGCGCGTGCGTGGATGTGCACGATTGTGTCTCTCCGTGAATTCGCCGGCCTTTCGGCGGCGCGGCGCCGGTACCGCAGGCGGGCCGGTTATATTAGGCGGCCTGCGCGCCGATGTGCTGGCGAAGCTCGCGTGCGCGATATAACGATGTGCTACCGGGCGTCATTGATCCATGTCTAATGGGTCAGGCCGCCACCTTACAACGATCTCAGAAATTGCTATCGTTCAGGTTTATCGGTTTTGCCGTTCGTGATGGGCAAAAACTCTGTCTCTCGGACAATAATTCCCCCTACTTCACACCCAATTCAGGTCGGAGCAATGAACAATAAGTGTCGTATTGCGCTGTTCGGCGAGTGCATGATCGAGATGCGTGGCCAGATGTTCGGCACCATGCAGCAGAACTTTGGTGGCGATACGCTCAATACGGCGGTTTATCTGGCGCGGCTCGGCGCTGACGCGGGCATCGAAGTGTCCTACGCCACGCAGCTCGGTACCGACGCCTACAGCGACGCCATGGTTGCGGCCTGGCAACTCGAAGGCATCGACGTCAGCATGGTGGCGCGCGACGAGGGCAAGATGCCCGGCCTGTACACCATCCAGGTCGACGACGCCGGCGAACGCACTTTCTACTATTGGCGCGACATGAGCGCTGCCAAGGATTACTTCCACGAAGGCCAGGCCAGTGCGCTGGAAGACCGCATCGAGTCTCTCGACGCTTTCTACTACAGCGGTATCAGCCTGGCCGTGCTGCCGCCCGAAGGGCGCGAACGCCTGTTCTCTTTCGTCGATCGCCTGCGCGCGCGCGGTGGCAAGGTGTTCTTCGACAACAACTTCCGCAAGCGCCTGTGGATGGCCGATGCCGACGCGACCAAATGGTACGACCGCGCCTTCGCCACCTCCGACATGGTCATGATCACGCTGGAAGACAACCAGGCCATCTACGACATCGCCGACGAAGAATCCGCACTCGCGCACTGCTACTCGCTGCCGCCCGACGAGGTGGTCATCAAGCGCGGTGTCGATCCGACCATCGTGCGCATTCGTGGCATGGAGCCGATCATCGTGCCAACCTTCAAGGTACCGAAGGTGGTCGACACGACTGGCGCAGGGGATTCCTTTGCCGGTGGCTACCTCGCCGCGCGCCTGCAGGGCCAGCCGCCCGAAACCGCCGCACGCTCGGGCAACAAGATTGCTTCCATCGTCGTTCAGCACCCGGGCGCGATCATCCCGCGCGAAGCAATGCCGGTGTTTTTCTTTTCCTGACAACGCTGTCCTAGCGCATGGCTTTTGTCAGGCTAGGCGGCTAGAATTGGTCGGTTTTTCCGATAGTTGTCGGACTTGTGAGGGCGCCGGGAGCTGGCGCCTTCTGATAACAGGCGCGCCGGGTCCCGGCGCGTACGTTTTGTCGAGGAGAATCTGCTGTGCCGAGCCTGAATCGCCAAACCCTGTCGGCCCTGAACGCCGGCGTCGAAGCCGCTGCCCCCAACGACCTGCCTGTCACGCGCATCCTGCAGATCGGTGACGGCAACTTCCTGCGTGCTTTCGTCGAATGGATGGTCGACGTCACCAACGGCACCGGCAAGTTCAATGGCCGCGTCACGATCGCCAGCCCGTTGCCCGTTGGCTGTACTGACAAGATTACCGCCCAGGAAGGGCTCTACACTGTGCTGCTGCGCGGTGTGCAGCAGGGCAAGCAAGTGACCTCGCGTCGTCTCATCACCTGCGTCGACAAGGCGATGAATCCCTACGCGGAGTGGGACGCCTTCCTGGCTTGCGCGGCCGATCCGAGCCTGCGTTTCGTGGTCTCCAACACCACCGAAGCCGGTATCGCCTACGCTGAAGAAGCGCTCGAATCCGGCAAGTGCCCGAACAACTTCCCGGCCAAGGTCACCGCACTCCTGTACCACCGCTTCGTCCAACTGGGCGGCACCGCCAAGACTGGTCTCGTCTTCCTGCCCTGCGAACTGATCGAAGCCAACGGCACCAACCTGCGCCGCTACGTGCTGCAGCATGCCGCAGCCTGGAACCTGCCGGCGGAATTCGTCCAGTGGGTCGAGCGCGACAACGTCTTCCTGAATACGCTGGTCGATCGCATCGTCCCGGGCTTCCCGGCGGGCGAGGCCGACGCGCTGTATGCCGAACTGGGTTACACCGATCCGCTGATGGTGGCGGCCGAGCCGTTCCACCTGTGGGTGATCGAAGGCCCGCGCGAGCGCCTGCAGGCGCTGTCTGACGAATTCCCGCTGGCCAAGGCTGGCCTGGACGTGGTGTGGACCGACGATCTGCGTCCCTACCGCACCCGCAAGGTTCGTATCCTGAACGGCGCGCATACTGCCAGCGCGCTGGCCGCCTATACGGCCGGCATCGACACCGTCAAGGGCATGATCGACGACGAAGTCGTCTCCAAGTACCTCGACAAGCTGATGTTCGAAGAGATCGTGCCGTTCGTGCCGCTGGCCGACGCCGAGCGCAAGCAATACGCCGCCACCATCATGGAGCGTTTTGCCAACCCGTTCATCCGCCACGAGCTGATCTCGATCGCGCTGAACTCGGTTTCGAAGTGGCAAGTGCGCGTGCTGCCGACGGTGAAGGATTTCGCCGCCGATCGCGGTATCTCGCCGGCTTGCCTGGGCTTTTCGCTGGCTGCGCTGCTGAACTTCTATCACGGCAGCTTCAACGCGGCTGGCGAATACGTCGGCAACCGTGATGGCCAGCCGTACCCGATCAAGGACAACGCCGAAGTGCTGGCCGTGTTGTCCGAAGCCTGGCGCAACTGGCAACCGGGCCAGCCGACGGCGGCGCTGGTCAAGAGCGTTCTGGCCGATGCGCGGCTCTGGGGCGAAGATCTCAACGCCATCAAGGGCCTGACCGACGTGGTCACGCAAGAGCTGGACAACATCAAGGTCAAGGGCGTGAAAACGGCCATGAGAGAGCTGGCTGTCTGACAACTGCAAAAGCCTGTTGCAGGTGCGCCGACGGCGTTGCCGTGCCACATCGGTGGTACTAAGGTGACGTCTTGCGCGCGGCAACAGGCTGCCAGCCGGCGCCGGGCCTCATGGGTCCGGCTCTTGCAAGCGAATACTCCGCCACCATCTGACGAATGATAGGCGTGCGGAGTCTAACAACGTAGCAGGCGCCGTTTCCTTACGGCGAGGAGTCCCCATCATGCAAGCTTCAACCATCGTCCGTCTGCACCCGAACGACGACGTCATCATCGCCACCCAGCAGCTCATGCCGGGCAACCGCATCGACAGCGAAGACCTCGTCGTTCGCGACCTGATTCCCCCCGGTCACAAGATCGCCGCTCATGACATCAAGGCGGGCGACGCCGTGCGTCGTTATAACCAGATCATCGGCTTTGCCAAAGAAGACATCGGCGCGGGCAAGCACGTTCACGTGCAGAACCTGGGGATGGGCGAGTTCGAGCGCGATCTGGCTTTCTGCGCCGACAAGCATGATTCGAGCAAGGTCGCGACGCCGGCCACGTTCATGGGCTATCACCGCCCCAATGGCAAGATCGGCACCCGCAACTACATCGGCGTCATCGCGTCGGTGAATTGTTCCGCCACCGTGGTGCACGCCATCGCCAATCATTTCACGCACGAACGCCTTGCCAACTGGCCGAACGTCGACGGCGTGGTGCCGATGTCGCATCCGCTGGGTTGCGGCGGCGGCGCGGGCGAGGGACTCGAGGTTCTGCGCCGCACCATGCTGGGTTATGCCTCGCACCCGAACTTTGCCGGGGTCCTGTTCGTCGGCCTGGGGTGCGAAGTCAACCAGGTCGGCCCGCTGATCAAGGAACTGAATCAGCACGAACCCGGCATGCTGCATTCGGTCAGCATCCAGGAGCTTGGCGGCACCTCGCACGCCATTCGCCAGGGTATCGAAGCCGTCATCGGCATGCTCGACCACGCCAACAGTTTCACACGCCAACCGGCTCCGTTGTCGGAACTTGTCGTCGGCCTGAACTGCGGTGGTTCGGACGGTTATTCGGGTATCACCGCCAACCCGGCTCTGGGTGGTGCGGTGGACATGCTGGTGGCGCACGGCGGCACGGCGATCTTGTCCGAGACCCCCGAAATCTATGGCGCCGAGCACTTGCTCACCCGCCGCGCCGCATCGCCGGAGGTTGCCCAGAAGCTGGTCGATCGCATCGAGTGGTGGAAGGATTACGTCGAACGCAACAAGGGCCAGATGGATAACAACCCGTCAGTGGGCAACAAGGCGGGCGGGCTCACCACCATCCTCGAAAAATCGCTGGGCGCGGTTGCAAAGGGCGGCACCACCAACCTGAATGCCGTGTACGAGTACGCCGAGCCGGTCACTGCCAAGGGCTTTGTGTACATGGACACGCCGGGGTATGACCCGGTCTCCGCGACGGGGCAGGCCGGCGGCGGCGCGCAGATCATCTGCTTCACGACCGGTCGCGGTTCGGCCTTCGGTTGCGCAGGCGTGCCGACGATCAAGATCGCCACCAACAACATCCTGTGGAACCGCCAGCGCGAAGACATGGATGTGAACACGGGCGACATGCTCGACGGCGTTGCGATGGAGGACATCAGCCAACGCATCTTCGACGCCATCATCCGTTACGCCTCGGGCGAAAAGACTGCCTCCGAGATCGCCGGCTACGGTACCAACGAGTTCCTGCCCTGGCAGATCGGCGCGATCATGTGAGTGGACGGCACCGGCATGCCGCCGGTGCCGAGAGGACCCAAAAGGGCGACGAAGCCAGATGTTTCGTCGCCCTTTTTCGTTCTAGAGCCGGCAGGCCCTGGTGTCCGGATAATCGAAGCGCTTGTACGTGAGCGCGTACTCCACGTGTCCCAGGCGCTCTCCGCAGGAGGGCTGGCCTGCAGCGACTTCCACGATGCGGGTCACGATCTCGTCGGCAACCTCATCCAGCGTTGCGCCGCCGTCGATGATCCTGCCAGCGTCTACGTCCATGTCGTCGGCCATGTTGCGGTAGGTCTCCGGGTTGTTGCAGACCTTGATGACTGGCGCAATGGCCGAGCCGATCACCGAGCCGCGGCCAGTGGTGAACACCACCAGATGGCAGCCAGTGGCGATCAGTTCGATGATCTCGGCTGTGTCGCAAATGTTCGGGTAGCCAAACCGCGGCTCTCCGTCGGGTACGACGTCCATCAGGTATAGGCCCGCTTGCGCCGGATGTTCGGTGGGGAGAAGAACGCCCGCGATCGGGCTGGCTCCCGATTTGGCATAGGCGCCGAGGGATTTCTCTTCCTGCGTGGTGAGTCCGCCCACGGCGTTGCCATCCGAAAAACTGCCCAGGCCCATCGTGCTGTAGTACTGCGACGCCTTGCGCATGGCCGACTCAATGGCGTCGCGCGCGGCGGGTGTCGCCGCCCGCTCCATCATGTGCGATTCGCAGCCGATCAATTCGCCGCTCTCCTCGAACAGACAGGTTGCGCCATGTGCGAGCAGCGTGTCGAAAGCGCGCCCCACCGCCGGATTGCCGGTGATGCCGCTGGTACCGTCGGAGCCGCCGCACACCGTGCCGATGACCAGATCAGCAAGCGTCATGGCCTTGCGCGGCGCGTTCGCAATCTGCTCGTGCATTTCGCCGACCAGGCGCCGCCCTTCCGTGACACTGCCGATCGTGCCGCGATTCTCCTGGATCACGACCGTTGCACAGGGCCGGCCAGAGGCTTCGATCTCGGCTGCCAGCCTGACACGATCGAAGCACTCGCAGCCCAACGACACCAGTACCACGCCACCCACGTTCGGGTGGGTAGCGAGTCCGCGCACCAGTCGATGCGCATAGTCCGAGGGGTAGCACCCGGCGAAGCCGAGGTATTCGACGTCCGCCCCGAATCCCTCGGCGATCTGCCGCGCAACGTGATGCGCGCATTCGACGAGGTAGATGACGGTGATGCGGTTGCGAATGCCCACCCGCCCGTCTTTGCGGAGATAGCCCGAGATCAACCTGTCCGGTGCAATCCTGGGTGCCCCGCGCGGAGGCGTCGTCCGGGCCGGTGCTTCGGCGAGAGGCGTGGGACTGTCAGAGCGTGGCGCGTCGGCCACGCGCTCTGCGGTCGTGGCGGCGCCCGCTCCTTCGAAGTGAAAGCCGGTGATGTAGTCGCTCGCCAGGTTGTGCGAGTGGATGTGCTCGCCTGGCGCGATCGCTGCGCGCGCCGAACCGATGGAGGCGCCGTATTTCACGACCTTGGCCTTCTTCGCGATGGGGCGGATGGCCAGTTTATGGCCCAGGGCAATACTGCTCTGGGCCGTCAGGCGCCCACCCTCGAAGATCACTTCGTCGCCGGCATTCACCGGTTCGACGGCCACTACGCAGTTGTCGGCATCGTTCAACAGCAACGCTCGTTTAGCCATTATGTCGTCCTCAGAAACCGATGAGCGCACCGCCGTCGACCACCAGCACATGGCCGTTGACGAACTTGGCCGCATCTGACGCCAGATAGGTGGCCGCCCAGCCGATATCTTCCGGCGCGCCGAAGCGTTTCATCGGCGTGCGGCCGAGGATTTTGTTCTTGCGTTCGTCGTCGCCCTCGATGGCCTTGCGCAGCATGGGGGTGTCGATCCAGCCGGGGGCGATGCCGTTGACGCGAATGCCGGCACTCGACACCTCGGTGGCCAGCGCCCGGATCATGCCCAGGTACGCCGATTTGGCCGCCGCGTAGCCGGTGACGTTCGGCTGGCCCAAGAAGGACGTCATCGACGCTGTAAACAGAATGCAGCCTTTGCCGCGCTGCTTCATGTGCGGCACCACAGCGCGCGTCAGGCCGAATGCACCCACGACGTGAACGTCCAGCACCGATTCAAAGTCTTCGATGCTCATGTCTTCGATGCGCTTCTTGCAGTGATTGCCGGCGTTGTTGATGAGAATATCCACGCTGCCAGCGTCGCGGATCACTTCGTCTACGAAGCTCTGCGCGTGATGCGGATGGCTCACGTCGAAGGCTTTCCAACTGGCCCGAGGCCCCAGTTCGAGCGCCGCGTCCTGCGCCATCTGGGCGTTGAGGTCTGCCACCACCACGCGGGCGCCGGCGGCAATCATGCATCGGGCCATCGCCAGCCCGAGGCCGCTGCCAGCACCGGTAATGAGGGCGGTCTTGCCGCTGAGTGAAAACGCTGTCAAATCGTTCATGATGGTCTTTCGTGATTACTGGATGTCGATGAGGATCTTGGTGAATGCGCCCGGGTCGGCAGCCCAGTCGACGAACGCCTGCGGCGCCAGCGCCAGGGGGTAATGGGCGGAGACGATCTGCTGCGTCGGGTAGCGCCCCTGTTCGAGCAGGGTCAGCACCGCGCTGAAGTCCGCCGCGGTGGCATTGCGTGAGCCCCGGATGTCGAGTTCCTTCATCACGAACTGGCTGCTGTCGTAGCTGACAGGCTTCTTGGCGTAGCCGACGTATACGACGCGCGCAGCGAAGGCGGCGAGTTTGACGGCTTCGACGAAGGTGGCATCGTTGCCGACGGCTTCGATGACGACCGCGGGGCCGCGTCCCCCATCGATGCTCTGCGCCAATGCGGCGAGGTCTTCCTGTTGGCTGTTGACGAAGCGTGCGGCACCGCATGCCATGGCGATGTCGTGTTTGCGTGCGTCGATGTCGATCGCCACTACGCGGGCCCCCATTGCCGCTGCGCCGGCCATGGCTCCCAGCCCAATGACGCCGCAGCCGAAGACGGCCACCGTCTCGCCCACGTTGATCTGCGCCCGGCGCGCTGCATGCATGCCGACCGCGAGCGGTTCGACCAGCGCCAGTTCGTCGAAGCCCAATTCATTGCACACCAGCGTCTTGTGGGCGGGTACGACCAGGGTTTCGCACATGCCGCCCTGGCGCTGCACGCCGAGCGTCTGGTTGTAGCGGCAGGCATTGGGTCGTCCGCTGCGGCAGGCGCTGCATTCGCCGCATTCCGTGCACGGCAATACCACTACGCGATCGCCGATCCTGCAACGTGTGACGCCATCGCCGACGGCGATGACTTCGCCGCCGATCTCGTGTCCTGGAATCCGCGGGTAGGAAACCAGCGGGTTGTAGCCGCGATAGGTGTTCAGGTCCGAGCCGCACAGGCCGACGCGCATCACGCGCAGCTTTACCTGGCCTGCGGAGACGCCGGTATCTTCGATATCGCAAAGGGCCGCTTCATTGGGCGCCTGGATGGTGACTGCTTTCATGGCGGCCTCCTTACATCACGCCGAAGCGCTCGAAGGCGTCGACGGTGCTCATGCCCTCGCGGATGGCGCGGCGCACGGCGCTTTCGGTGCTGACTTTCTCCAGCGCCAGAGAGATGGCTTCGCGTTCGGCCTCCCGCGGCACGATCAGCACGCCGTCGCGGTCGCCGAAAACGATGTCGCCAGGACGGACACGGATATTGTTGATTTCGATCGGCACCCGGAAATCCACCACCTTGCCGCGCTGCCCTTGGTCCTGCGCATAGGTGCCCAGCGAAAAGGTCGGAAAACCGATCTCTTCGATTTCGGCCGAATCGCGCACGTAACCGTCGGCCACTACGCCAGCAGCCTTGAGATGCATGGCCCGCGTGCTCATCAGGCCGCCCCAGAGGGCGTAGCGTGGCGATGAGCCCGTGGTGATGTAGACCTCGTCCTGTTTGAGGTCGTCCAGCGCGGCGAACATGATGCCGAACGGTTGCGTGGACAGAGGCAAGCGCCCGCTTTCCTCACGCATGGCGAAATAGTCGGCTTCCAGCACCGGCATGGCACGCCCAGCCACTACCATTCGTTTGCACAGTGGCTTGATCTGCGGCTGGAGGAATTGATGCAGCAATCCCATGTTGTCGAGGATGTCGCCGACAACGGCGGTGAAGAGCTGGCCGCGCATCAGGGCGAACAGCTCTTGGTCGTCTTTCCACATGTTTGATGATCCTCTCGAGATAATGTCGCTGTCATTGAAGAAGCGTGCGCCGCGCCCTGGTGCCGATTCGGCGACAGGGCGTGGCGATGGGTTACAGGTAGGGCAGGAAGGTCGACACGGCCGGCACGAAAGTCACCAGCGCGAGCACACACAGCAGCGCCAGCAGCAGCGGTAGCGATTCGCGAACGAATTCACTCACGCGGGTACCGGTGATGGCATTGGCGATGAACATCACCGTGCCCATCGGTGGCGTTAGGCATCCGATGGCCAGATTCAGAATCATGATCAGCCCGAACTGCACGGGGTCGATGCCCAGTGCGCGCACCGTCGGCATGAGCAACGGCACCAGCACGATGATGGCGGCGGTACCTTCGACGAACATTCCCAGAAAGAGCAGGAATACGTTCAGCACGATCAGGAACTGCGCGGGACTGGACGCGAATGAGGTGACGAAGGTCGCCACGTCCTGCGCGACACGTTCCCACGTCAGTACCCAGGCAAAGGCTGAGCAAGCCATGATGATGAGCAGAATGCCGCCAGTGGCGCGCGCCGTCTCGATGAGGGCGAGACGGATGTGGCCCGGTGTCATTTCCTTGAATACGAACATGCCGATGCCGATGACGTAGATCACCGCCACGGCACCCGCCTCGGTCGGCGTGAACATGCCCACGCGAATGCCACCGATGATCACCACGATGAGCACCAGCGCGGCCGAGGCACCCTTGAAGGCTTCCCAGAACTCGGCCCATGTCGGGCCGCTCGTGCGTGCAGGCTTATAGCCGCGGCGACGCGAGATGAATGCGATGGCGATCATCAACGCGATACAGCACAGGATGCCGGGGATCACGCCGGCCAGGAACATCTTGCCGATCGACACGTCGGCGACGAAGCCGTAAATGATCAGTGCGATGCCGGGCGGAATGATGGGCGTGATCAGCGAGCCGGCCGCCGTGACCGCCGCCGAGAATGCGCGCCCATAGCCGAGCTTGGTCATCTCGGGCACCAGCATCTTGCACAGCATTGCGCAGTCGGCGAGGTTGGACGCCGACAGTCCGCCCATCATGGTCGACAGCAGTACGTTGGCCTGCGCCAGACCGCCGCGAAAGTGGCCCATGAGCACTTCGGCCAGACGCAGCATGCGACGCGTAATGCCCGTGTAGTTGAGCAGGTTGCCCAGCAAGATGAAGAACGGAATGGCCAGCAGTGTGGTGTTTTCTGCCGCGCCGATGAAGCGCTGTGCCGCAATTGCCGGCATCGCTTCGGGGCTCAGGAAGAAGTAAGTCAGCACTGCCGCTGTGACCGACAGAAAGACTGGCAGGTTGATGGCGAAGCCTACCAGCAGGACGAGGCAGCAAAGGGATATGAGCATGATCAATGGCCTCCGGGCTGGTCGTTTGTCGCCACGGTGTCCGGATGGAACAGATCGGCGTACAGGTGTATGAGGCTGTACAACGCCATCCAGAAACAGCCGACCGGCATGGCCATATCGATGTACGTGTATGGCAGGCCGAGAATCGGAGTGATCTTGTCGCCGGCGTCCAGCGTCAGCTCCAGACCCAGCCAGCCCAGTGCGATCAGGATCACAGCGCCGAGCACGTCGTTGAAAATGCGTACCGCACGTTGCCCGGCGGGAGGCAGGAGCCCGGTGATGGCGTCGATACTGACGTGGCCTCGCACGCGCATGGCCGAAGCCGCGCCGAGCATGATCATCCACATGAAGAGTGTGACGAGCACCTCTTCCACCCATTGCAGCGGATCGTTCAGGGCATAGCGCATGAATACGGCGATGACGGTGATCGCCACGATGAGCACGGTGACGAGCTTGGCGGCCCAGTCTCCCGCGCTGTCGAGCAGTCTTTTCATGGATATCTTCCGTTCCGAGAGAAGCGTCCCGACAAAAATGCACGTGTCATGCCGTCGGGCGATGGATTCCGGGCGCGGGCAGGCCGACGCCCGGAGGGGCGGAGATGCGGGCCGTCAGTGCGTCTTGAGGTAATCCTGGAGCTTGTCGTACAGACCCGGCGTCCACTCGGGGAACTTGGTGTACGTGCTCTTGGCGGCTTCGCGGAACAGGTTTCGGTCGACCTCGATCACCGTCACGCCTTCTTTCTTCATCTTCTCGATGGTGTCCTTCTCGGCTTCCAGCGTGACGCGGGTCATGAAGTCACCCGCCTGCAGGCAGGTGTCCACCAGTGCTTTCTTGACATCGGCCGGCAGACGTTCGAAGTACTTCTGGCTGATCGTCAGGTTGGTGACGTTGTCCAGGTGGCCGGTGAGGATCAGGTACTTGGCGGGCTCGTGGTGCTTCTGCCCGTACAACACGGGGATGGGATTCTCTGCGCCATCGATGACGCCGGTGGTCAGCGCCGGGTATACCTCGGCCAGCGGCATCGGCGTCGGCGTGGCGCCCATGGCTTTCATCGCTTCGATCTGGATGCGCGCATTGGGCACGCGGATCTTCATGCCCTTGAGGTCGGCCGGCGTACGGACGGGCTTCTTGGTGACCATATGACGCGAGCCGTACAGCCAGTTCGCCGCGATGATGTGAAAGCCCTTCTTGTCCAGTTGCTGCGACATGTCGGCGAACCATGGCGAATTCGACAGCTTGATGACGTCGGTATAGTCCTTGCCGAGATACGGTCCCATCATGATGGCGAAGTCGGGCACGTAGTCGGCGAAGAAAGCGCCGTCGGTCAGCGTGACCATCGCAGCGCCCATCTTCATCTGCTCCATGACGTCCTTCTTCGAACCCAATTGCGAGCTCGGGTAGAGCAGCAACTCGCCTTCGCCCTTTGTCTTGTCCTTGAAGAGCCGGGCCCACTCGTGCATGGCCTTGTCGATGGGCTCACCGGGGTTGTTCTCGTACGCGACCTTGATCGTGTACTTGGGGGCGGCCTCTGCGTTGGGCATCCCGGCGATTGCCAGGGCGCCACCGATGAGACAGGCGATGATCTGCCGGCGACTGAAGAGAATGTTCTGCATAAACGCGTCTCCTACACATTATTTGTTTTGCATGGACTGTCGCAGAGTCTGCGACGGTTCGCAGATGCAAAAGCAAGACGCAGACCACCCGGCTTTTCAGGCGCCGTGCGCGAAAATTCGTACTCTTTTGTTTCAAATCTGAAATACGTGAATTTCAGATCCGTAATATGGAGCGGTCTGTGACTCTCCGAAATGGCTGGCGTCGATCCCTGTGCGATCGGCAACCGGCCGCGTCCGATCATGCAGGCCGTACCCATTCTGTTTGTGGCGCCCACCCCGACAATGGCGCAGATGGTCCGACGCGTGGCGCGTGACCTGGGCATCGAAATCGCCGTAGAGACCGCGAGGGATGAAGATTCTCTCGAGATCATTCAGCGCTATGCCGATAGCATTGAAGTGGTGGTGTCCCGCGGCGGTATCGCGCAGATCATTGCTGGCGTCGTCAGCGACGATGTCAGCGTGATCGAAGTGACGTTGTCGCTCCAGGATTTGCTGGGCATCGTCAGCAGCTTGTCTCAGCAGGGCATTTCACGCATCGGCGTGGTCAGCCGCGCGAATCTGTTCGATGGGCTGACGGGCGACTTCCGCATCGGCGCCACGACCATCGCGTTCCGTGCGTGCGCCGACGAAGCCGGCATCGCGCAAGCCATTGCAGACCTGCGCGAACAGGGTATCGAAGCGGTCATCGGCTGCCGCCAGGCGTATCACTTCGCACTCGAATGCAACATCGCGGCGGTCTTCCTGGAAAGCAACGCCATCTCGATCCGCACGGCCCTCGAAGAGGCGTTGCGCCTGGTTCGCGCCCGCAGGCACGAAAAGCTTCAGGCGGTGCAATTGGGCGCCATCATCGACAACGTGGGCGAGGGCATCCTCGCCATCGACAACGACCGGGAGGTCCGTTTTCACAACAGCGCGGCCCGCCGCATCTTCGCCACCCAGCCCGGATTTGATGCGATCACAAGAATGCTGGGGCAAGGCGTCGGCGAACAGATCGCCACGATCCAGGACAACAGCTACGTCGTACGCATCATCCCGCTCGAAGTCGCGGGAGAGCGGCGGGGCGAAGTGATCACCCTGCAGGCGGTGAGCCAGATACAGGCGTCGGAAACGCGTATCCGTATCTCTGCACACCGACGCGGCCTGCGCGCCAAGGCGTCATTCGATGACATCGTCGGTTGTTCCGACGCGCTCGCGGCGACCATCCAGAAGGCGAAGACCTATGCCGCCTACGATGCGAATCTGCTCATTCACGGCGAGACCGGCACGGGCAAGGAGATCTTTGCGCAGAGCGTGCATAACCACAGCCCGCGCAGGGAAGGCCCGTTCGTGTCCGTCAATACGGCGTCGATTCCTGCGTCATTGCTCGAAAGCGAACTCTTTGGCTACGCCGAAGGCGCATTCACCGGGGCGCGCAAGGGTGGCAAGCCCGGGCTCTTTGAATTGGCGCACGGCGGTACCTTGTTCCTGGACGAAATCGGCGAGTTGGCGCCCGAGATCCAGAGTCGCCTGCTGCGCGTGCTGCAAGAAAAGGAAATCATGCGCATCGGCGACGACAAGATCGTGCCCGTCGACGTGCGCATCATCTGCGCGACACACCGTGATCTGTTCGAGCAAGTGCGCAAAGGGCTCTTTCGGGAGGACCTGTACTACCGGATCCACGTACTGAGCCTGCACCTGCCGCCATTGCGCGAGCGGCGCGACGACATCGTCCCGCTGTTCCTGCACTTTCTGAGCGGCTTCCCGGGCGTCGATGCGAAGGGCTGTTCGCTTGAGCGCGAGGCACGCGATCTGCTGCACGGTTACGCGTGGCCGGGCAATGTCCGGCAATTGCATAACGTGGCCGAAGTGCTGGCCTACTTCAAACTGGCGCGCATCGAAGCCCGGCATATCGTCGAAGTGCTGGACCAGCAGTCGGGCGCGCTCGGGCCTGATTCCCGGCTGACCATCCCTGACACCGGCACGCTCAAGCAAATGGAAGGGCATATCATTCGTGGATTGCTGGCCCGCCATTCTCAAGACGAGGTGTGCCGGCGTCTGGGGGTCAGCCGCGTGACCTTGTGGCGCAAACTCAAGGCGCAGGCGGACGCAGACGCATGAATCGGCGCGGCGTCTCTGAATTTCAGTTGTCTGAGCTTCGTCAGAATTATTACCTTCCAATAAGCCACATTCGCAGCAGTCAGATGGGCATGGAAAGACCTGTTATCAACGCAGAACGAACAGAGGAGACAGAGCTATGAAAATTGCGGTAGTAGGTGCGGGCGGTGTCGGCGGTTACTTCGGTGCCCGACTCGCTAAGGCTGGCTGTGACGTCACGTTCGTGGCGCGTGGTGCGCATCTGGCGGCCATGCGCGACAAAGGGTTGCGCATCCTGAGCGAGGGCGGTGACATCCATCTGGATTCACCCAAGCTGGTCGAACGCCCTGAACAGCTATCGCCAGTCGACCTCGTCATCGTTGCCGTCAAGCTGTGGGACACCGAGCAAGTGGCCGCGTCGCTCCGTTCGGTCGCAGAGCAGGGCGCAGCCGTCATCTCGTTCCAGAATGGCGTGGCAAAGGACGAAATTCTCGCCAAACACCTGCCGGCCGAATCCATCCTCGGTGGATCGAGCTTTATTTCCGCGTTCATCGAATCCCCCGGCGTCGTCCGCCACGTCGGTGCGCTCCAGCGACTCGTATTCGGCGAGTACAACGGGCAGCGTTCCGCGCGCGTGGAAGACTTTCTCGATGCCTGCCAGCGTGCTGGCATCAACGCTGAAATCCACGACGACGTACGTCGGCAGGTGTGGGAGAAGTTCGTCTTCCTCGTGGGGCTCTCCGGCGCCACCTCGGCCATCCGCCAGACCATCGGACCAGTGCGCGAGAACCCGCGCAGCCGCGCTTTCCTCCACGATCTCATGCGCGAAACGGTCGCCGTCGGCCGGGCGCGCGGCATCAATCTGGCAGAGAACTACGCCGACGACCGTCTGGCTTTCTGCGATACATTGCCAGCCGGCATGACCTCGTCCATGCACAACGATCTCGAGCGCGGCAACCGCCTCGAAGTCGCATGGCTGTCGGGCGGGGTCGCCGACTACGGCCGCGAACTCGGCGTGCAGACGCCTCGCAACCAGGCCGTTGCCGATATCCTGGCGATCTACGCCCAAGGCACCAGACGCTGATCCACCTTCCCGGCGCGCAAGCCGCGCCGGCCCCGTCTTCTCCGCGCCAATGCCCTCTTCAGTCTATTCACCTAGATCGGGCGTGGAGAGTCTTCCTCCAGCCCCAGACGCCGCACTACCGCCTTGCGGCTCAGATGCCATGCGAGTAGATGCGGAGGCATGCGCAGCCAGTGGCCGCGGATGTAGAGCAGCCAGCGCGCGAGCGGCGTGAAGGCGTCGTTGGCCAGCATGTGGTTCGGCCGCAGGGCGCGAATGTACAGGGCGTCCATCAATCCTGCGTAACCTGGGGCCGCGTCGCTGGCGCGCTGCAGTGCGGTGGTCGGTATCGGGCTGGCGAGAATGCGCTGGCACAGATGCAGCGCGTAATAGAGCGGGCGTTGCAGGTGCAGCGCGGCGGCTCGGGTCTGCAATGCGGCCCAGAAATCCGGCGAGTCGAAATGCCGCAGCAGGCGATCGAGATCTGAAAGATCCCTCAGGCCGTTGTCCAGTTCGCCTTCGTGGAAGAGATGGCAGGCGCTGTGCAGCACCATGTCGGCTGGGGCCAGCACGCGGATGTCGGCACCCTCGACCGCAACCGGACGCGCCGCCGCGAGCAAAAGCGATGCATCGGGCGGTCGATGGGCGGTGGCGGGCAGGATGTTGTGGTGGACGTCGAGCACCGTCATCCGCCGCGTATGGGCCAGCGGGGGCAACTCGTGCATCCAGCGGCGGTAGTACTTCTGGTCGTAGGCCGACAGGTGCGAACTGATCCAGCCATGCCGCAGCAATGCGGTCTCTGCGCGCATGAGTGAGTCGCGCGGCACGAGCAGGTCGATGTCGCCGAACAGTCGTCCGGCCGCGCAGGGCAGGTCGGCCAGCGCGTAGGCGGCGCCCTTGAGCAATACCAGCGGCTCGCCGGCTTCAGCCAGCGCCCGGGCAACGCGCAGCGATTCGGCGCGGACTTCGAGCCGCTGGCGTGCGGCAAGGATCAATGCGCTTTGCAGATGCCGCCGGGGCGCTGCGGGCACATCGTCGAGCCAGCCGGCGCGTGCAAGGTCGTCCGCAAGCCGTGCCAGAACGTTGGCCATGCGCGCCTGGCGAATCAGGATGTCCCAATCACGGAGATCGAGTGCCCTCACGCCGCGCAGGTCGCGCAGGGCTGGCGTGACGAGATCGATCATCGCGCTTTCTCCGCCAGCCGATCGAAGGCTGTGATGGCATCGTCCAGGCGGTCGTAAGTGAAGGACATCGATTCGCAATCGTCGATGACGCCCGCGAGGGTGGTGAAGCCTTGCTCCCCCAGCACGCTGTAGTTGAACGCGTTGTCCGCCAGTTCGATGAAAGCCTCGGCTTTCGGGCGCGCGACCAGTTGGGGCGTACTGCCGGCTTGCCAGCGCGGAAAGATGATCCAGCGTGGGCGGGCCCGTTCATTGACGCGCGCGACACTGTCTTGCGGCGGGCGCAAGTGCCCGACCGTCCCTTTGGTCGTGTCGTGGGTCAGCGGGCCGAACCGGGCATCCGGGGCGAAATCGGAAATCAATCCGATCGACTGGTTCTTGAGGTTGATCGGGCGCGCCAGTGCCTGGATGGCGTTGTCCGCCGGGTCGATCAAGGTCAGCTCATCCGAGCATAGGCGCCAGCCGCGTTGGACGAGCGCTGCACACAAGGTGCTCTTGCCCGAGCCGGGCGGGGCGGGGAGGATCGCCACCCGTCCATTGCGTTCGACGGCCGCCGCATGAATGATCAGATACTGATGGCAGGTTTGCGCCACACACCAGTTCAGCCCCCATTCGAGCAATGCATAGGCCTGTGGCAGCGGCAGCGGCGCGAACGGCTGGGCGCCATCGAAGAGAAACTCGGCCTGCGCCCGCCAATGGCCACGCAGGCCGGGGGCGCGTCGCACACCGACGTGAAAGTCGGCAAAGCCGTCATCTTCAGGCACCGGGTGATGGGCGTAGAGCGTGCGGATGGTCCGCGCCACTTCCGGCAAGCGGCTGGTGATCCGTTGCACGATCGGGCCCGTACGCAACAGCAGGCCCTGGCCAGCCAATTGCGCAGCGATATCCGCAGCGGGGAGAGCACCGATCGTCGGGATCAAATCAGTTCGAGCTGCCGAAGTCTGCTGAAGGCCTCTTGTACCGCTTCTCGCAGGGGCGCGTCGACGGTTTGTTGGAGCAGGGTGGCGATTGCGTCACAGGCACTCGCAGGATCGGAGCGCTGCTCAGCGGGGAGCTGGAAGAGTTCGGCGGCCAACGGGTCGAGCGCGTGTGTGTCGCCGGTCTGACGATCGTACACAACGGCGCCGTCTGCCCAGTCGTGCTGCAACCAGCGCATCGGATATCAGCCCAATGCGTCAGGGACGATGCCCGTGCTGCTGAAGTACGCCAGCATGTCGCTGGCACGCCAGAGCGGGCCACCGGCAAAGGGTTGATAGGTCCCGTTCTTGTTGGCGTATTCATTCCAGACGTTGCGCAGGTCGTTCTCGGTCATCGCCTTGGGGCTGACCAGTCCCGCGCGGATGTTGAACAGCGCAGCCACGAAGCACTGGGCGATGCGCTGGCTCTGGTTCGGGCTGCTCTGGTTGAGCACGTCGTTGATCGACTTGCTGCCGAAGTTGCTGCCGCTGTAGCTGCCGCGCGCAAAGACCGTCGAGAAAGGCGTGTCCTTGGTCTTGATCGGGCAGTTGCTGGAGGTCTTGTAGTACGTGATCTTGCGTCCATTGCAGGTCTGCAGTTGCGTGCCGGGCCGGCTGAGATTGCCGGACATGGTGCGCGACATCGACTGGCAGATGATGGTCTGGCTCGTGGCCAGCACCGGACGGCTTGCCAGCGTCAACACCACCACCGGGGCGCCGGCGATACCGCCACGCAGCAGGCGACGACGTGCTTCGCTTACGCGTTCTGCGTCGGGGGCCGGGGCGCTGGCTTCGTGCTTTTGCTCGGTCATGGTCGTGTGGATTCGCTGTCGTCCTGGAGCCAATGCGGCTCTGCTCTATTGTGGGCGAGGCACGCTGTCGACGATGTGAATTACGCACGTTTGTGCGCACTCGCCGCCTCGCATCCCTAAAAGCAATTAGGGTGCCTGTTTGGATGTTGCGGAAAATGCGCTGTTTTTCAGTGGGTTACAGAGGAGGTGTCGCCGCACGGATGGCCACTGTCAAATCCGTCGACGCTTGCCACGGCAGCCTTATCGAGCCAGTTCCGTCGCCAGTCGGGAGGCCATCCGCTCGGCTTGTGCGAGGTAGCCACGGCCGAAGAGATTCAGGTGATTGAGCACGTGGTACAAGTTGTAGAGCCCCTTGCGGACCTCGTAGCCCTCGTGCAGCGGCCAGCTTTGCCGGTAGGCCACATAGAAGCTCATTGGAAAGCCGCCGAAGAGTTCGGTCATTGCCAGGTCGGCTTCGCGGTCACCGATATAAGCGGCCGGATCGAACAAGGCCGGCGTGCCGTCCTCGAGCATGCCGATATTGCCGGACCACAGGTCGCCGTGCAGCAGGCTCGGTGCCGGCTGGTAGTCCAGAAACAGGGCGGCGGCGCGTTCGCACAGGCGCTCGCCATCGCGCTGCAAGGCGCCGTGGTAACCGTTTGCCGCTGCCCGCGCCAGTTGCGGCGCCAGGCGCTCCAGCGTAAAGAATCGCGGCCAGTTGTCGTGCCTGTTGTTGGGTTGCGGCGTGGTGCCGATGAAGTTGGGGTATGGCCAGCCGAAGTGCGTTTCAGTGGGCAGTCGGTGGAGCGCCGCCAGCGCGTGGCCGGCACGCTCGCCTTCGGCGTCGCCACGCAGCGGCCGCAGATCGAGCCATTCAAGCACCAGTACGGCGTCATCGCCGACAGCCTCGCAGCCCAGCACACGCGGCACGCGGAATGCCTCGCATGCGGCCAGCGCGGCAAGGTCGCGCGCTTCCGCCTCGAACATGGCGAGATCCGCCCCCGGTCGCAACTTGACGAAAGCGTCAGCGGCGGCACCCCGCGCGCGCAGCGCCGTGTTGATGTCGCCACCGGCAACCGGCTCGATCGACGACAGCCCGAAACGCCCGCCGATGGCATCGCTCGCCATGCGTTCGACGGCGGCGGAAAGTGCAGCATTCATAGATGGATGATCCTCTCGTTGGCCGCCGCCAGGCGATGCGCCAGCGTGTCGAGGAAGGCGCGGAAGAACAGCATGCGACACTCGCTCGATGCACGGTCCAGCGCCTGGCCGCGCACTTCGATCAGCATGCAGTCCGAATCTGCGATGACGTCTGCACTGCGGCCATGCCCGGCACCGAACAGCGACATCTCTCCAAAGCACTCTCCCACCACCAGGCGATACAGGGGCAAACCGTGCGAGCAGATGCTGGCGTGGCCGCTGGCGAGCAACGCGAAGTACGAGCCCGCATCGCCTTCGCGCATCACGAGGCTGCCGGCGCTGACTTCGCGCCATGAAGACAGATGCAGCGCTTCCCAGATGTGGACGTCATCGAAGCGCTGGAAAAACGGCATCGCGCGCATGAGCTGGAAGCGCTGCGTTTCCGATGGCAGCGTGTGGCGCGCGGTGAGCTTCTGCGTGCGCGCGAACTGCGCCAGATCGTGCGAAAACTCCTGCCACCCGGCGTAGCGGATGTCGCGCGAGCGGTGCATGGCGCGCATCACGATATCGTCGAGGGCCTGCGGCACGTCCGGGCGTTGCGACGACGGGGGCGGCGCATCGCCCTGGCTGATCCGGTGGGCGAGGCTCACGTGGTTGCTGGCCGTGAAAGGCAGCCGCCCGGTCAGCAACTGATACATCACCACGCCCAGCGAATAGATGTCCGTCTGGTGATTGAGCGGCTCTTCCAGCACTTGTTCGGGTGACATGTAGGCGGGCGAGCCAATGCCCGATACGACCGTCCGCTCGTAATCCTGGAACAGCGCCGAACCGAAGTCCGACACCTTCACGTCGGCCGCGTCGTCGGTGGTCAGAAGGATGTTGGCGGGCTTGATGTCGCGATGCGTGACACCCTGTCGCCACGCATATTCGAGCGCGCGCGAGCACTTGAAGAGAATCTCCACCACCCGATCGACGGGCAGCAGGTTGTCCACGCGACAGAAGTTCTGCAGTGTGCCGCCGGGCACGTATTCCATGGCGAGGTAGGCGTCGTCCTCGCCGATGGTGACATCGAATATCTGGACGATGTGCGGATGCTGGAGCCTGCCGGCCAGCGCGGCTTCCATCTGCAATTGCTGCCGCTGTGCGCGGGCGGCTTCAGTGTCGCGCAGATGTTCAGGGTGAAAGCGCTTGAGGGCGACGTGGCGCTCGAAGAACGGGTCGAAGGCAAGGAACACCTCGCTGCTCGACCCGTCTCCGATGGGCTGGATGATTTCGTACCGCCCGATGCGCGCCATGCTGGCTCCCTTTGCAGTCTGCGGCTGGCCGGTGGTCCGGCGGGAATTCTCCGGGGCGACTATGCCTTTGCGATGCGGCTACGCGCGCGGACGATGGCCGCCGCGACCTGTTCAGGCGCGGTGCCGCCGATATGGTTGCGTGCCGCCAGCGAGCCTTCGACCGTCAGCACGCCGAACACGTCGTCGCCGACCAGTGCCGAAAAACCCTTCAGTTCGTCCAGCGACAGTTCGTGCAGATCGCAGCCGCGCGCTTCGGCGGCACGCACCGCCAATGCTACGGCTTCGTGCGCATCGCGGAAGGGCAGGCCGCGCTTGACCAGGTAATCGGCCAGGTCGGTCGCCGTGGCAAAACCCTGCGTGAGCGCGGCGCGCATGTTGTCCGCCTTGACGCGGATGCCGGTAATCATGTCGGCGTAGATGCGCAGCGTGTCGATGACGGTATCGGCCGCGTCGAACAGAGGCTCTTTGTCTTCCTGGTTGTCTTTGTTGTAGGCCAGCGGCTGGCCCTTCATCAGCGTGAGCAGCGCCACCAGGTGGCCGTTGATCCGGCCTGTCTTGCCACGCACCAGTTCGGGCACGTCCGGGTTTTTCTTCTGCGGCATGATCGACGACCCGGTGCAGAAACGGTCGGCCAGATCAATGAAGCCGAAACGCGGGCTCATCCACAGGATCAGTTCTTCGGACATGCGCGACAGGTGGGTCATCAGCAGTGCGCAGGCGCTGGTGAATTCGATGGCGAAGTCACGATCGCTCACTGCGTCGAGCGAGTTCTCGCACACTGCTTCGAAGCCCAGTTCGCGTGCCACGAATTCGCGATCGATCGGATAGCTGGTGCCGGCCAGTGCGGCAGCGCCCAGCGGCAGGCGGTTGACGCGGCGGCGGGCGTCGGCAAAGCGCTCGGCGTCGCGGACGGTCATCTCGAAATACGCCAGCAGGTGGTGACCGAAAGTCACCGGCTGCGCCACCTGCAGGTGGGTGAAGCCCGGCATGGCCGTGCGGGTGTGCTGCTCGGCCAGATTGAGCAGGTTGGTCTGAAAGTCGCCGATGAGGCTGACGATCTGATCGATGGCATCGCGCAGCCACAGGCGGATGTCGGTCGCCACCTGGTCGTTGCGCGAGCGGCCCGTGTGCAGGCGCTTGCCGGCGTCGCCCACCAGCGCGGTCAGACGGCGCTCGATGTTCAGGTGCACGTCTTCGTCGTCGAGATTCCATTGCAGCTCACCGCGACGGATCTCTTCGAGGATCTGCGCCATGCCGCGTTCGATGTCGGCCAGGTCCTGGGCGCCGATGATCTTCTGGCGGGCGAGCATGCGGGCGTGGGCCAGCGAGCCGCGGATGTCCTGCTCCGCCATGCGGTTGTCGAAGAACACCGAGGCCGTGTAGCGCTTGACCAGATCCGAGACGGGTTCGGAAAAGCGGCCGGACCAGGCCTTGGTGCTGCCGTTATTGTCGGTGGGCTGTTGGGCGGAAGAATCAACCATAATGACGGGCCAAGAAAACGTAAATCCAATGAATGGGCGTGCGATGCGCAGCCAGCGTGCCGCACAATGACGCCGCCGTCGATGACGAGACTGAACGTCCGCTCGGCGGCGATCGTCGCGTGGCGCTGGGCTGGGTGGCTGGAGCATCTCGGGGCGGCCGCGCGCGCATTTCGACCACATGGCGAGGAACAGGTGGACCGTATTCCAAACGACACGCTGAAAAATGAGCGCTCCGGCGCCGAGGCCGCAAGTATAGAGCAAACCCCGGCGCGGCCTCCGGATCGTCGCCGCTGCGCGCTGCCGGACTTCCGCAACCTGGGCTCGATCCTGCGTGTGATCATTGTCGTCAATGTGCTGGTGGCGCTGACTGTACTGGTCCGGGTCGATCACTTCAGCACGCTCGGGCGCGAGGCGCTGGTGATGGCCGGGCGCATCGAACTGCCGCTGCTCGCTGGCGCCTTCCTGCTGTACTGGTGGGGCACGTGGCTGATCCGCCTGACCTGGCGCGAGCTCACCGTGATGATGGTGTGCCTGGCGCTCCTGCTGGCCTGCGTGGCCCAGTTCGCGCTGCCCTCGGCCGATACGGCCACCCATCTGCGGCGCCTGCTGTGGGCCGTGGGTGCGGCGCTGACGGTGGTGACGTATTTCCGCTGGCGCCAGATCGAGCAGATTCCGGCGCTGGACGAGGCGCGGATCGCCGCGCTCACGGCGCGCATCCGTCCGCACTTCTTCTTCAACAGCCTCAACGGTGTGCTCGGCGTCATCCGCCACGACCCCAAACGCGCCGAACTGGCGCTTGAATCGCTGGCCGAACTGTTCCGCGAGCTCATGAAGGACAACCGCGATCTGGTCACGCTCTGCGACGAAATCGAGCTGTGCAATCGCTACCTCGAACTCGAACGTCTGCGCCTGGGCGACCGCCTGCAGGTCAAGTGGGAGCTGCGCCAGGCGCCGCTCAGCGCCAAAGTCCCGCCGCTGATGTTGCAGCCCTTGCTAGAAAACGCCGTTTACCACGGTATTGAGCCCAGTCCGGAACCGGGTACGATTCTCGTCCGCGTGGTGCGCAAGGGCAACGCGCTGGAAATATTCATGAGCAACCCGGCCCATTCCCTGGGCCGACGCACTGCGGGCAACCGCATGGCCATGAACAATATCCGCGAGCGACTGGATCTGTTTTTCGACATGGAAGCTGCCCTCACGACGGAAGAGCGCGACGGGCAGTTCAGGGTACGTATTCGAATGCCTTTGAGGCAGGAGGTGAAGTGATGGAACAGACGGTGCCACTGAACGTAGTCATCGTGGATGACGAAGCGCCCGCGCGAGAGCGCCTGCGCGACCTGCTCAGCGACATCGCCGCCGAACAGCCGACGCGTCTGGTCGGCATGGCCGGCAACGGCATCGAGGCATTGCGCCTCATCGAAAACGCACGCGCCGACGTGTTGCTGGTCGACATCCGCATGCCGGCCATGGACGGCATTGAATTCGCACAGCACGCCTCGCGCCTTGAGCCGCATCCGCACATCATTTTCGTCACGGCTTACGACGAATACGCCGTGCAGGCTTTTGATCTGAATGCGATCGATTACCTGCTCAAGCCGGTGCGCGCCGAACGCCTCTCGGCGGCGCTGGACAAGGTGCGTCGCGTCGCGCCCGTGACGCACGAGCAGATCGATACCTTTGCCGAACCGCGCCGTCACCTGACGTGCAGCGAGCGCGGCAAGATTCACCTGATTCCCATCAGCGACGTGGTGTACCTCAAGGCCGAACTCAAATACGTCACGGCCCGCACCGGCGAGCGTGAATACCTGCTCGAAGAATCGCTGGTCCAGCTCGAACAGGAATTCCCGGAGCGTTTCGTGCGCATCCACCGCAACTGCCTCGTGGCGCGCAGCGCCGTGGTCGGCTTCGAGCGTTCGGTGGGCGAGGAGGGGGGCGAGGGCCACTGGTCCGTGCGCCTGAATCACGTGCCCGAGGCGCTGCCGATCAGTCGCCGTCAATGGGCTCACGTGCGTTCCGAACTGGGTGGCTGATCGATGGCCGACCTTGCCGCGCTGCGCGAATCGCTCGATGCCTGGCGGCGCGACGCCGTCGCTAGCGATGCATTCGTGCGGCGCTGGCAAAACGAAGCCGGCGCGCTCTGCGAATCCCTGCCGCCGGCTTTTCGACAGGTGCTCGACGACGTGCTGATGCGCATCGAATCGAGCCGCTTGTTCACTGCGGATTCGTGTTCATTCAGCCGCGCCCCGCTGGCCGACGCGCTGCAAACCTGGCTCGACAAAGCCGCGCAGCGTCTTGCCGGCTGAGATTTCATCCCCTTGTATTTGCCGCACTGCGGCTTGAAGTCCGACCGCGCTCGCCTTAACGTCTGCGACCGATAACATTCGGCCGCCAAGACGGCCCTGGCAGAGGAGACCTGGCATGTCGCATGTGGCTTTGCAGGGCGGTTTGCGGCAGATCGGCCGTGCCGGACGTCGGCTGGCGGCGATCTGCGCGTTGGGCGCCTCCGCCTGGAGTATTGCCGCGCCCTGGAGCGTCCAGGTCGCCAATCCCAATCTCTTCGTCGTCAAACCCTTGCCTCAGCCCGGCGCGCTCATCGCGGTCGGGACCGACGGCGTCATCCTCCATTCGTCCGATGCCGGCCAGCGCTGGCGCCAGGCCGACACCGGCACGGCGCGCCCGCTGAGCGCGGCGATCGCCTGGAACAACGGCAAATCGCTGGCGGTCGTCGGGCAGAAAGGCACGGTGCTGCGTTCCGACGATGGCGGCAAACGCTGGACGAGCGGCGTCATTGGCGACGGCAAGCGCGACCTCAAGGCCATCGCGCGCGACGATGCGCGCGGCGTGCTGGTGGTTGCCGGAATGAACGGCATGCTGGCGCGCTCGGCCGACGGTGGTCGCACGTGGCGCGTGCTCGACGTCGGTACGCCGGCCTCTTTCCAGACCCTGTTGTTCGATGCGCGTCGGCGGACCTTCGTCGCGCTCGGCGACAAAGGCGCGGTGGTCCGCAGCGCTGACGGCGGGCAGCGCTGGGACAGCTTCTCCCTCGACGGTGCGCCCACCATGATGGGGGCCCTGATCGAGCCGGCGAGCGGGGCGATCGTCGTACCCTGCCTGGAAGGCGTGGTGCTGCGTTCGAGCGACGGCGGCGGCGACTGGAACGTGGTCTGGGCGCCGACCGGAAACGCGCAGTTCCTGTCTTCGATTGCCCGTGACGAACACAGCGGCGCGCTCGTCGTGGTGGGGCAGGACGGCATCGTGCTGCGCTCGACCGATGGTGGCGCGCACTGGCAGCGCGCCAAGGCGCCGACGCGTTTCTATCTGACCCGCGTGTCCGCAGTCGGAGGAACCCTGATCGCTGCCGGCGAAAACGGCACGCTGGTCCGATCCGGCGACGGCGGCGTGAGCTGGAGCAGCGTCATCGACCCGGTCGAAGGCCAGATGGAAGACGTTGCCAGCGCTGGCGGCGGCAACTGGCTGGCGGTCGGCGACGGCGGGCGAATGCTGCGCTCGGCCGACGACGGCCGTACCTGGCAATGGCTGCGGCATCCTGTGCGCAGCTATCTCCATGCGATCGAACGCGATCCAGTCAGCGGGCGCCTGATCGGCGTCGGCGCGAGCATGACGGTCGTGGTATCGGAGGACGATGGCGTTTCGTGGCAGGGCGTCGGCGACCTGCCGGCGCTCGACAACGCCTATCTCTTTGCACTGGCGGTCGACCCGCGCGGCAATTCGATGGTGGCCGTCGGTGGCAATGGTGCCATCCTGCAATCGACCGACGGCGGCCGTCATTGGGTGAGCCGCGGCCTGTTCCGCGAGGACAATTTCAACGATGTGATCTTCGACTCCGCGCGCCGCCAGTTTGTGGCAGTGGCAGCACAGGGGCGCGTTGCAGTGTCGAAGGACGGCGGCGAAACCTGGGTGCGCCAGCAGACCCGCACGACTGCCGACCTCTACGCCGTGACGGTCGATCCGCGCAGCGGCGCCTATTTTGCCGCAGGCAAGGCGGGCGCCATCGTGCGCTCGGCCGACGCGGGCGTTACGTGGTCGGTGCTGCCTCCGCTGCTCAAGACCGACCTGCAATTCGTGCAGGCCGATCCGGCCAGCGGCGCACTCGTTGCGGTAGGAGACGAAGGCCCGATCCTGCGTTCGACCGATGGAGGCATCAGTTGGCGCATCACGGATCGCACCAACACCACCGGCCTGCGCCGGGTCGCCATCGACGCCAGGAGCGGGGCGATGATCGCCGTGGGCCGCAATGGGGCCATCCTGCGCTCGCAGGACGGCGGCGCCAGTTGGAAGTCGATACCGAGCGGCACCACGCAGCACCTGCGCTCCGTGGTCGCCGATGCGCGCCGCGGCGCGCTGTATGCGGTCGGTCTCGGCGGCACGGTATTGACGTCCGGAGACGGTGGCCAGAAATGGCGCCCCGTACCGAGCAGCACCGAAACCCGCCTCAAGACCGTCGCGCTTGCCCGCGACGGCAAATCCATGGTGACGGTTGGCGATCGGTTGGTGCGCATCCGGATGGACGCTCAAGCACCCGTAGCGGCCAGGTAGGGGTGTTTGGAGGGTGTCCGTGGGATGGGCGACAATGAGGCCCATCTTTTCGACGGGATTCGCGCATGTCGCGTAGAAGCATTCTGGCGGCCGGCCTGGCCGTGATCGCCCTGGCGCTGGTCGGCTGCAAGGACGGCGCCCCGCAGTTCAACAGCACGGACATCACCGGCGCAGAGTACGGCAAGGCGCTTCGCCTGACCGATCAGGATGGCAAGGTCCGCACGATGGACGACTTCAAGGGCAAGGTCGTGGCGGTCTTTTTTGGCTACACGATGTGCCCGGACGTGTGCCCGACGACGCTGGCCATGCTCGTCGGCGTCAAGAAAAAGCTCGGCGGCGATGCCGACCGCGTGCAGGTAGTGTTTGTCACGGTAGACCCTGAACGCGATACGCCCGAGCAGATCGGTAACTACGCGCGCGCGTTCGATTCCACCAATATCGCGCTGCGCGGCACGCTGGAAGAAACGATGGCGGTGGCCAAGGCGTTCAATGTTTTCTACCAGAAAAACGGGGCCGGCCCGAATTACACGATGGACCACACGGCGGGCATTTATGTGTTCGATCCCAAGGGCCGGGCTCGCCTGTTCGTCCGCAATGGCGAAACGCCGGAGCGCCTCACGCATGACATCCAGCTCTTGCTGAACGGGAGCTGATGTCGTCATGCCCGAATTTCAGAGGCCGCTTCAGCGGCCTTTCTTTTGCGCGAGAAGCTAGCCCGCAAGCGTTCTGATGAACTGTTGCCCTGACGTCGAAAACAACCATGCGAAGGCGCCGCAATTGAGGAACACGGTCATCCAGAACATCGACTGGAATGAGGTCTTGGCGGATTTGTGCCGCAGCAGGCGCTGAGCGGCTAGTGCGCCCGGCCAGCCGCCCACCAGCGCGAGAATGTGCAGCGTGCTCTCCTTCGTTCGCCATTTACCGCGCAGTGCCGCCGATTTGTCGTGCGCATATGCGATGAACGCCACGGCGCTGGCCGTGAGGTAGACCAGCGCCACCAGCACAGGTAGTCGTCCGCTGATTACGCCGAAAGCCAGCGCCGACACGAACCCGAGTGCAAAAACAATCGGAACCTTGCTCGCGCCGGGCGCGGCCGAAAAGGCGTTATCGCCCGCGAAGGACACCGCGCGCGCTTGCCTCCGACCGTCCCCGTCGGTAATGCATTCGTACGTGACAAGCTCTCCGCCGACAGGGCGGCGCAGAGGGTTCCTGAATGCGCTGATGTGAACGAAGACGCGTCGGCTACCGTCGCTTGGTGCGATGACGCCGAAGCCCTTATCGTCCTGCCATTCGGTCAGACGTCCCTGGTAGCGCATGACTCGGTCGGATGTTCCGCAATGGCCTGCATGCTGGCCGATCAGCGCTTGAATCCCAACACCAGCACGCCAGCGCCGACTAGCAGAATGCCGAACCATTCGCGCGGCGCCGGCCGTTCGCCCAGAAAGATCACCGCGAAAACGGCCACGAGCAGCACGCTGAGCTTGTCGACCGGTGCGACCTTGGAAGCATCGCCGATCTTGAGGGCGCGGAAGTAACACACCCACGACGCGCCCGTGGCGAGCCCCGAGAGGATCAGGAATGTCCATGTCTTGGCAGGCAATTGGAGCGGATTGCTCCATTTGCCGGTGGCATACACAAAGATCGACAGCACGATGATGATGACCGCCGTACGGATCAGCGTGGCGAGGTCCGAATCGACGCCTGCCAGGCCGATCTTGGCGAAGATGGCGGTGAGCGCGGCGAAGGCCGCCGACATCAGTGCCCAATGGAACCATGAACTGCTCATGCGTCCTCCGCAATGTCAGGGAAGATGCCAATGATAGTCCGTGCGTAACACCTGCCAGCGCGTCGACAAAAAAAGGCCGGCAATCATGTGCCGGCCTTGCTCGGGTGCGCTGTGCCGCTCAGGCTGCAATCAAGCCTCGCATCTTCTGCAATGCCTTGGCTTCGATCTGGCGAATCCGCTCTGCCGACACGCCGTATTCGGCGGCCAGCTCGTGCAGCGTGGCGGGGTTGTCTTCCACCAGCCAGCGACGTTGCACGATCGTGCGGCTGCGTTCGTCGAGGCTTTGCAGCGCGGAACGCAGGCCTTCGTCCTGCAGGTGTTCCATCTGCGCGGTCGCCAGCGCTTCGGACGGCTCGTCGGCATCGTCAGCCAGATAGGTGATCGGTGCGACACGCGACTCGTCGTCGTCCGGGCCATTGTCCAGCGCCACGTCGCCGCCCGAGAAACGGGTTTCCATCTCGACCACTTCTTCTGGCTTCACCCCGAGCGTGCGGGCGATGCGATCGACCTCGCTGCGCGACAGCGACGCCGATTCACCACGCATGCTGCGCAGGTTGAAGAACAGCTTGCGCTGCGCCTTGGTCGTGGCGATCTTCACGAGACGCCAGTTCTTCAGGATGTATTCGTGGATTTCGGCCTTGATCCAGTGGATCGCGAACGACACCAGCCGCACGCCGCGATCCGGGTCGAAGCGCTTGACGGCCTTCATCAGGCCGACGTTGCCTTCCTGGATGAGGTCCGCGTGGGGCAGGCCGTAGCCGAGATAATTGCGGGCGATCGAGACGACCAGCCGCAGGTGCGACAGCACGAGCTGGCGCGCCGATTCCAGGTCGCCTTCATCGCGCAGCTTGCGCGCCAACGCCATTTCCTGCTCTTCGGTGAGCATTGGGAAACGGTTGGCCGCCTGCATGTACTGGTCGATACTGCCCAGTGCGTTGGGGACGGGGAACGACAGCGCTTGAGACGTGTTGTGTGTCATGGCACCTCCTAAACATCGAACCGGCTCTGTCGCCGGTCGGAGTGCATTTTAGCACTCGTAGTGTATGAGTGCTAACAACGGGAAAAGGTTCCCGCAAGGTGAGGGTTTGGTCATTTCGGGACTTGCCTCGGCGATGTGCCAGCACGCGACGTGCCATCAGACCCGAGTTCAGGGCCGCGGTCCACTTATCGTTTGTATACAGATAATTAATCGATATCCAACTCCCGGCACGGGGCACGATAACGTCACACGGGCGTAACCTTGCGCCCCTAAAGTGCGCACATCCCCAGGGATGACTCCGGCAGGGCTGAGTCCGACAGGCCTTGCACCAATTCCCCAACGCCGGCTCGACGCCGGCGTTTCTGTCTGCGGCGCTCGTCCTCAGTCTTCCATGTGCGCTTCGATGCGGCCGTTGCGGATGGCGGCAAGCAGCGCCGCATGGTCGCGCTCGGTCTGGTCGGCATAAGCGCTGGCGAAGTCGGCCAGCGCGTCTTCGAATGCCGTGCTGTTGCCCAGGTAGCCGGCCAGCAATACGGCGTCGCCGGAGCGAGCGTGGGCGCGGGCCAGCGCCCGGCCGCACAGGCTGCCGAAGTTGCGCAGGTTGGTCGGGCGCATGATCTCGACTTCTGGCTTGATCTTGGCGTCGCGCAGTTGCCGGATGTACATATGCTTGTTCGCACGGCTCACCGTCCAGCCGAGGAAGGCGTCACTAGCGGCCTGCATGATCTGCTGGCCCGCCACCACCCGCTGGCCGTGGTTGGCATAGGGGCTCGCGCCGACATAGGGTTCCAGCACCGAGGCGCGTGCCTCCTTGTACTGAAGGAACAGCGGGTCGCCGTTGCCGGACATCAGCAGAACGATGCCGCATTCCGTTCCCACGCTGCCGATGCCAACGACCTTGATGGCGATGTCGGCCACCTTGTAGCGGTCCAGCAGGACACGCCGCGGGGCCGGCAGCGATTCGAGATAGGTCGTGTAGACATGTGCGAGCCCGTGGGCGATGGCTTCATCGTCCATGTCGGCTGCGTGGTAGATCAGAGGCGGCTCGTCCTTGATGCGCGGACGCGTGCCGGCCGAGAACGCCAGTTTGGCGAACTCCTTTTCGCTGGCACTTTTGTCGACGGCGCGGTTCAGTCGATTGCGCGCATAGCGTCGGAATTCGGTATCGTCGATCGCGTCGATCACTTCCTGCAGGTCGATGCTGTCGTACCAGGCGTCGAGGATCGGCATGAGCGCGTAGCGCCCCATCCATTCGCGGTAGGCGGCCGCCATGGCCCAGGCCGCTTCTTCGCAGTTCTCGTCATTGAAGCCATTGCTGCGCCCGGCCAGCACGAAGCTGGTGGCCAGGCGCTTGACGTCCCACTCCCACGGGCCGACGGCGGTCTCGTCGAAGTCGTTGATATCGAACGCGATGCGGCGCTCGGGCGTGGCGAATCCGCCGAAATTGAGCAGATGGCAGTCGCCACACACCTGCAATCGCGGACCGGAGATCGGCGTGCTCGCGAGATCGCCTGCCATGACGGCCGCCGCACCCCGGAAGAAGCTGAACGGCGAGGTCGCCATCCGCCCGTAGCGGATCGGAATGAGCTGCGGAATGCGCCCGATGCTCGACGCGATCAGCGTATCGATCGGATCGGCTCGCCCATCCGGTTCCTTCCACTCGCCGTGCGCCTTGCGTGGGCACGCGTCGCGCAGGATGCGGCCGGCAAGACTGCGTTCATCCGGCGGTAGCGGATGCGACTGCTCCGGGTGCAGACGCACGGCCTCGCCCGTCACTCGCCCCGTTTTGCGCGGAGCGGTGCGACGGGCGCGCGCACTGCGCGATGCCGGGCGTTCATCGTTTGTTGCCATGGAGGGCCCTCATTGCCAGACATATCCGATGCCGATGCCGTAGGTCCACTGATTGCGATTGCCGCGCTGTGAGACGATCGGACTGTCTGCTGCCTTGTCCGTCAGGCGCTGGTAGAAACCGCCGATACCGCCCCACCAATTGCCCGACAGCTTCATCACCAGCGCGGGCCACGCATAGTACTGGCGCACACCACTGCCCGATTCGTACGCCGACAGGCCACTGGCGGCCGAATCCTCGGCGGTGATGCCGTAGTAACGGTTGATGAAGCTGGCGCTGCCCCAACTGAGTCCGCCGCCCAGGCCGAGGAATACGCGCGGCGACAGCGGCACCCATAGCGACGCGAACGCCGAGGCGTCCAGCCCGTGCCACTGATCGCCCAGGTTGGTCAGTGCCGAGGCGCCGATGCGCAGCCGCCAAGGCACGTCGCCCGTATGCGTGTAAGTGTAGGACCCCAGCACACCGGCTTCGAGCGTCGTGTCGATGTCGGGCAGGCGCGAGACATATTGGTCTTCGACATCCGAGCGTCCGATGCGCAGGTTGATGGCCGGCCCCAACTGCCATGTCGCCGAATCGATGAGGTTGATGTCGCCCGCCGGGCCATACATTTCGAGGAAGCGTTGCGTGCCCTTGAATGTGTAGCGCACGCCGGGCACAGCGCCCACCACGGTCTCGCTCGCGCCCGAGTAGCGCGGCGTGATGCCGACACCGACGCCGACCAGGTTGGGGATGAAGCTCGGCAGTATGCCCGCCTGCGCGTGAACGCCCTGGCTCGCGGCCAAAGCCGTGGCGGCGAATGCCAACGACAGTGCGGTCCGCATGTGTGCAGTCGATTTTCCGTTGAATGACCGTGGAATCATTTCGATTGTCTTCCTCTCGTGGTGTGTCATCGGATCACAAACCCATTTGCGCAATGCCGTTGTGGTTCGTATAACAAGATATAGTCGTCCCGGTGTGCTCATGACGAACAGATTTATGACGATCCTTTTGCGTTGCTTCGCTCTCGTAGCGTGGACCTGTGTGACTGTGCCCTTGGCATGGGCGCAGGCCTCAGAACCGCTCGCCGGACACACCGCGCCAGCGCCGAAGGCTGATCGACCCCTGTTCTCTGATCCGCAGGACGGCGGCTTCGACATGTCGGAGTTCATGCTCGATCGAAAGGGCTTCCTGCCCGTGCCGATCATCATCACCGAGCCTGCCGTGGGCTACGGTCTGGGCGTTGCGCTGATGTTCGTGACCGAGTCGATCCGCGAAGCGGCGGCCAAGAGTGCTCAGACCGGCCATGTCACGCCGCCGAACATCTATGTAGGCGGGGCAGCCGCCACCGACAATGGCAGCAACGCGTTCTTCCTGGGCGGATTGTTGTCCTTCGACGAAGACCGCTGGCGCTATCGCGGCGGCGTGGCCAAGCTCAAGGGCAACCTCGATTTCTATGGCATCGGCAACCCGATCGGCAACGAAGACCTCAAGCTGGCCTACACGCTCAAGGGGTTCATCTCGTCGCAACAGGTCCTGCGCCGCATTGGGCAGAGCGACAACTATGTCGCGCTGCGCTGGCTGTACATGGACTTCGACACGAGCTTTCGCAACGACGGCGATTCGCCCCTGATCCCGAAAGGCATCGAGCGCGCCCGGCGCATGTCCGGCACCGGGCTGTCGATCGAGCATGATTCGCGTGACAACATCTTCACGCCTTCGCGTGGATGGGTCGGCAGCCTCGATACGCTGTTCTACGGGCCGGCCATCGGCAGCGACAACACCATGCAGAGCTATCGTGCGCACGCGTTCGCGTACTTTCCGATGACGCCCAAGTGGATTCTCGGCACCCGCATCGACGGGCGCGCGGCGCGCGGTGACGTGCCCTTCTACCAGCAGCCGTTCATCGATCTGCGGGGCGTGCCGGCGGGCCGCTACCAGGACGAGAACACCGGCGTCGCCGAACTCGAACTGCGCTGGAACGTCACGCCACGCTGGGCGGCGGTGGGCTTTGCCGGACTGGGAAAGGCCTGGGGAAAGCGTGACGACTTCGGCCAGGCCAAGACCATCGTCACCAAGGGCGTCGGATTCCGCTATCTGATCGCGCGCCGCCTTGGTCTCTATGTCGGCATCGACATCGCCAAGGGGCCGGAAGATACCCCCTTCTACATCCAGGTCGGCAACGCGTGGCGTTGAGCCTGTGCGACGGGCCGCGGGCGCAAGACGGCGGACATCGGGGCTGATGGGCATGTGTGGGGCGTCCCCATAGTGCCCACCCAGGAACGGAAGGGCGTTCAGCGATACTTGATGGCCACGCCGATGGTGCGGCGGCGCGGATTGGCCGATTCGGCCACCTTCGTTTTCACATCGGCACTGATCGAATACGCGCTGGCGGGCGGGGCGTCGTCATAGACGATGATGACCGCGTCGGCGCCGATCTTTGCCGCTTCCTTGCGCATGCGTTCCTGCAGCGACTCGGGCGACGGAGCCGGCGAATACGTCGAGTCGATCGCCACTTGCCCCAGCCGGATGTAGTCGCGCGTGGGCGCGATCTTGAGGATGACCACTTTCGCCGGGTCCGTCGGCGGCAACTCCGGCGTGGTGCTGTAAGTGTTGACCGTCGCATCCATCGAAGCGCATGCGGCCAGGATCGTCATCGCTCCCGCCAGCAGCAGATACAGCTTCTTCATCGCGCAAGACTCCGCACAAAAGGTGACATGCTACGTGGGTTGCACCGTTTCGTGGAGTTGCATGCCTTTCTTGGACAGTCCGTCCGTCACATGCGGATCACCCGCGCCTTGTTGCCGCTGCCGTCGATACGCACCGCATCGCCCACCTTCAGGCCCGGATCGGCGGGCTGGGTGATGCCCACGGCCACGCCGTTGTTGAGTGTGACGATAACGTGCTGACCGGCCTGCTTCTGGATGCGCGTCTGGGCCTTTTCGCCCACCACGCCGCCGGCCAGCACGCCGGCCACGGTGGCCACGTCACGTCCCGAGCCGGCACCGAACTGGTGGCCGATCACGCCACCGGCGACCGCGCCGATGATCGCGCCCAGCCCGAGCTGGTCGTCGCTGTCGATCTGTACCGGGTCGATGCGTGTCACGCGCCCGTAACGCACCTCCTGTTCGCCGACCTGAGGCTGCTGCGCGCAGGCGGTGAGCAAGGCCAGCGCAGCGACGAAGGCGAGGATGAGGTTCTTCATTGATGTGTCTCCTGTTGTGCGAAGGCCCCCAGCGGAGCCTTCCGGATCAAGGAAAGGCCGGTGGGTTCCGATCCAGCGCGGGGCCGGATTGCGGCACCAGCGCGTCTGCGCTCGCCAGCCACGGACCGCCCATCGCCCTGTAGAGACTCACGTACTGCACCATCGCGTCGGCCTGCGATTGCGATAGCTGCAATTCGGCGGCGAACAGGCTGCGCTCCGCGTCGAGTACTTCGAGGTAGCTCGAATAACCGCCTTCGTAGCGCAAGCGTGCGGCGCGCGCGTACACGCGCAAGGCATCGACCTGCATGACCAGTGCGTCGCGCGCCGCCTGCGTTTTCTGCAGACCGACGATGGCGTTCTCGGTTTCCTGGAAGGCGGTCTGGATGGCTTTGCGATAGAGCGCCACGGCCTCCTGCTGGCGCGCTTCGGCAGCGGCGACCTGCCCGCGGATGTTGCCACCGGTGAAGAGCGGCATGCTCACGTTGGCCGCATAGCTCCAGACGCGGCCCGGTCCGCTCCACAGTCCATTGAGCGAGGTCGATGCGCCGCCGAACAACCCCGTCAGCGAAATGACAGGGAAGTACAGCGCCCGCGCCGCGCCGATGTCGGCATTGGCCGCGACGAGCTGTTGTTCGGCCTGGAGAATGTCGGGCCGCCGTTCGAGCAGATCCGAAGGCAGGCCGGCGGGCACCGAGAGCGACGACATTTCGTAGATCGCCTTGCCGCGCGGAATCGGCCCAGGGTTGCGGCCGACCAGCACCGACAGCGCGTTTTCCTGTTCGGCGATGCGTTGCTCGATGACCGGCACGGAAGCCAGCGCATTGGCATACTCCGAGCGCGCCTGGCTGAATTCCAGCTCCGACACCACGCCTCCGCGATAGCGTTTTTCGAACAGATCGAGCGCGTCGCGCCGGCTTGCCAGCGTGTCGCGTGCGACGATCAACTGCTGGTCGAGATCGCGCAGGTTGATATAGCCGGAGGCAACGCTTGCCACCAATGACAGCACCACGCCACGGCGGGCCTCCTCCGTTGCCATCAGATTGGCCCGGGCGGCTTCTGTCTGGCGGCGGATGCGGCCGAAGAGGTCGATTTCCCACGACGCGAACACGTCCGCCTGCACCGTGTTGTACGGATTGCGCTGCGGCGCGCTGCCGACCGCGCGCTCGCTGACCCGCGAACGCGTGCCGTCCAGCTCGGCGCCGATCTGCGGGAAAAACGCCGATCGCGTCGTGCCCAGGATGCCGTAGTACTGGTCAACGCGCGCAGCGGCCGCGAGCAGATCCTGGTTGTTGGCGAGCGCATCGCGGATGAGCGAGTCGAGCGCCGGGTCCTGCATCTCTTGCCACCACAACTGCTGGTGCATGTCCGCGGACTGCGGCGTGGTTTCGGCCGCCGAGGCAGGTGGTTGGGTGCGGAACTGGTCCGGCACCTGCACGCTGGGCCGTGTGTAGTCCGGTCCGAGCATGCAGCCGCTCACCACCAGGGCGCAGCAGGCGGCAATGCTTGTGCGTTTAGATCTCATGGGTCGACCCTCCATGTTCGAGGGTTTCGGGCGGCTCCGTATGTTTGTCGGCTTTCTTCTTTTTCGATGAGCGCGACGACAGCGTCTCAAGCCCCCAGAAGAACATCGGGATGAAGAAGATCGCGATGGCGGTGGCACCCAGCATCCCGCCGATCACGCCCGTGCCCAACGAATGTCGGCTGGCCGACGAGGCTCCGGTGGCGATCGCCAGCGGAATACACCCGAGAATGAACGCCAGCGAGGTCATGACGATGGGGCGCAGGCGCAGCCGCGCGGCTTCGAGCGCGGCATCGTACGGCGACATGTTCTCCTTCTCGCGCATTTCGACGGCGAACTCGAAGATCAGGATCGCGTTCTTCGCCGCCAGCGCAATGAGCACCGTCAGGCCGATCTGGAAGTAGACATCGTTCTGCGTTCCGCGCAGCCAGATGGCTGCCAGCGCACCGAAGAGGGCGAACGGAACGGCCAGCAGCACGCCGAGCGGCAACGACCATTTCTCGTATTGCGCGGCGAGGATCAGGAACACCATCACCAGCGCGAAGGCGAATACGACGACCGCAGTGGACCCGGCCTCCTTCTCTTCGCGGGCCTGTCCGGCCCACTCGTAGCCGAAGTCGGACGGCATCACTTCTGCCGCGATCTGCTCCATCGCGGCCAGCGCCTGACCCGAACTGTATCCGGGCGCTGCATCGCCCTGGATCTTGGCGGCGGGGAAGTTGTTGAACCGCGTCACGATGTCCGCGCCGGTCGTGTAGTGCGACGTGGTGACCGCCTTGAGCGGCACCATCTTGCCCTCCGCGTTGCGCACATACATGTTCTGCAGGTCCTCGGGCTTGATGCGATAGTCCGGTTCCGCTTGCAGGATCACCTGGAAGAGGCGGCTGTTCTTGGGAAACTGGCTGACGTACAAGGAGCCGAACAGCGTCTGCAGGGTCGAGTACACATCCTGCACCGGCACGCCGAGCGTTTCCGCCTTCTCGCGGTCGACCTCCACCATCAACTGACGCGAATTGGTGTTGATGGTGGAGCTCACACCGCGCAGTTCCGGACGCTGCCGGGCCTTGGCGATGATGGCGCGGGTGACTTCCTCCAGCTTCTGCAGCGACGCGTCGCCCTTGCTCTGCAACCAGAACTCGAAGCCGCCGGTGGTGCCGAGGCCCGGGATCGATGGCGGGTTGATCGGTATGACCAGGCCTTCCTTGATGCTGGCGAACTCATGCTGGGCGGCGCTGAGGATCGCATCGGCCCGCAATGCCGGGTCTTTGCGCTCGGCGAACGACTTGAACGATACGAACAAGGTCCCCGCGCTGGCCTTGGTCTGGTTGTCGATCAGGCTGAAGCCCGTGACTTCGGCCACCGAGTGCACCGCCGGGTGCTTCTGGAACCACGCCGAAGCGCGGTTCATGACACTTTCGGTGCGATCCAGGCTGGCACCATCCGGCATGATCGTGGCGCCCAGCACATAGCCCTGGTCTTCCACCGGCAGGAACGAGGTCGGGATGCGATTGAACAGGCCGACCATCAGGAACAGCATGCCGCCGATGAGGATGACCGACACGATCACCCGCTTGATGGCCAATGCCGATACCCACGTGTAGCGATTGGTGATGGCCTCGAAAGAGTTGTTGAACCACTTGAAGAAGCCGCGCTTCTCTTTGTGTTCGGGCTTGAGAAGGATGGCGGCCAGCGCCGGCGACAGCGTCAGGGCAACGAGGCCCGACAGCACCACCGATACGGCCAGCGTCACCGCGAACTGTTTGTACAACTGACCGGTGATGCCCGACAGGAATGCCACCGGAATGAACACCGCGCACAGCACCAGCACGATGGCGACCACCGGCCCGCTCACTTCATCCATGGCCTTCTTGGCGGCGTCCTTGGGCGAGAGCTTGAACTCGCTCATGTTGCGCTCGACGTTCTCGATCACCACGATCGCGTCATCGACCACGATACCGATTGCCAGCACCATGCCGAACAAGGTCAGCATGTTTATCGAGAATCCGAAAGCCGTCAGCCCGATGAAGGTGCCGATGATCGACACCGGTACGGCCAGGATCGGCACCAGCGTGGCGCGGAAGCTCTGAAGGAACACGAACACCACCAGGATCACGAGGATGACCGCTTCCCAGAAGGTATGGATAACCTCGCTGATCGACTCCTGGACGAACTCGGTCGTATCCAGCGAGATCGTGTAGTCGAGCCCCTGCGGGAAGCTCTTCTTGAGCTCCTCCAGCGTGGCGCGCACCTGCTTGGACACATCCAGCGCATTTGCGCCCGGTTGCTGGTAGACCGCGATCAGAGTTGCCGTCTTGCCGTTGTAGGTACTGCGGATCGAGTAGTCCTTGGCGCCCAGTTCCGTACGGCCGATGTCCTTCACGCGGACGATGGCGGCATTTTCGTTGCTGGCACGCAGGATGATGTTGTCGAACTGGCTCGGCTCCGTCATGCGACCGGCCGTGACCACCGGCAGAGTCTGTTGCACCGGTCCGGCCGTGGGCGACTGACCCAGGCGGCCCGCCGCGTACTGCTGGTTCTGGGCCGCCACCACGTTCTGCACATCGGTGGCCGTGATGCCCAGGCTCGCCATCCGGTCAGGCTTGAGCCACACCCGCATGGCATAGTCCGGCGAACCGAAGATCGATGCCTGGTTCGCGCCCGGCAGCCGCTTGATGGCGTCGAGCACGTAGATGTTGGCGTAGTTGGCGACGTAGTTCGAGTCGAGGCTGTTGTCGGGCGAAAAGATGGCGATCACCATCATGAAGCTCGACGACCGCTTCTGCACCGATACGCCTTGTGCCGTCACCGCATCCGGCAGAAGGGGCAGCGCCAGGTTGACGCGGTTCTGCACGTCGACCTGCGCGAGCGAGGGATCAGTGCCGATGTTGAAGTACACCGACAGCGTGAGCGCACCCGTCGACGAGGTCGTCGAGTACATGTACATCATGTTGTCGGCGCCGTTGACCTGCTGTTCGATGGGGGCGGCCACGTTTTCCGACACGACTTCGGCGGACGCCCCTGGATAGGTCGCGGTTACCGAAATCGATGGCGGGGTGATGTCCGGGAACTGGGCGATCGGCAGGTTGAGCATCGCCACACCGCCGGCGATGACCAGCACGATCGAGATGACCGACGCAAAGATCGGCCTGTCGATGAAAAAATGGGAAAAACTCATCGTGCTGCCCCCACGGTGACGTCGACGCGCCGCGCCGCTGCTGCGTCATCGCCGCCGACGATGTCGGCGGGTTTCTTCATTTCGATCCGGTCAGCCGCCACGCCGGCGCGTGTCAATGCACTGTGCACCGCCTGCGCGCGGGCCTGAGCCAGCTTGGTGTTCGCCTCGGCGTGGCCGCTCTTGTCGACGTAACCGCTGATCGCCACGGTCTGTCCGCCAGTGAGCGATGCCGCCAGCTTGCGCAGTGCGACCGAAGCGGTGGCGTCCAGGCGTGAGCTGCCGTGTTCGAAGTACACCGCGGTACCGCCATTTGCCGCCGACGCTGGTGCTGCGGCGGAAGGTGCCGCGCCGGCTGGTGGGGCGGCCGCCGGTGCGGGGGCCGGCGCCGGGGCGCTCGGTGCCGCCGCGCCCGCAGGCGCATTCCCACCTGCCTGCGGAGCTGAAGCCGTGCTGGCGGCCTGGGCAGGCATCTCGGTCGGCTTGAGCGGAACGCCCGGCGCCAGTCGCAGCGTGCCGTCCACCACGACGCGATCACCGGCGCGCAGGCCCTTGGTGACGAGCCAGCCGTCGCCCTTCCATTCATCGGTCTGGATGGAGCGCTGTTCCGCCTTGCTGTCCTTGTCGACCACCCACACGAACTGGCCGCGCGGGCCTTGTTGCACCGCCCGTTGCGGCACGACGATGGCATTCGGCCGCGTCGCACCGAGCACATGCACGCGAACGAACTGGCCGGGGCGCAGCGCGCCCTTCGGATTGGGCAGCTCGGCGCGCACGAGGAAGGTGCCGGTCTCCTGGCTGAACGCGGCATCGGCGAAGGTGATGCGGCCTGTTTCGGGGAAGACGGTGCCGTCGGCGAGAAGCACCTCGACGCGCCACTTGTCGTTCGGGGCGGGCTTGATGATGCCGGCGTCGGCTTCGCTCTGCAGGCGCAGCTTTTCGTTTTCCGACAGGCTGAAATTCACCCGGATCGGGTCGAGCTTGGCGATGTAGGTCAGCAAGCTGTTTTCGCCGCTGACGTACGCCCCATCCTGCACTTTCGCGAAGGACGACAGGCCCGCCACGGGCGACTTGATCGTCGTATAGGACAGGTCCAGTTCCGAGTTGGTGACCTTCGCCCGGGCAGCTTCGACGGCCGCCGCGGCTGCCTGTTCCTGCCCGGTCGCGTCATCCAGATCCTTCTGCGACAAGGCGTTCTGGGCAACCAGCGGCTTGACCCGCGCGAGATTGGCGCGCGCCGTCGTCAGCCGTGCCTGTTGCTGGTTCAGTTCGGCGCGCGCCGCATCCAGTTCGGCCTGGAAGGGTTTTGCGTCGATGAGGAACAGCGTCTGCCCGGGACTGACCATCGCGCCTTCGGTGTAGATTCGCCGTTCGAGAAAACCCGCCACGCGGGCGCGGATCTCGACCTGCTGCGAGCTCTCCGTCTGGCCGACGAACTCATAGACCTGCGGCACGTCGGCGGGCTTCACCGTCATCACGGCGACGTCGGTTGCCGGTGGCGCGGCGGGTGCCGCGGCTTCCTTCTTGCCGCAGGCGGCCAACAGCGCAATGAGTGGCAGGCAGACCAATACTCGATAGGATGTATTCATCATGGCGCGACAGTCTTTGAGTCAGTGTCCGGGGCGGCCCCCGACGGTGCCGGGGGCGCGTCTTGTTCCGCTGGATCGCGGCTTATTTCTTTGCCGGCGCGGGCGCCGCGGTCACGGCGACGGCGATCGATTCGCGGATGGTCGCCACCACTTGGTCCCCCTTCTTGACCTTGGCGAGCACCGCAGGGTCCTGCACATGCGCGGTGACGAGCTTGCCTTCCGGCGTCTTGAGCGTGACGGTGTGCTTCTTGGTATCCACGGCGGTCACGTCGGAGACAACGACGGTCGTGCGTTGCACGGTGCCGGAGGGCTTTTCGCCGAGCGGGGCGGAAGCGCCCGATTCGCTCACGCGCTTTTCCCGAAAGCCGTTGCCGCCTTTTTGCAGTTCGATGGCGATGGCTTGCTGGTAGTCGACGCTCACCATGTCGCCGACCTTGATCTGGTCGAAGTTCTTGACCTCGTTGCCCACCTGGAACTCGCGCGATTCGCCCTTGGAGTTTTCGATGGTGATCACGCGCGTGGTCTTGTCGACCGCCGTGATCTTGCCGGCCAGGCGGGCGTCGGCCTGCACGACCTTCGAGGCGGCCACCGTCGGCGCGGATTGCGCCGATACCAGCGGAGAAGCCCCCAGGGCGAGGGCCGCGATGATGCTCAATTGGGCAACGTATTTCATGTGAGATCTCCTGATTGTTGTGAATCGAGGGCCGAATTGACGGCAGAGAGCAGTGCGTGCCCCGCGAACGGTTTGACGAGATACGCGGCGCCCGCAGCACGGGCTTGACGCTGGGTGTCACCGTCGTCGTAGGCGGTGATGAAGATGACGGCGGGGTGATAGGGGCCGCGATCGAGCGCGCGGTCCAGTTCGAAGCCCGACATGCCGGGCAGATGGATATCTACGACGAGGCAGTCGGCGCGCGCGGTGGCGTCGGAAGCGAGCAGGGCTTCGCCCGTGGCAAATGACTCGGCATGCAGGCCGGCCGCCTCGATGAGGCGATGCATCGCCTGCCTGAGACCGCTGTCATCCTCGACGACGACGACACGCCGGATTCGCTTGCCCACAACCACGCTCCTTTGTTGTCACGCGACTGCACAAGTGTCGGCGGAAGGCTACCGCGGCGCCCCCTGCCTGGCATCGTCCTAAGGTGCAGAGAGTCTTGCCCTTTGGTGCAATGGCGCCTGCAAAGGGATGCGAATCCGGGCGGAACGAAGCTGGCCGTCGGCGGCGTGTGCGGGGTGGAGGGCGGGCTATCGATCGCACCGACGAATGTATGCACTCGTCACGTTCGCCTGTACCCATGCAGTGCCCGCCTCGATGAACCGGCGGCGCCACGGCACAAAAAAAGGCGCCCGCAGGCGCCTTGTCTGTTCTTGACCGAGCAAGCTCAGTCGGCGATGAGCCCGTCATGCAGGTGACGGTGCACCGAAAGCGCCGCACCCAGCCAGCCGAGCAGCGCGGCGAAGGCGAGCAGGGCGCCGACCTGCGGCAACGCCGGCGGCGGCATGTCGAGCACGATGCTGTAGGTCTTGGCGAGCGCCTGGAGTTGCGGACCGATCAGCCGCATCAGCGCTACCACCAGGCCCCATGCCAAGAGGCCGCCAAGCAGGCCCTGGAAGAAACCGAAATACAGGAACGGCCGGCGCACGTACTGGCGCGTGGCGCCCATCAGCATGCTCACCGAGATCTCCTGCCGCTGCGTGAGGATCTGCAGGCGGATCGTGTTGAAGGTAATGATCACGAGCGCTGCGCCGAGCAAGCCCGCCAGCAGCAGGACCATGCTGCGACCAAGCTCGATCAGCGCATGCATGCGTTCGACCCATTCGGAATCAAGCTGCACGAGCGCCACTTCAGGCTGCTTGGACAGCATGTCGCGCAGCTCGATGAATCCGGACGGCGCATCGGAAGCCGGCTCGAGCACGAACGCGTCGGGCAGCGGGTTTTCGGGCAGCGCGCTGGCCACGTCGGCAAAGCCGCCACGCTCGGCGAGGCGTTTGAGCGCCTCATCCTTCGAGATATAGCGCAGCGCGGTGATGCGCGTGTCCGACTGGAGTCGGGAGCGCAGCAGCGCCACGGCATTTGCGCTGGCGTCCGTCTTGAGGAAGACGCTGATCTCGGGCTTGCCCGACACGCCGCGTGCAAGACCGGCCAGATTGTCGATGAGTACGTAACCGAGCGCCGGCAAAGTGAGCGCGATGGCGATGACGAGTGCCGACAGCAGCGTGGTCAGCGGGCGTCGCCCCAGACGGCGCATGGAGTGCGACAGGGCGAGCGAATGTGAATGGAGGCTCATGAATACGAGGGCTTGGCTGAAGGATCGGAGGTGTCCAGCGTATCCGGATACCTCTCGCAAGCGCTCGATTATAGAAAAAACCCGCCTCGAGGGCGGGTTTCCGTGCACCGTGCGTCGTCGCGACGCGGCGGACGGTCAGCAGCCCATGGCCTTGCCGCTGGCGGCGAAAGCGTCGGCGCTCTGCTTGCAGGCCGCGCCCAGGGCCGCCTTGTCGCTGATCTGCGCCCAGCTTGCGCGGGTCTGATCCATCTGCTGCTTGATGGTGCTGGCCACGGCTGCGTTGCCGCCGCCGATCTTCTCGACGCAGGCGTTGACCTGCTTGATGTAGTCCTCACACTCGGCCGGCAGCGCCTCGGTTGCGGCGGCCACGCTCGACTCAGCGGCGGCAGCGCTCGAAGCGGCTGCGGCGGGGGCCGACGCCGGCGCGGCTTCTTCCTTCTTGGTGCAGGCGCCCAGCATTGCAGCAGCGGCCAGCATGGCGATCAGCAGCGAAAATTTCTTGCTCATTGTTCTCTCCCTCGAATGACTGTGAGACAGCCAGACCGCTGCGCGACGCGTGCCCGATCGTGGCCTTGGCTCGGGCCAAAGCGCCCTCGCGGCACGCAGTGTGGGCAGAAGGAGAATGGGCTAGTGTTGTGCGACCGCAAGGTCACCGCCGCACTGGCGTGGATTTGAGAAAGCGGCTTCGAGGCGCTTCTATGATTCTGCTGGCATGGTTCCGGGTATCTGACAATCCGACCGTGCTTGACACAGTCAAGCGCCGACGAAATCTGTCGCCGGCGCACCAGAACAGATCGATTCGCCAGACTATTTACTGCAGCAGTCGTCCCTGGGCGAGTTCTACGCGCCGCGCACCGTAGGGCGAATACAGCGTCTCGTCGTGTGTGGCCAGGATCAGCGTGACGCCCGCCGCGTTGAAGTCGCGGAAGAGCGCCGCGATCTCGCGCGCGTAGGCCGGGTCCAGGTGTGCCGTCGGCTCATCGGCGATCAGGATCGACGGACGATTGACGATGGCGCGGGCGATGGCGGCGCGTTGTTGTTCGCCGCCCGACAGCGTGAGCGGGAGCGCGCGCGCGTGGTGCGACAGCCCGACGCGTTCGAGCGCCGCGTGGACGCGCTTGGAGGCGTCCTTGGGCGGATGTCCCGTCACCTGCAGGGGCAACATGACGTTGTCGAAGATGCTGCGGTCGAGCAACAGGCGGTGTTCCTGCATGACGAGTCCGAGACTGCGGCGCAGGTAGGGAATCTGCGAAGGCTTGAGCCGGCCGACGTCCAGTCCATTGACGGTGACGCGCCCGCCGGTAGGCGACTCCAGGGCCGCGATGAGCTTGAGCAGCGTGCTCTTGCCGGCACCCGAGTGGCCCGCGAGCACGAGCAGCTCACCGTGCCGGATATCCAGGCTGACGCCTGCCAGCGCGTCGTGCCCGCCGGGATAGCGCTTGGAGACGTTGTCGAATTGGATCATCGGAGAACGATTGCAGCTTGATCGAGACCGCGATTCTAACGTGTCGCCCCACGGCGCGTCTGGCCCGGGGCGGATCGGGTCGCCTCAATCGATGGCCGGGCCGGAGGCCAGCCGATGTGCCCAGCGCGTCGTCTCAGGCAGGCGGTAGCGCGTGGTGCAGGCTCGCACCCAGTGCAGCGCACTGTCCAGCGACACGCGATGGCCGCTCGAAATGAACAAGGGCTGGGTATTGGCGCGATTGCGCAGCACCGCACCGATGATGTCGCCACGATCCATCAGTGGGATCCAGGCGCCCAGTTCGGTCGGCAATTCGCCATGCGTGCCGGTCAGGCGCGACTTGCCCACACCAATGGTTGCCATGTCGGCGACCACGCCGAGATGGCTGGCGATGCCGCAGCGACGCGGATGTGCGATGCCCTGCCCATCGACCAGTACGAGGTCGGCGCTCGTCTTGAGTCGCTCGAAGGCGTCGAGGATCGCGGGGATCTCGCGGAACGACAGCAGACCGGGCACGTAGGGGAAATGCGTCGGCCGTCGGGCGACCGCGCGATCGATGAGTTCGAGCCCCGGCCACGACAGCACGGCCACGGCGGCGCGGGTGACGGTGCCGTTCTGCTCGAAGCCGACATCCACGCCGGCCACCTTATTGACCGGGCCGAAATCGTCGGCCGTCACGACCTGCTGCGCGACTTCGCGCTGGACCGCGACGGCTTCCTTCGGGGTGAGGTCCCAGCGATGCGGCTGCGCCATCTCAACCGCGCGCCAGGTTCGCCAGGGCTTCGACCTGATCGGCGATCGGCTGGGGAATGGGCTGTTTGCCGTGCAACATCGCTTCGATGATGGCGGCATTGGTCTCGACCGAGCACGCGTCGTCGAGTGGGGCGTCGGATTCGGCGTGTGCCTGTTCAAACATGACCTGTGCCGCGCCCTGCGCGAAGCCGAGCAGGCGCGGTCGCCGCTTCGGAGAGGCGTACGCCTCGCCTTCGGTGCCGCGCATGAGCAGTGCCGTGGCGCCGTCATGCGCGAGAAAGCGCTCCATGACTTCGAGGTACGGTGGATGCGTGACTGCGACGACGCGCACGCTGCGCTCGGGGCACGGGTCGAGCAATTTGGCGATGGTGTGTCCGCTATTGCGCACGCCAAGCCGCAGGCGCAGGCTAAGCAGCCGATCGAGGCCGTTGCACAATTGCGGCAGGCCGAGGCACGTGATGCCGCGCGAGGCGAGCTGGTTTTCCGCCGATTCGACCGACAGGGCCGGCTTGAGCTTGAGCGCGGTGAGCAAGTCGAACGGGCTGACGCGCGAATCGAAATCGTGGCGCCCTTGTATCAGCACGGGTATGCCTTGGCGGGCGAGCAGGATCGCCACCAGCGGCATGAGGTTGGCCTGCTTGCGCGCGCCGTTGTAGGTGGGCAGTACCACGCAACGCGGACCGTTGGGCACACGCACGGCGTGAGTACGGGCGTCGAGCGCTGCCTTGAAGCCGATCAGTTCGTCGAGGTCTTCGCCCTTGACGCGTAGTGAAAGAAGGATCGCGCCGAGTTCGAGTTCGGGCACTTCGCCGTCGAGGATGCGTCCGAACAGTTCGCGCGCGGCGTCGCGGTCAATGGGCTTGGCGCCCTTGGCACCGCGCCCGATTTCCTTGATGATCGAAGCGTATTTCATGACAGGGCGTACGCAGGGAGGGTCAGGCCCTCAAGCGTACTTCGAAAACGCCTGGCGCGGCCATGAGTACAAGTCCCGGGCCGGTGTGGAAAGGATTCGCAATGGATGTTGGATTCATCGGTATCGGCATCATGGGCCGCCCCATGGTGCTCAATCTGCTGCGTGCGGGTCACCGCGTGCATGTATGGTCGCGGCGCGAAGCGTCTCTGGCGGAGGTCGTGCATGCCGGCGCCGTGGCGCAGGCAAGCGCGGCCCAGGTTGCCGCGCAGGTGGATGTCGTCATCAGCATGGTGGCCGACGCGCCGGACGTCGAGCAGGTGGCGCTCGGCCCGCAAGGTGTCGCCGAGGGCGCACGGCAGGGCACAGTCTTCATCGACATGAGCACCATCGCGCCGAGTGCGGCGCGCGACATCGCCGCCCGCCTGCACAAGCGCGGCATCACGATGCTCGACGCGCCGGTGTCCGGCGGTGAAAAGGGCGCCATCGCCGGCACGCTGACGATCATGGTCGGCGGCGACGAATCCGCATTCGCGCGCGTGCGCCCCGTGCTCGAAGCAATGGGCCGCACCATTACCTATATTGGGGGTTCCGGCGCAGGGCAGGTGACCAAGGCGTGCAATCAGATCCTTACCGGCGTCGGCATCGCCATCGTGGCCGAAGCGCTCAATTTTGCGCGCGCCAGTGGTGTCGACGCGGCCCGCGTGCGTGAAGCCATGCTGGGCGGATCCGCTGCCAGCAAGGTGCTGGAGGACCATGGCCAACGCATGCTGGACCGCAATTTCAAGCCGGGCTTCAAGGCATGGATGCATCGCAAGGATCTGAAGATCGTGCTCGATGAGGCGCACCGCATGGGTATCCCGACGCCGGCCTCGGCGATCATCGCGCAATTGCTCAACGCGTTGGTTGGCGCGGGCGAGGGCGAGGCGGATTCGATCTCGATGCTGAAAATGCTCGAACGCATGAGCGAGACTCGCCATGAAGCGTGAATTTCTGCGGCTGTGCCGCCGACTCGTTCCCGTGTTGGTATTGTTTGCCGCGGCCTGCGCGAGCCTGTATGGATTGAAGGCGCCGGAGGTCTCGCTGTCCGACGTGAGCCTGTCGGGCGGCACGCTGCTGGAACAGCGCTTCAAGCTCAAGCTGCGCGTGCTCAATCCGAATGACAGGGACATCACCATCAGCGGGCTGACTTTCCAGCTCGACATCGGCGACAAGCGCTTTGCCAGTGGAGCGACCGGCCAGACGGTGGTGTTGCCGCGCCTTGGCGACACGGTGGTGGAAGTGGACGCGACCGCGCAGATGCTCAGCCTGATCCAGCAGTTGCCCAAGCTGGTCAATGGCGAAGGCAAGGTGCCGTATCGCGTCAAGGGCGACGTGGTGACGACCGACTACGGACGCATTCCCTTCGACCGCAAGGGCGAGACCACCTTGCCGTGGGCGCAGCCGCCGACGGACTCCGACAGCCGCAGTCTGTAATGCCTCAGTGGTGATCGGCGCCGAACGCGCGCTGGCGTAGCTTGAACAGCTCGTCGCGCGCGGAAGCCGCCTTTTCGAACTCGAGATTCTTGGCGTATTCCTGCATGTCCTTCTCGAGCTTCTTGATCGTCTTCGCCAGCGCCTTCTCGTCCATCGTCGCGTAGTCGTGCTTGTCGTCGACTGCGCGTTCGAGCGGCGCGTTGGCGTCGGGCTGATACACGCCGTCGATGATGTCCTTGATGCGCTTGTGCACCGACCTCGGCTGGATGCCGTTGGCTTCGTTGTGCGCGATCTGCTTGGCGCGGCGGCGTTCGGTCTCGCCGATGGCCGAGCGCATTGAATCGGTCATCACATCGGCATAGAGGATTGCGGTGCCATGCAGATGGCGTGCTGCGCGGCCGATGGTCTGGATCAGCGAGCGAACCGAACGCAGAAAGCCTTCCTTGTCGGCGTCGAGGATCGCCACCAGCGAGACTTCCGGGATATCGAGGCCTTCGCGCAGGAGGTTGATGCCGATAAGCACGTCGAACTCGCCCAGGCGCAGGTCGCGGATGATCTCCACGCGTTCGACGGTGTCGATGTCGCTGTGCAGGTAGCGCACGCGAACGCCATTTTCGGCGAGGTAGTCGGTGAGGTCTTCCGCCATCCGTTTGGTGAGCACCGTCACCAGCACGCGTTCTTCCTTGGCGACGCGGTGACGGATCTCCATCAGCAAGTCATCGACCTGCGTGCTGGCGGGGCGCACTTCCACGATGGGGTCGACCAGTCCGGTCGGACGCACGACCTGTTCCACCACTTGTCCCTGATTGCGCTGTTCGTAGTCGGCCGGCGTGGCCGACACGAACACGGTCTGCGGCATCAGGCGTTCGAATTCTTCGAACTTGAGCGGGCGGTTGTCGGCAGCCGAGGGCAGGCGGAAGCCATATTCGATGAGATTGAGCTTGCGCGCCTGGTCGCCCTTGAACATGCCGCCGACCTGCGGGATGGCGACGTGCGATTCGTCGACGAACATCAGCGCGTCGGAGGGCAGGTAGTCGATCAGCGTCGGCGGCGGGTCGCCCGCCATGCGACCGGACAGGTGGCGCGAATAGTTTTCGATGCCCTTGCAGAAGCCCAGTTCGGTCAGCATTTCGAGGTCGAAGCGCGTGCGCTGTTCGATGCGCTGCGCTTCGACGAGCTTGTTGTTCTTCTGGTAGAACTCGACGCGGTCGCGCAGTTCTTCCTTGATGTTCTCGATGGCGCGCATGACGGTTGCGCGCGGCGTTACGTAATGGCTCGACGGGAACACCGTGAAGCGCCCCAGGCGCTGCTTGAGGTGCCCGGTCAGCGGGTCGAACAGGGTGAGGTGTTCGATTTCGTCGTCGAACAGTTCGATGCGCACGGCCAGCTCGGCGTTTTCCGCCGGGAACACATCGATCACGTCGCCACGCACGCGGAAGGTGCCGCGATGGAAGTCGATGTCCGAACGCTCGTACTGCATCGCCACCAGGCGTTGCAGTACGTCGCGCTGGGGCATTTTCTCGCCTTCGCGCAGATGCAGGATCATGCTGTGGTAGTCGACCGGGTCGCCGATACCGTAGATGCACGACACGGTGGCAACGATCACCACGTCGCGGCGCTCCAGCAGGCTCTTGGTCGCCGACAGGCGCATCTGCTCGATGTGTTCGTTGATCGACGAATCCTTCTCGATGAACAGGTCGCGCGAGGGCACGTAGGCTTCGGGCTGGTAGTAGTCGTAGTACGAAACAAAATACTCGACGGCGTTTTCGGGCAGGAACTCGCGGAATTCCGCGTACAACTGGGCCGCCAGTGTCTTGTTGGGCGCCAGCACCAGGGCCGGCCGCCCTAATTGGGCGATGACGTTGGCCATGGTGTAGGTCTTGCCCGAGCCGGTCACGCCGAGCAGGGTCTGGTACATCAGGCCGTCCTGCACGCCTTCGATGAGCTGGGCGATGGCGGTGGGCTGGTCGCCGGCAGGCGGGAAGGGCTGGTGCAGCCGGAACGGGCTGCCTTCAAAGGTTACAACTGTGGGGCGGCTGTCTTGTTCGGGCATGCTAAAATTTCTTGTTCCGAAGTTTCAGCTGTTCACGTGGGGGCGGGCCGCCAGCACGCAAGAGCAGCACAATCGGCTGATTATTCCTGAAAACCTGTCCCGAAGCATCCTAGACCGGGACTGCACTGCGCAACCTGGAGTACGCATGAGCTCGTCGATCTTCGCCGCCGTCGAAATGGCACCGCGCGACCCGATCCTGGGTCTGAATGAAGCTTTCAACGCCGACACCCGCAGCACCAAGGTGAACCTTGGCGTGGGCGTTTACTACACCGACGAAGGCAAGATTCCCCTGCTCGGCGCGGTCAAGGCGGCTGAAGAAGCCCGCCTGAAGACGGCTCCGGCTCGCGGCTACCAGCCGATCGAAGGTGCCGCCGCCTACAACAACGCCGTGCAAGGCCTGCTGTTCGGCAAGGAATCCGAACTGACCGCCACCGGTCGCGCGATCACCGTCGAAGCGCTCGGCGGCACGGGCGCGCTGAAGGTCGGCGCCGACTACCTCAAGCGCCTGGTGCCGGACGCCACGGTGTACATCTCGGACCCGAGCTGGGAAAACCACCGCGCGCTGTTCGAGTCCGCCGGCTTCCCGGTCAAGACCTACGCTTACTACGACGCCTCCTCGCGTGGCGTGAACTTCGAAGGCATGCTGGCCGATCTGCGCGCCATGCCGGCCAAGTCGATTGTTGTGCTGCACGCCTGCTGCCACAACCCGACCGGCGCCGACATCACCGCCGACCAGTGGAAGCAGGTCGTCAATGTGATCCGCGAACGCGACCTGATCGCCTTCATCGACATGGCCTACCAGGGCTTTGCCGACGGTATCAAGGAAGACGCCGTGGCGCTGGACCTGTTCGCCGCGTCCGGCCTGCAGTTCTTCGTGTCGAGCTCGTTCTCGAAGTCGTTCTCGCTGTACGGCGAGCGCGTTGGCGCGCTGACCATCGTCACCGCCAGCAAGGACGAGTCCAGCCGCGTCATGTCGCAGGTCAAGCGCGTCGTGCGCACCAACTATTCCAACCCGCCGACGCACGGTGGCGCCATCGTGGCGGCGGTGCTGGCCGACGCCGGACTGCGCCAGCAGTGGGAAAACGAACTGGCCGGCATGCGCGAGCGCATCCGCGCTATGCGTACCGGCCTGGTGGCCAAGCTGGCCGAGCGCGGCGTGAAGCAGGACTTCTCGTTCGTGATCAAGCAGCGCGGCATGTTCTCCTACACCGGCCTGACCGCCGAGCAGGTCGAAAAGATGCGCGTCGATTTCGGTATCTACGCCGTGTCGACCGGCCGTATCTGTCTGGCTGCGCTCAACAGCAAGAACATCGACTACGTAGCCGACGCCATCGCAGCCGTGCTGAAGTAAGCCTCGGATCGCAAACATCCGTAAAAACAAAGGGGCCTTCGGGCCCCTTTGTCGTTGGTTGGGGCAAGCTGTCGACTTCCCCCGAAGAACAATGCGCGACCCGCCACGTGGCGCCTCGCGCCGGAAGCCGGTAATGCTCCCCCTTGTCCTGTTGTTGAGCGGCATCGTCATCGCGTTGATCACACAATGCGCGATGGCCGCGTACGCCTTTACCCGTTCCCTCGGCCAAGGTCTGGCCTGCGTGTTCGTGCCCTTCTATGCGGGGCGATACGCGCGAATCAATGCGCTTAGCCCAGCGCTGCTCCGTACCTGGTACGTCGGCGTGGTGCTCTTCGCCTTCGGCATCATTACCTGGCACTGAGCGGATCGGTCGGTCAGCGGCTTGCCTCTCGCAGGCGGCTGCGCACATCGGCGACACCTTGCCAGGCGCGGCGTTCCGGCGTTCCGATGGCATAGGCGGCGGATGTCGCCGCATCCTGCTCCATAAAACTCGCCAGCAGGCGATCGAGCGCCCGCACATCGGGAATCATCGGCCCGCAGAAAAGGACGTGCTCACCGCGCTGGATGACCAGCGTGGGGAAGTTGTCGACGTCCACATCGCCCGCCACCTCCGCTTCATCTTCGACATCCACCCACGCATACGCCACTCCGGGGCGTTTCCCGGCGAGCGCCTCGAATGACGGACGATATTCGCGGCAACTGCCGCACCATTGCGCACACAGGCAGGTGACCAGGAATTCAGCAGTGAGATCGGGCGCGTTGGATACGGTCATGGTGAATGGTGCGACGTGGAGCTGGCAAATTGTGCGCGAACTGCGTGACGGGCGTGTGCTCGGTAGCCAGTGCTTCGGCCGACCCGGGCAGGGGGCGCGAATGTCGGCCGAAGGTCGCATCCTGCCAGCACGCGCCAAAAACGCAAATGACGCGCATCGCGGCGCGTCATGTCGGACTCGCAGAGTCTTGCTCCCACAATGGGGGAGGGTGATTCTAAGCCTTTGAGCGCCAATGCGCCCCGCCGCCCACATGCACCATGTCCAATTCGAGGCCCGCACGCCTGGGCGGGGGCGGTCTCCAGCGCGGATCCGGGAGCCGAATCCGGGGCGAATCAACTCCGATGTTCATGCTGACGTAAGCGCCAAGAAAGAAAAAGAGGCGCATGCTATCTAGAGGGAGGCGCGTCCTGGTCGGATCCACCGCCTGTCGAGCACGCGCCTCCCGCAAAGGAGGAGGACGCTATGCAGAACATACTCGTGCCCGTGGACGGATCTGATGTATCCCTGAGAGCCGTCCGGTTCATCGCCGACCGAATCACCCACGGTTATCCAGCCACACTCTACTTGCTCAATGTCCAGCCCCCCATCCTGACGGGGGACGTCAAGATGTTCGTGAGCGGCGATGTCATCGCCGAGTACTACCGGCAGGAAGGAGAAAGCGCGCTGACCAGGGCCAAGGCATTGCTCGATGAGGCGGGCGTGCCCTACGACGCCTACGTGCAGATCGGGCACATCGCCGAGACCATCGCCCGCTTTGCCGCAGACAAGCAATGCTCGAGCATCGTCATGGGTGCTCGCGGGCTGGGCTCGGTGGTGGGAATGCTGCTCGGTTCGGTCACCACCAAGGTGCTGTACCTGGTCTCCATCCCCGTGACCATCGTGAAGTGACGTTACCGCATTCCTTCAACTCCGCTGCCGGTGCGGCCGGGCATCTCTTCGTGCGTAGAAGAGAAGTCCGCGGCGCATCAGCAGCTTTTCCAGTTCGGCGAGCAGGAATACCAGCGCCGACAACCCGATGCACACGCTCAGCTCGGCCAGGGTGAGAGGGGCCGTGTTGAACACCGGATTGAGAAGCGGTACGTAGATCGTCGCCAGTTGCAGCACGAAGCTCAACAACACCGCACCCAGCAAGGCACGGTTGCGAAACACGCCTTGTGTGAAGACCGAGTCCCACTCCACCCGAATCGCCATCACGAGCGCCAGTTGCGACAAGGTCAATTGGGTAAAGACCATCGTTTGCCAGTGAGCGTCGCCCAGATGGATGGCCCAGAACTGGACGGTCAGGCATAGGGCCGCGATCAAGGAGCCCATCACCACTACGCTTTGCCACATGCCGTGGGCAAAGACGCTCTCGTTGGGCGGTCGCGGCGGTCTTTGCATCGTGCCTTTTTCGGCTGGTTCGACGGCAAGCGCCAATCCGGGGAGTCCGTCGGTCAAGAGGTTGATCCATAGAAGGTGGATCGGAAGCAGCGGAATGGGCAGGCCAAGAAACGGCGCCACGAAGAGTGTCAGGATTTCCGCCGAGTTGCCCGTCATCGCGTAGCGGATGAACTTGCGGATGTTGTCGAAAATGCGTCGCCCTTCGCGTACGGCCTTTACGATCGTGGCGAAGTTGTCGTCGAGAAGAATCAGGCTGGCGGCCTCCCGGGCGACGTCGGTGCCGCCCCTGCCCATGGCGACGCCTATGTCGGCGCGCTTGAGCGCGGGGGCGTCATTGACACCGTCTCCCGTCATGGCGACGAACTCGCCGTCGGCTTGCAGCGCCTGGACGATGCGTATCTTCTGCGCGGGATCGACCCGCGCGTACACCTCGATATCCGTCACGGACTGCGCGAATGTCTCGTCATCGATCGCCGCCAACTGCAGTCCCGTCATGACGCTGCCCGGGCCGCTCGTCATGCCGAGTTGCCGGGCGATCGCCTGCGCCGTGGCGGGATGATCGCCGGTGATCATGACGGGCCGAATGCCTGCGCTGCGACACAGCGCAATCGCTTCCTGGGCCTCCGCGCGGGCCGGGTCTATCAGTCCGACCAATCCCGTGAATTCGAGCATGGATTCGATCCGCTCGACGGCAAACGAGTCTGGGTCGGGCAGCGAATCCCAAGGGCGCTGCGCCAGCGCGAGGACGCGCATGCCGTCAGCCGCCATCTGTTCGGCCGCCGCCAGCATTGTGTCCGGGTCGAAAGCGTCGCCTTCCGGTAGCCCGTGGGCGGCATGACAGCGTGGCAACACACTCTCGGGCGCCCCCTTCGTGTAGGCGACGATGCCGCTCGACTTCTGGTGGAAGGTCGTCATGCGCTTGCGGTCGGAGTCGAACGGCAGTTCGAACACACGGGGCGCGCGAGCGCTGAGCGAGGTCTTGTCGTACCCCGCGGAGAACGCGGCGTTGAAGAGCGCAACTTCGGTTGGGTCGCCGATGACGTTGCCATCGGCATGGCGACTTGCGTCGTTGCACAGACACAACCCCGTCATCAAGGCAGGCCAGGGATCGTCGGCGGGAACGGACCGCGCATCCGTTATCGAGCCGGACATCGTCCGTAACTCGGCCGCCTTCATGCGATTCTGGGTCAGCGTCCCGGTCTTGTCCGAGCAGATGTAGGTGACCGACCCTAGCGTTTCGACGGCTGGCAGCCGGCGTATGAGCGCATTCTGCCGCACCATCTTGCGTGCCCCGAGCGCCAGGGAAATGGTGACCACCGCCGGCAGCGCTTCGGGAATCGCCGCGACCGCCAGGCTGATCCCCGTGAGCAAGACCAGCATGATCGGCTCGCCGCGCAGCAGCCCGGTGACGACGAAGATCGAGCAGATGCCGAGAATCGCGATGGCCAGCCGCTGGCCGAAAACGGCCAGACGCTTTTGCAGCGGCGTGGCGGGTTCTTCGGCGCTGTCGAGCAGGTCGGCGACTTTCCCCAGCTCACTGTCCATGCCCGTCGCCACGACGATGCCTGTACCGCGCCCGTAGGTCACCACGGTGCCCTTGAACGCCATGTTCTCCCGGTCTCCCAAAGGCAACTGCGCGTTGTCCAAAGGCGTAGTCGCCTTATCCACGGGCACTGCCTCGCCCGTCAGTGCGGATTCGTCGACCTTGAGCTGGGCCACTTCGATGAGGCGGACGTCCGCGCTGACCACCTGGCCTGCCTCGAGCAGCAGGATGTCGCCCGGAACGACATTCGCTGACGGGATCTGGACAATCTGCCCAGCGCGCAGCACCTGGGCGCTGGTTCCCGCCATGCGCTTGAGCGCAGCCATTGCCTGTTCGGCCCGCATGGTCTGCGCAAAACCGATGAGCGCGTTGAGTATCACGATGACCAGAATGGCGATCGCATCCTTCGTGTCGCCGACGACGCCGGAAACCACCGCGGCGGCCAGCAGCACCAGGATCATGAAGTTGGCAAACTGGTCGAGCAGAACCCGCCACGCCGGCAATCCCGGTTTCTCGCGGATGACATTGGGGCCCGAGTGAGCCAGTCGGGTATCGACCTCGTCAGGGGTTAGCCCCTCCTGCGTCACCACCTTGAAGTGCCGGGCTACGGCGTCGGCGGCGTGCGTGTGCCAAGCGGCTTCGGCGGTAGGTCGAAAAGTGCCAGGGTTCTTCACGGACAGCCTCCCGTAGATCAGCGAGCCATGTGTTTTCCCTTGTCATCCTCGGTGGACGTACCGGGCAAATCTGCATGGATGCTCTCTGCTGCGTGACGGATGTTGGGCCCAGCGTTCGATCTTTCGCCACCTTGTTCGCGCAGGTGCGGATGGTCTGCCTTCATCGTAGCAACGATGCGCGATGTTTGTGCGCCTGCTCTCGCAACAAGAACGCGAACGTGCGGTACGTCAGCGTCAGGGGAATCATGCGAGAGCGCTATTTCGATTCTCTTGCTGCCGTATCGATTGAGTGTTCGGCAGGGATTGCGAAATGAATGACGCCTATCCCTGAGCGTCTCGCCTCGCAGCCACGTGGCGATAGCGTTCGCAGACAGGGACTGAAGAATAAAAAAGGGCGACGCCTCGCGGTCGTCGCCCTGTGTCGCACCTTGATCAAGACTCCTTACCAGGAGTATTTCGTCCCTAGCTGGAATTCGACCGAGCGGTAATTCTGGCTGCCGATTTCGCCCGCCACGCTTCCCCACACGATCATGTGCTTGCTGACATTGCCCTGCACGCCGGCCTTGGCTTCGTAGCGGTTTCCGGGCAAGGCGTCGCGCACGGAGTCGGCATTGAACATCGCGCTTTGCGAAGCGGGGCCATGCCACCAGTTAAGCTCAGCGAAGGGCCGCACCATTGACTCATCGCCCTTGCGCTGGCCATGCAGGCGGACACCCAGACGCGTGGTGACACCCGTATCGGAGAGGCCCGAGACAACTGTTCCGGTCGCTTCGGTGTGCGGCTTCATACGGTAGTTTTGCACGATCACCTGTCCCTGCGGTTCAAGGTAGGCGAGCCACTTTTCGGCGTCGCGGATCTTGAAGGCATAGCCCGCTTCCAGCGACCCCGTCCACGTGTTCGAGCGATACGACTCGCGCGGCAGGCCTTCACCTTCGACACGGTTATCGTAGGAACCGTACATCAGCCATCCATCGACGTACGGACCGGTGACGATGTCGCGGTTGCCGAACCAGGTTGCATAGACGCCGAGGTTGTAACCGCTGACCGAACCGTCGGCCTTGGTCCAGCCGTTGTCGGCGCGGTTGACGCTGTCGCCCCACAGGCCCATGACGCCGATACGCAAGCTGTCCTGGTGTTCGTCATCCTCGGTCCGGTAGATGTCGCTGCCGAAGTGGATCAACTTGGTCTCGTCGCGCATGCGCAAGTCGTTGGCATCGCGATGACCGTTGGCGCCCTGCACGCGCACCCATGCCGACGCATCGGTTGATTCGGCGAGGTTCTTGCCGATCATGCCCGGTGCCTGCGCCTGCCGTTCGTGCAAGGTGTGCACCGGCATGGCCAGCGCTGCGGCGCGGTTGTTGAAGTAAGCACCGACTTCGGCGCGGTATGGCAGATCGGTCGTGCCCGGATCGGCCGGATCATCAGGCACCTCCACCGGATCGACCCCCGTCTTTCTGGAGACCAGGTACCAGTCGTCCACCACACCACCGTCGCCGCCGCGCGCCAGACGGTAGTCATACGCGCCCGCTGCCAGAGTGCCTGCCACATGACGATAGCCGTCGGACGACGGATCGAGATGGAAGGCACTCGCATCGGTCGTGGCACCGTCGCGCGTTTCGACCACGCGGATGCCTTGCGTGGTCAGCGCCCCCGTGCCACCCGCCGTCTTCACCACGACGCCGGTCGTGCCGGATGCTGTGCCGCCTTCGATCACCAGCTTGTCGGTCGCGGAGCTGTCGTCGCCCATGACGGTGCGCAGCGTCAGCGTGCCGCCGTTGCCCACGTAATCGCCCTGCACGACGAGCGTATTGCCCGGCTGTGTGCCGCTCGGACCGGCAAGATTGATGTGGCCTGCATTGGTGAGCCCGGCGGCCAGCGTGAACGTGCCGTTGGCCGCGTGCGCATGTCCGGCGACGGCGTTGAGCGCCGCCACCTCGCCCTGGTTGGTGACATGTCCGCTGACCGTACCGGAACCCGCGAGCAGGGCGCCTGCGGCGACGGTGACTTCGTCGGCGCCTGGGGCCCCGAGTCTGCGGTTGGCGTTGCTCTCATCGCCCACGAGCACGCCGCCTGCGTTGATGTCGGTGCGACCGGCATGGAGGACGGCGTCACCCATGTTCAGCAATCCCGATCCGTCTTTGATGAGCGCGCCCCCGCCGTCGACACGGTTGGAGAGCGTCCAGTCCGTGTAGCTCGCGATGTGCAGCGCGCCATCGTTATCCACCGAAGCCGTGCCGAGATTGCGTGCAGCG
>NZ_JBGVSA010000006.1:0-191276 GCF_041807905.1 Uliginosibacterium sp. sgz301328
GCGAACCTCGACAGGATGAAGGCCGACCCGCGCTTCCAGAACTGCCCACCGGCACAGAAGCGCATCGCCTGCCAGGAAGTGAACCTCATGTGGGCGGGGCACAACGCCTGGGCGCGCGCATTCGAGACCGCGCAGAAGAAAGTGGCCGGCGTCGAAGGGCAGATGGCGCTCGCGCAAGCCGATCTGGAAAGCTGCAAGTCGCCCGACAAACCCGTCCCGCCCCCGCCGCCGCAAGTGCTGCCGCCGGTGATCAACCTCGGGGCGGATGCGCTCTTCAAGTTCGACAAGAGCGGCGCGGCCGACATGTTGCCGGAAGGGCGCGCCAAGCTCGACGCACTGGCCGACACCTTGCAGAAGGTGAAGACCGTCAAGGCGCTGAGCATCGTCGGCCACACCGACCGGCTGGGCACGGACGCCTACAACGCAGCTCTGTCGCAACGCCGCGCGGACACCGTGATGGCCTACCTGAAGGCGCACGGCGTGACGCAGCCGATGCGCGCACAAGGCGTGGGCAGTGGCGCGCCGCTGGTGCAATGCCCCGGGCCGGCGAGCAATGCCGTCAAGGCGTGCCTGCAACCGAACCGGCGCGTGGAGATCCGCGTGGAGCAAACCCGAGAATGACAGCCTCTACCATGCAACGCGTCGCGATCCTGGGAGCTTATCCGGTCGTCAATCTCGGCGTCGCTTCGCTGATTGCGAGTTTGCCGGGCTTCTGCGTTGCGGCGGCCGGAAGCTGGGCGCCGGATGCCGTTGCGTCGATGATGGCGCTGTCTCCCGACATCGTCCTGCTTCATCTGGATGCCGAAGGCATCTTCGTCCGGGGTGCGGTCTGCAGGTTGTTCCAGCGAGACTTTACGAGTGCGAACGTCATTGCCATCTCGGCGTCCTCGCGCGATCCGGCGCTCGGCCGTATCTGCGGCGGGGCGATAAGCGGTGTCGTGGAAGAAGATGCGTTGACCGAGAGCTTGCCGCTGCTGTTGCGGGCGGTTGCCGACGGCTACATATGCTGGCGGGTGGGCTCGCCGATACGCAGCCGTCATCTCGATTGCCTGACGGCGCGCGAGTACGAAATTTTTAAGGCCATCGCGTCCGGCGCACGTGGCAAGGAGCTTGCGCGCCGCCTGGCGATCAGTCACAAGACGGTGAGTACGCACAAGGGCCGGATTCTCGCCAAGCTGGGCCTGCAGAACGAGCTCGATATCGCCCGGCTGTCGCGCTCGCTGGATGCGCCTTCGTCGTAGATTCAGCCGATCAGCCCGCCCGTGATTCTTCGGCCAAGCGGTGTTCGGCGTCGGCCAGATCGCGATAGCCATAGAGCTGGGCAGTCTGGGTCATGCTGGCGGCGGTGAGGTTGCGGCCATTGCGGGCGTAGCCTTCGACCAAAGTCTGATAGCAGCGCAGCGTGTCTTCGGAATAGGTGCCCAGTTCGCCACGCAGGTAGGTCTCGAACGAGGTTTCGTAGGGCGTGTCTTCGGCGGTGTGGATGAGCCGCGCCTGATTCGACATGTGCGGGTATTGGCGCGCGAATTCCTCGCGCCATGCCAACTGGGTGCGGATGATGGCTTCGATGGTGTCGCGTTGCCATGCGCTCAGCGGCGGCAGCGTGTGGGCGAAGGCCGCATAGGCCTCCGGCGCGGTGGAGGCCATCATGCGCGCGTATTTCTCTTGCACCAGATTGCGGCCTACCCGATGTGCTTCGGTGAGGTCGGCCAGATAGCTGTCGAGCGTCATCGGGTCCCAGCACAGGAACTGGCTCTTGCGCATGATCTGGAAGGTGCCGAAGTCGTCCTGGCAGTTGGCGCGGCCGCCTTCGTTCTGCAATACGGTCATGAATCGCCACTCAAGGGCGACGATGTCGTCGACGATGCTCATGGGGTTTTCTCCTCTGGGGTGCGGCCAAGAATGGTGTCGACGTGGGCTTCGAGGAAGGCGTCTCCGCGTCGCGCAAAACCGAGCGAGACGAGTTCGGCCAGCGCCGTGGCGCAGATATCTTCGATCGGTGCGGATGCGTCCGTCGGCGCGGTGCGGGCGAGCTGATCGAGCTTTGCGTGCATGCCGTTCAGGCGCGGTAATCCGCGCAGGCCGCGATGCAGCCACTTGTAGAAAGGCGGGTAGCGCCGGTTGGCGGCATAGGTCAGGCGACAGGCATGCTGGATGAATTCCGCCTGGGCCAGCAGCGCGGTGACATGTTCGTTGCGCGCCAGCGCGCGCGGCAGGTTGTACTGGCCGCTCTGCGCCATCCTGGCGGCGGCGGTGGCCAGCCGGATGCGCCGCACGGATTCGGGGTAATACGCTTGCAGGCGATCGCGGATCGCCGAAAATTCGCCGAGCGGGTCTGCGAAGACTTCGCCGTTGACGGCGGCCGCCAGGCGCTCTTCGGGAATCTGGAGCCAGTCGGCGTCGCTGATCGGCAACTGCGGCGCGCCGAGGAATTCCGTGTAGAAGCCGGAAATCGAAAAAACGCCGACGCGCTTGCCGCTGCGTTCGTTCGTCACGCGCGCGGGTATATCGGCATGCGTTGCCGGTAGCGCGTCGTAGGCGGCCTGCAGCGGCTCGCCGATCCGGGCGTGGTCCTCATCGGTGAGCCACAGGCAGAAGCCGGCACCGAAATCATGATCGCGCGACAGTTCGTCGTCGAAGCCAAAGCACTCCGAGCCGTATCCGACGAGCCCTGCCGCGATGCGATGGCGCCACGGCGCAAAGGGGGCCAGCAGCGTGTCGCGCCAGGTGTCGTAGTAGCTGCGGGCGAGTTCGAGTCCCTGCATGGTTCAGTGCTTGAAAGAAGCCTGTATGCGCACGGCTTCGTCCTTGAGGTTGGCGCTGCGCGCGGCGTCGATGTCTTCGAGTACCACGGCCAGGCTCTCCAGCGTCACGGCGTAGTACATGTTCTTGCCGTAGTGCGCTTCGATGGCGGCGAGCGCTCTTTCGTAGTAGCCGATCGCGTGCTGCATGTCTTGCTGGCGGAAGGCGATTTCGCCCAGGGCGGCCAGCGCTGCGCCGTAGTGCGGGTTGATGTGCGACTGGCTTTCGAACAGACGCACGGCTTCGAGCAGGTCTTCGCGCGCGTCGGCCAGCCGGCCGCCCTTGATCTTGGAGTGCGCAAGATTGGTGTAGGTGACGGCCACGTCCGCTTCGCCGCCGGGAATCGTCTTGACCAGCGGCAGCGCGCGCTGCAGGTAATTGGTGGCACGCGCGTGGTCGCCCAGCTCCTGGTAGGCGATGCTCATGTTGTTGTAGAGGCTGGCGACGAGATAGGGGTCTTCGACCTTGTTGGCGGTGTAGATCGACATGACTTGGTCGTAGGCGTCGATGGCGCGCGAGGTCTGTCCGTCGGCGCGGTAGGCGGTGGCCGCGTTGAGCAGGGTGGTGGCGTAAGGCACGGAGCCCTGGTAGCCGAGCGTTTCGAGCAGGTTGAGGGCCCGCTGTGCCACGGCGACGGCTTCGGTGGTGCGGCTCATGCCGCGGTAGAAGCCCATCAGTTCGTTCAGGATCGTCAGCGTGGCTGGGTGGTCTTGCGCGGCGGTGGCCCGGTTCAGGTGGTTGAGCAGGAAGGGCTCGACCATGTCGACCTGGTTGTTGCGAAAGTAGCCGTCCAGCGTTTGCAGGAGTTCCTGTACGTTCATCGCGATTGTCCTTTTGTGTCGGGCGGCCGGCATCGTCGGCATGGCGCGATGCACTGCGTCGAGGTGTGGAGTGTGCGCGCCGCGTGCAGTGCAACCTTGTGAGCGCAACGTCCGCGGCGGCCGATGTGGCGTGGTGCTGCCAGAAATCGACGCAGAATTTTCTCATATCGCGCAAGGGGATGAGTCGAGTTAGCGCATAAGTCGATGGGGTTTTGCCTGCGTTTGCCCGCGATTCGTAGCGATTGCGAGTCGCCATATTCCCTCAAGAACGTCTTGACGTGATGGGTGGGCGTCCGCACAGTGCGTCTCGTACAAAGTGGTTTCACGACTGTTGGCAGTCACGGACGGGCGGCTCCAGGGGCGCTTGGTCGATCGATCGAAGGTGCCCATGGACGCTCAGTCCGATACCGATTTCCAGCCCGGCGAGGTTGCGCTCGACGATGTCATTGCGACCTCGATTCTGCGCACGCGCCCCATTCGCGCCCCGGACTATGCCGTTGAAAACGCAGCGTTGACGGCTCTGGCCGACACCCTGGCCGAGTCTCCTTCGCAAGTCGCCCAATGCCTGGTCGATAAGGCACGCGAACTCACCGGCGCGCATTCGGCCGGCTTGAGCCTGCTGGAGAACGACACCGCCGCGCCGCACTTTCGCTGGATCGCCATTGCCGGCGAGTACGCCCGCTATCTCAATGGCACCTTGCCGCGCAACTTCAGTCCTTGTGGCACTGTCCTCGATCGCGGCGAAGCGCTGCTGATGCGCTCGCCCGAGCGGCATTTCCCCTATGTCGGCCGTCTGCATGCGCCGGTGCGGGAGGTCCTGCTGGCGCCGTTCAGGCGCGGAGGGAGCCTGGCCGGGACGGTATGGGTGGTGAGTCATGTCGATGGCAAGGGTTTCGACATGGAAGACTTGCGCGTGCTCACGAGTCTTTCGCGCTTTGCCGCCGCAGCGGTGCAGACTGCGATGCTCATCGATGACCTGCGCGATGCCGACCGCCGCAAGGACGAATTCCTCGCCACGCTGGCGCATGAACTGCGCAATCCACTGATGCCCTTGCGGCTGGCGTCGCAGGTCCTGCGCCACATCGAACCGGGCGATCACGCGCGCATGTATTCGTCGCTGGACATCATCGATCGGCAGAACGCGTTGTTGTCTGCGCTGGTGAGCGACCTGATGGATGCCGCCAGCATCCGCAGCGGCAAATTGAGTCTGCATTGCCAGCCGGTCACCGTGCAGGAAGTCTTCGCGCGGGCCCTGGAGACATCGCAGCCGCAGATCGAAGCGCGCCGCCATCGACTGGAGGTGCAGATACCCGATCAACTCATCGTACTCAACGGCGACATCGTCCGGCTGACGCAGGCACTGAGCAATCTGCTCAACAACGCGGCACGCTACACGCCCGTCGGTGGCTGCATCACGCTGGCGGTCGCGGCGGAAGCCGACGGCGTGTCGATCACCGTGACCGACAATGGCGAAGGCATCACGCCCGAAGCCATGGCGACGATCTTCAACATGTTCGCGCAGGCGCCCGGCGCGGAAAAAAGACCGCACGGCGGCCTCGGCATCGGGCTCGCCCTGGTGCGGCGCATCGCCGAACTTCATGGCGGGCGCCTCGAGGCGTTCAGCGAAGGACCGGGGCAGGGCAGCACTTTCACCTTCTGGCTGCCGCGCGCCGACTGAAGCGCTGCGCGTCAGCGACACACCCGCGCGGGTCCCACGCCGTGCATGAGGAGCTTGTGCGTTTCGAGGCCCACCGCGTGCGGCTCGTCCGGTCTCATCCCTGCCGCGGGTCATCGGGAAGGTGGGTCAGGCAGATCAGGGGCGCAGTGGTGGTCGACGTATTCCTGGCGGCTTGTGGCTCGGCAGAAGACAACGCCAAGGGGATGCGAAATTCATCACGGAAGCGATTTTCCCCGATGCGGGCGTCATGGTTGCGGCCCCGAGGCGTCCATGCCGTGCGAGTGGATGACGCATTGCACGAACAATTGGTTTTGCATGCGATCACGCGGCAACGCGAGCCCGTCCGTGCCCTTTGGGCGGTGAGTCTTCGGGTGGAATCCCGGCTTTTCTGTTCCTAGAATGACAGCGCTGCCCCGGCGATTGCGGGCAGGTCCGGTGCGCCTGATCGAATGCGCCATGCGAAGATCAGCCACTCAGGTTGGCCTCAATACCGCTTCTCTGAACGCTCGCGCGACACAAGGAGGATTGGGCATGCCCTCGTGGCCTTCACGGCTTCTTTCGATCGTGGTCTCGGGCGCGGTGGCGCTGACCGGCGCCAATCCGCTGCTTTCCATTGCGCAGACGCAGGGGGCCGCGTCGTCGGCCGCTGGCAATGCGGCCCAGCCTTCGGGCAAAGTCTTTTCGCAGCAGGAACTCGATGAACTGCTCGCGCCCATCGCGCTGCATCCGGACGCGCTGCTTGCCCAGATTCTGATGGCGGCGACCTATCCGCTGGACGTGGTCGAAGCCGCCCGATGGCGCAAGGCGAACCCCAAGGTCGAAGACAAGGCGCTCGAGGATGCCATGGCCAAGCAGCCGTGGGACCCGAGTGTCAAATCGCTGACAGCATTCCCGACCGTGCTCGACATGATGAGCGAAAAGCTCGACTGGACGCAGAAGCTGGGCGACGCCTTCCTCGGCCAGCAGAAGCAGGTCATGGATACCGTGCAGCGCCTGCGCACCAAGGCGCAGGCGGCCGGCTCGCTCACCAGCAGCAAGGAGCAGACGGTGTCGACCGCCAACGAAGGCGGCACGACGGTCATCAAGATCGAGCAGGCCAACCCCGAGGTGGTGTACGTGCCCACCTACAACCCGGCGGTGGTGTACGGCACGTGGCCGTATCCGGCGCCGCCCCCCTACTATTACTACCCGCCAGGCTACGTGGCCGGCACGGCGTTCTTCTCGTTCGCCGTCGGCGTTGCGGTGGGCGGGTGGCTGTGGGGCGGCTGCAACTGGGGGCGCGGCGATGTGAATATCAACGTCAATCGCTACAACCAGGTCAATCACTTCGACCGCAACAACGTCAACAACATCCAGAACGGCGACTGGAAGCACAACACCGATCGGCGCCGGGGCGTGCCGTACGAGAACTCCGGTGCACAGCAGCGCTTTGGCAATTCGCAGACCCGCGACGCGCGCTCGAGAGACGAATTCCGGGGCCGCGCGGAATCGGGCCGGCAGGAACTCGGGCAGAACTTTGATCGCGGAGGCGCCGGCGACCGCGGCGGTGTTGGAGACCGCGGCGGTGTTGGAGACCGTGGCGGCGTCGGAGATCGCGGCGGTGTTGGAGATCGCGGCGGTGTCGGAGATCGCGGCGGTGTCGGAGATCGTGGCGGTGTCGGAGACCGAGGTGGCGTCGGAGACCGGGGTGGCGTCGGAGATCGAGGGGGCGTCGGAGACCGGGGCGGTGCTGGCAATCGTGCCACGACCTCCGATCTGAGCAGCCGCGCCGACCGCGGTGGCGGGGCGCGGGCCTCGCAGGCCGACCGTGGCTCTGCCTTCGGTGGCGTCAGTTCAGGCGCCCGGGCCCACGATTTCAGCAGTCGTGGCAGCGCCAGCCGTGGCGGCATGCGTGCCGGTGGTGGCGGCGGCGGACGCCGTCGCTGAGTGTGGGCGACATATCAAACGCATATCGAATGGATGAACCCATGACCCTCGATACTCTGTCCCGAAGCATTCGCCTTACGCGCGCGCTGTTGTGGGCCGCCTGCATCGCGCTCGCGCTGCCAGTTTCCGCCGCCAGCAACATGGGGCGCGCTTTTCCCACGCCCGAAGCCGCCGCCGAGGCCCTGGTCTCCAGCGTAAAGGCGGCGGACGTGAAAGCCGTGGTGGCCATTCTCGGCGCCGATTCGCGCAATTGGGTGCTCACCGGGGACGGCCCGACGGACCGTCGTCAGTGGGGGAACTTCGTGACTGCCTACGACGTGCAGCACACCATCCGCAAGGAAGACGAGAAGCGCGCCACGCTCATCGTCGGCAAAGAACAGTATCCGTTTTCGTTCCCCATCCTGCTCACTCCGGGCGGATGGCGCTTCGATGGCGCCGAGGGCAAGGAAGAACTCATCAATCGGCGTGTCGGCATGAACGAGTTGTCGACGATCGAAGTGTTGCGTGCCATCGTCGATGCGCAACGCGAATACGCGTTGATGAAGCGCGGCGACAACATGCGCGGCTATGCCACACGCTTTGCCAGCACGCCCGGCAAGCGCGACGGCCTCTATTGGCCCGCCGCGGAGGGCCAGCCGCCAAGCCCGCTCGGTCCGCTGGTGGCCGACGCGCAGGCCGAGGGCTATACCGCGCGCCACCAGGGACAGCCGTATCACGGGTATCGCTTCAGGATGCTCGGCGCCCAGGGGCCGCTCGCCATCGGTGGCGCAGAAAAATACGTGACGGGGAGCGATGTCGGCGGCTTTGCCGTCATCGCCTATCCGGCGCAGTACGGGCTGTCCGGCGTGAAGACGTTCATGGTGAACCAGGAAGGGGTCGTGCTCGAACGCGATCTCGGCGCCAAGACCGCCAGCATCGCCAGTCGCATGACCGTGTTCAATCCGGAACCGGGCTGGATGCCCGTCATCGACAAACGCTAGGGAATGCAGGCGACGGGCGCTGCCGCGCCCGTCCTCCATGGGCCTCTGCCTACTCGGCGTAAGCCCACAGTTCCGACAGCTTGCTGCCGTCGTCCAGCACCAGCCGCAGAACCGCCGGCGCATAGTCCGCGTCGCCGATGATCAGGCCGTCCAGGCTGGCCGGCAGTGCGCAGCCGCTGGTGCTCAGCGACAGCTTGCGGGCACCCTGTACGACTTCGGTGCCGATCGTGCCGCCGATGCGGCAGGCGCCGGTGCCGATGGCAGCGATCCTGCCATCCGCCGTAAGCGCAAAGGCCGCAGCCTTGCCATCCACCGACGCCACGTAGCTCCCCGCGAGCGCCGCCAGCTCCATCGTCTTGTTCGCAACCGCGCTGCTGCGCAGAAAGCTGACGCTGGTGTCGCTGGATGCTGCCGGCGTGCGCGACCACTTGCCATCGGTCGTGCGGCGATATATGGCCGTCGCGAGCGCGTTGGCGTCATCGACGATCAGCGTGCGCGAACCATCCGCCGCGCTGTAGTACTGGCCGAGGACCGGCGCGGATTCTTCACCCATGACGACGGCGTAGGTGCCCGGCGACAGGTCGGCGACCGATACCGACGGCGCAGAGGACGATTGCGCATTGCTCGCATCGCTGTCGTTGCCGTTGTCGTCGCAGGCAGCCAGTGCGAGGCACAGCATTGCGCTCGCGGCCAGAGAGGTCTTGTTCATGGCGAGCCTCACTTGATGAGGTCACGCAGACGCAGGCGCAGCCATGCCTGGCCTTGCGGCTTGTGTTCGAAGCCGATCTGCATGGCGGTCACCGAAATCCTGGTTTGCGAGACGACCGCTTCGTTATCAGCCTGGGTGGCATCCGGCGTGGCGGTAGCGTTGCTCATCGAGACGCCCGGGTAGGGGTAGCTGCCCAGACCGTAGGCCTTGGCGATGGGGTCGGTCGACAGATCAGCGACGAACTTCATCTGGTAGAGGTCGTAGGTGCCAAAGCGCGTGAAGGCCCACGACGGATTGCTCAGATCCTTGGGGAAGTTCACGTTCAGCGCTACGCCTGCCGGCAGCAGGGCGCTCGAACCGGCCTTGGCGCGCAGCGCGTCGAGCAGGGTCAGCGTGAGCCTGGCGACGGTGACGGACGCCGCATTCGCCAGACCGGTGTTGTCGGCGGTGGTGGCGTCGGCGCTCAGGGCGATCGAGGGCAGGCCGCGTGCGGCGGCGAACTGGGCGTTGCTGACGGTGCCCGAGCCATTGACGATGCTGCCTACGTTCTGGCCTTCGTTCGGGCCCGACAGGACCAGGTCGGGCGCCTTGTTCCAGCGCTTGATGGCGACCACGTCCAGACCGTACATGGTGGCCATGACCGGCGTGCCGTTCACGTAGTAATAGTCACCGTTGGTGAAGCCCGATCGGGTCATCGCCCCGGCGCCCGGGTCGCCGGCCGAAGCCGCGCCGTTCAGGCAGCCGCCGGTCTTGCTGTCGGCGTTGGACGTCGACAATGGGGTGAGCGGGGTGAAGTACTTGACCGCAGCCCCCATACCGCTCTGGCCGGTGCAGGGCACCGACACGATGACGTCGTGGCCCTGGGCCTTGAGTGCTTCGTACAACGCCTTGACGTTGCTCGTCAGGCCGTCGTCGTTGGTCAGCACGATGTTCAGGGCGAACGCGGGCGTGGCAAGGGCGCAGGCCGACATGGCCAGTGCGAGGTGTTTCAGTTTCACGGGGCTCTCTCCGCGGTGTTGGAAGGCCCGCATCAAAACATACGGAAATGTATCTTTTATGAAGGTGGGCTCAACCGTGACGGTGCGATCCGCCTGCGGCGCGTGACGCTAGAATCGCGTCATGGTGCCTCCCCAACCGCGCGCGGATTCAACCCGCCAGCTCCTGCTCGACGTCACCGCAAAGATCCTCGCCAGCGAAGGCTACGCCGCGCTCAGCGAGGAATACCTGTGCCAGCAGAGCGGACTGAGCCGGGGCGCGCTGCGTTATCACTTTCCGGCCGGGCGCTACGATTTGCTGCCCGCTTTTGCCGAGAACGTCGTGGCCGGACAGGCCGCGCGCCTGGCGCCTCTGGGCCCGTTGCCCGCGCGTGAGCGCCTGTACCTTGTATTGATGAGCATGCGAGACAAGCCGCCTTCGGCATCGACCGTTGCCCTGCTCGAACTGTGGATGGCCGCGCGTGGGGATCGCCGCTTGCTGCAATCGCTTGAACCCATCATGGATCGCGCGCTCGGCCAGATGCTTGGCAGCGATGGCGACGATGGGAGCGATGCCGAAGTCCTCGCGTTGCGCATCGTCGTGCACGGCGCGAGCCTGTATGCCTTCAGCGCCGGGTTTTCTCCCGAACGCCTGAACGCCGCGATCATCTGGCTGCTGTCGAAGCTGCCGCCGCCGCAATCGCTGCAAGACAGGCTGGCCGCACTCAACGCACTGCGGGCGGCCAACCACTAGGGCCGCGCACCGCGTGGCCCGCCGATCTCGAAGGGGGCACCATGCTGATTGCCCAGATCTCCGATTCACACGTCGTACCCGCCGGAGGCCTTGCCTCGGGCATCGTCGACACAGGGCGCATGCTGGCCGACTGCGTGCGCACGCTGGTTGCCTTTTCTCCACGCCCCGACTTGCTTGTGCTGACCGGAGATCTCGTCGATACGGGCGCCCCGGAGGAATACAGTCGTCTGCGCGAATTGCTCCAACCGCTCGGCATGCCGATGCTGGCGATTCCCGGTAACCACGACGAACGTGCCGCCATGCGCGCGGCATTCGCCGATCAAGGCTGGTTCGAGGACGAGGAGTTCCTGCATTACGTCGTGCAGCGCGGCGCATTGCGCGTCGTGGCGCTCGATACGGTGGTGCCGGGAGAAGGCCGCGGAGAGCTATGTCCGCGCCGGCTGGCGTGGCTGGCACGAACGCTCGCCGCGCAGCCTTCGATGCCGACGCTGGTGTTGATGCACCATCCGCCGTTCGAGACGGGCATCGGTTTCATGGATGCGCTCGGGCTGACGGGGCGCGATGCGTTCGAGGAAGTGGTGGCCAGGCATTCGCAGATTCGCCTGATCCTGTGCGGGCACCTGCATCGCAGCATCCAGACCACCGTCAGTGGGTGTCGCGTGCTGACCGCACCGAGCCCGGCGCATCAGGTCACGCTCGACCTGCGCGCCGACGGGCCGGAGACGTTCATCATGGAGCCGCCGGGCTTCATGCTTCATCGGTGGACCGGGCGGCAGTTCGTCTCGCACCTCGCCTTCACCGGCCCGTTTGCAGGGCCATATCCCTTTGCCTGAGTGAAATCCTGCCGGCGGGCGCTATGTAGCGAAAACAATAGCGTGGTGAAGGCCCCCGCGTCAGACAGGGACGCCGATGATGACCGACGAAGCCTTGATGACCGCCGTCGCCGGCGCGCCGACGGCGAGCCCCAGTTCGTTCGCCGCCTCGCGCGTGATGCTGGCCGAGACGATGTTGCCATCTGCCAGTTCGACGCCTACTTCCGCGCTGACGGGACCGAGCGTGAGCTTGGTGATGGTGCCGGCAAGGCAATTCCGGGCTGACAGTCTCACGCCGCTGCCTTCGGTCATGATCATCACGCTGGACGCCTTGACGAGCGCTACCACGGGCTTTCCGACGGCCAGGCCGAGCGAAGTGGCGCTGGCCTGCGTGATGGTGGCCACCAGCCTGCTGCCGCCGGCCGTGGTGATCTCGGCCTCGGCGCTGACAGGACCGAGGGCCAGCGCGCTGACGGTCCCTTCAAAGATGTTGCGGGCGCTGATTTTCATGCGGCGGCCTTTCACGTTGAGCTGCGACGAATGTCCATCAGCGTATTGGCTGGCCCCGGGATGACGCAACCATAGGGATTCAATGTGAACGGTATTTCGAATCGTGGACTTGGCTTGATATCGCTATTTACATGAGAATATAGCGGTTTTCGGCGCAGCATGGTGGCGAGGCATGACCCAGAAGATGATTGGCCGTTTCGGCGTGGACCTTGGTGGTGGCAGTTTCCTGGGCGACACGCGCATCCGCCTGCTCGAAGCGATCGAATTGCATGGCTCGATCTCGCAGGCGGCGCGGGCCGTACCGCTGTCATACAAGGCGGCCTGGGAGGCGGTCGATGCGATGAACAATCTCGCCGATTCGCCATTGGTCGAGCGTGCCGTGGGCGGCAAGCACGGCGGCGGCACCTCGCTGACCGCATATGGCAAGCGGGTGGTCGCGTTGTATCGCGCGATGGAAGCCGAGACCCAGCGTGCGCTCGATCGCGTGGTGGCTTCGCTCGACGATCCGGCCGCCGAAGATCCGCAGACGATGCGCCGCCTGTTGCGCAGCGTGGGTGTCACGCCCAGCGCCCGCAATCAGTTCGTCGGGCCGGTGACGACGCTGCGCGCCGGCGAGGTGACGGTGGAAGTCGGCATCCGTTTCGACGGCACGCACGAGATCGTCGCGCAGATCTCGCGCGAAGGCGCCGAGCAATTGCAGCTCGGACTGGGGCGCGAGTTGCACGCATGGGTGAATGCCTCGGCGGTGATCCTCATGACCGATGACAGCACGCGGATTTCCGCCCGCAACCAATTGTGGGGAGAGGTCGTGCGCGTGCACGAAGGCCCGGTGTCGGTCGACGTGGTGCTGGCCCTGCCAGCCGGCCGCACAGTGAGCGCGCTGATCACGCGCGAATCGCTCCACGAGCTTGCCTTGCGCGAAGGCACGCGAGCCTGTGCGGTGTTCAAGGCATCGAGCGTGATGCTGTGCGCATTCGATTGATGGTGTCCCTCTCAAGAAAGGTGTCCGTGATGAAGAAGCTGTATGTCGTGCTGGCCCTGACGGCCTGGACCGGTCTAGCCGCGGCCGCGGAAGTGAAGGTGGCCGTGGCGGCCAATTTCACCGCGCCGATGCAGAAGATCGCTGCCGATTTCGAAAAGGACACCGGGCACAAGGCCATCGTATCGACGGGCGCGACGGGCGCGTTCTATGCGCAGATCAAGAACGGTGCGCCGTTCGAGGTGTTCCTTTCCGCCGATGACGAAACGCCCGCCAGGCTCGAAGCCGAAGGCGCGGGCGTGAAGGGCTCGCGCTTCACCTATGCCATCGGCAAGCTCGTGTTGTGGAGCGCCAGGCCGGGCTATGTCGACGATAAAGGTGAGGTGCTCAAGCGCGGCGATTTCGCCAAGTTGTCGATCGCCAATCCGAAGACCGCGCCGTACGGTGCGGCTGGCGTGGAAGTGATGAAGAAGCTCGGCGTCTTCGACAGCCTGCAACCCAAGGTCGTGCAGGGCGAGAACATCTCGCAGGCATTCCAGTTCGTGAGCACGGGCAACGCGGAACTCGGTTTCGTCGCGCTGTCGCAGGTGTGGCAGGATGGCGCGCTCAAGTCGGGATCGGCCTGGGTGGTGCCGCAGGCTGACTATTCGCTGATCCGCCAGGACGCGATCCTGCTCTCCAACGGCGCAGGCAAGCCGGCGGCCGAGGCGCTGCTCAAGTATCTGAAGGGCGAGAAGGCGCAGGCCGTGATCAAGTCTTTCGGCTACGACTTCTGATCGGGGAGGACAGATGCTGGAGTCCCATGACTGGTCGGCGATCTGGCTGACCCTGCGGTTGGCGCTCACCGTCACTGCTCTGTTGCTGGTGATGGGAACGCCGCTGGCGTGGTGGCTGGCCAATACCCGGTCGCGTCTGCGCGGCGCGGTGAGCGCACTGGTGTCGATGCCATTGGTCTTGCCGCCGACCGTGCTGGGTTTCTATCTGTTGCTGCTGATGGGACCGCACGGCTTTATCGGCAGGCTGACGCAGGCAAGCGGGTTGGGGCTCCTGCCGTTCACGTTCTGGGGGCTGGTGGTGGCATCGACTTTCTATTCGATGCCCTTCGTGGTGCAGCCGATCCAGAACGCCATCGAAGCCGTCGGAACGCGTCCGCGCGAAGTCGCGGCGACCCTGCGCGCCTCGCCGTGGGACGCATTCTGGTCGGTGGTGGTGCCACTGGCGCGCCCAGGTTTCCTGACTGCCGCCATCCTGGGCTTTGCCCACACGGTGGGTGAGTTCGGCGTGGTGCTGATGATCGGCGGCAACATTCCCGGGCAGACGCGCGTGGTCTCGGTGCAGATCTTCGATCATGTCGAAGCGCTGGAATACGCGCAGGCGCATTGGCTGGCCGGCGGCATGGTCGCGTTTTCGTTCCTGGTGCTGCTGGCGCTGTATACGCTCAATCCGGATTCGCGCTGGAGAGGCGCATGAGCGAAGAACTTTCCATCGCTGTCCGCCACGCGTTTGCCGATTTTTCGCTCGACGTCGACCTGCGCCTGCCGGGCCGTGGCGTCACGGTGCTGTTCGGACATTCGGGCTCCGGCAAAACGACACTGCTGCGCTGCGTGGCCGGCCTCGAACGCGCGCCTCGCGCCCGCATCGCGCTCAACGGCGACTGTTGGCAGGACGACAACGGACATTTCGTGCCGACGTGGCAGCGCAGCGTCGGTTACGTGTTCCAGGAGGCAAGCCTGTTTGCCCACCTGGACGTGCGCGCCAATCTTGCATACGGCATGAAGCGCGCACTCGGTTCGGCGGGGCAGGACGACATCCTTCGCATGGCGCAGCGCTTTGGCATTGACCCTCTCCTGAGCCGACGTCCGGCAGGCTTGTCGGGCGGCGAGCGCCAGCGCGTTGCGATCGCGCGCGCCTTGCTCACGCGTCCGCGGCTGCTGCTGATGGATGAACCCCTGTCGGCGCTGGACGCTGCGCGCAAGGAAGAGATCCTTCCGTATCTCGAAGCGCTGCACGATGAACTGGACATCCCCGTGCTGTACGTGACGCACCAGATCGAAGAAGCCGCGCGATTGGCCGATCACCTGGTGTTGATGGAGCAGGGCCGGGTCACGAGCAGCGGCCCGCTCGACAGTACGCTGGCACGGCTCGACCTGCCCCTGGCGCGCAACCAGGACGCTGGTGTGGTGATCGAAACGCACGTGCTCGGCCACGATGCTGACTGGCACCTCACGCAACTGGGTTTTGCGGGAGGCGAACTGTGGGTGTCGGAACGTCCGTTCCCGATCGGCCGTGCGGTGCGGGTGCGCATTCTCGCGCGCGACGTAAGCGTGGCGCATTCGGCTGTGCATGACTCCAGCATCCAGAACCGCTTTGCATGTACGTTGGCCGGCATTGCACCAGCCGACGATCCGGCGCAATGCCTGCTCGCACTGGATGCCGGTGGCGTGCCGTTAGTGGCGCGCATCACGCGTCGCGCAGCGGATCAACTGGGCCTGACCGTGGGCGCGCAGGTGTGGGCACAGGTCAAGGCGGTCGCACTGCTCGAATAGTCGGCTAGAAGGGCGGGAGACGGCGCGGTCGGGGGACGCAATGAAAGGGATGTCGACAGCGCGCCGGCGCTGAGCGGAGGCGGCGCGATGCCGGCGGACATGACGGCTCGATACGCTGCTGGGCGCGATCGCACCTGTCCCGCCTGTGCACGGCGGGCAAGGTGCGGAGTGCGGCTCGCCGCATCGCGATCGGCCGGTTCAGGTGCGCGCGCCGCGGCGGCGCAGCATTCCAACAGCGGCTGCCGCGGCCAGTCCCAGTCCGAGCAATGCGGGCGATGCCGGCTCAGGCAACTGCGTGGTGCGGGGGCAGTTGGGCGTGCAGTTTGCGACGATATTGGGTTCTGTCAGGCTGGTGCCGTACTGGAACGACACATTGCTGATCATGCCCAGTGTGAATCCCTGCGGCAGCCCGGTCAGGACGAAGTCCACCGCGTTCTTGATGAGGCCGGCGGTGTCGATGCCGCCGTTGTCGTTGGCGGTCGTATCGCTGAGCGTCGTGATGCCGTACTGGATACCGTCCACGCTGTCCGGCCCTTGCAGGTTGGTGCCGCCGAACAGGTTGTTGCCACTGAAATACCCTGACGAATAAACCGACTGTTTGCCGGCAAAGCCGCCACCGAGCTGATTGTCATAGGCCCATTCGCCGCCGACGGCTCCGCCCGGATCGGTAGGAACGGCCGGACCGTGGATGACTGAACTGCCCGGCGCAAGGATGGCCGATACGGCGGTCAGCGTCGGATTGCCGACGATATTGAAGATGACGCCAGTCAGTATCTGCGACGGCGAGGACGGGTCGCCCGTCCCGGTGTTGGTCAGCCGGATGAGCAATTGATTGCCGGAGACATCGAAACTGACGGAGGCAGCGACCGCGCCGGGCGCCGTACTGAACACAACCGGCACTGCTTGCGCCTGAATGGCCATACCCGATAAAGCGAGCGCCACGGCCAACGGTATGGATCTTGGGCTCATGTTCTTACTCCTATGGATGCAAGCGGGTATGAGCCCCTAAGCAAGGCGCGTGCTGATTTTCGCAATGTATTGTTTTATCGCGCGATTCGCGTGACTGGCATTTTCGTTTTTGCCCGATCTGTCAAAATCGCCGACAGAGTTGTTTATTAATCAATTGCTTGCTGGTATTTGATGAGACCGGTTTCGTCAAATTGATCGTTGCCGAACGATCAAGAAGCAGGCCCAAACAAAAAGCCCCGCGTTGGCGGGGCTTTTTAGTGTGCGATTAACGCTACCGCGTCAGCCACAAGTGCCTACGGCACCGCAGGCCGTGCAGAAATCGCAGCCGTCCTTGCGGATCACGGCGTGATTGCCGCATTCGTTGCACAGGCCGCCTTGCATGAGCTGCGCCTCTTCGCTCTTGCGCGGCACTTCGAGAATGCCCATTTCGCGCACCGGCAGGCCTTCTTCGTCCAGCACGCCGAGCATGGCGTAGCGATGGATGATGAGGCGCGCCAGGTAGGCCACCGTCGACGGCCAGTTCTGCTGGCGGCGCGTGCCCGGTACGAAAGCCATGAAGTCGCCCAGCGGTTCCGGATAGTTGAGCAACTTGCGCAGTTTCATGCCGATCCAGCCCGGATCGACCACGCGCATGTCGAGCGACAGCAAGGATGCAAGTCCGTCGAGCGCACGCGGGTAATTGCCGGACAGCCACATCGAGTACGGACGCGTGACGCCATCGGGCAGAGTGATTTCCTTCAGCCCCAGCACGAACTCTTCGCCGCTGGCCGGATTGCTGATATCGACCGTCCACGACAGGGTGCCGTCGGTGCCGGTGCGCGGTTCCTGCGCGCTGAATGCGGCATCCAGCACCGGCGTGGGGCCTTCGTGGTCGAAGGCGCCGAGCTTCTCGCAGCGATAACGCACGATCTGTGCGAAAGCCGACACCACGCCCGGCACGCGCTTGTGTTCGCCATGCGGCGGGAAGGGCAGGTCGAACGACGATTCGCCCACCGTGCGGGCCAGCGTTTCGAGCTTGAGCTTGAGCCATGCACGATCGTTGGCACGCATGTCCATCGACAAGGTCTTGGCGACCGCCCCGAGGCCGCGCGGCTGGTCCGCGCCATTGACCCACACCTCGAACGGGAAGGCGCCGCCATTCCGATGTACGCCGCCATCGGCGCTGGCCGCCTGGCCGACGAAGATGGCGAACTGGCCGTAGGGGCTCTCCAGCATGTACGTCCAGGCCGTGTTGCCATCGGGCAGAGCCGGGCGCCCCGGCCAGCGCAGGCTTGCCAGCACGGGGGCGGGCAGGGCGGGGATGGTGAGCCGGCGGTTAGCCGAAAGCTCCACGTCGTGCGGGGACCTTTTCTCGGCCGACTTGTTGGTGTCGACCGACAGCACCGAGCCCAGCACGTTGTTCGGGCGATACGTCGCAAGACCCTTGAGGCCTGCTTTCCACGCGGCCAGATAGAGGTCTTCGAAATCAGCGTACGGATAGTCCTCCGGCACGTTCACGGTCTTGGAAATCGACGTGTCGATGTACGGGGCGACCGCCGCCACCATGTCCTTGTGGGCTTGCGCGGAGATTTCCAGCGCGGTGACGAACGCCGGCGGCAGGGCGTCGACGTTGCCGCCGAGATGGCGGTACAGGCGCCACGCGTAGTCTTCGACTGCGTATTCCTTGTGCGTGCCGTCGGCCATGCGCTTCTTGCGCGTATAGGTCCACGAGAACGGCGGTTCGATGCCGTTGGAAGCATTGTCGGCAAAGGCCAGCGAAATCGTGCCGGTGGGGGCGATCGACAGCAGATGCGAATTGCGGATGCCGTGCTTGCGGATCTGGTCCTTCACTTCGGCCGGCAAGCGCGAAGCGAAATTGCCGCCCGACAGATACATGTCGGCGTTGAAGAGCGGGAAGGCGCCACGTTCGCGCGCCAGATCGACCGACGCCAGATAGGCCTTGTCACGCATCAGCGCGCTGATCTCGGAGGCCTTGGCGCGCGCTTCCGTCGTGTCGTAGCGCAGGCCGAGCATGATGAGCGCATCGCCCAGACCCGTGAAGCCCAGCCCGACGCGACGCTTGTTCATCGCCTCCTGATGCTGCTGCGGCAGCGGCCAGTGCGTGGCTTCCAGCACGTTGTCGAGCATGCGGACCGAGGTGGCGACGACTTGTCCGAAGGCCTCCGCGTCGAACTTTGCGCGCGCGGTGAAAGGCTCGTTGACGAAATGCGTGAGATTGATCGAGCCCAGGCAGCAGCAACCGTACGGCGGCAGCGGTTGTTCCGCGCACGGGTTGGTCGCTTCGATGGTTTCGCAGTAGTACAGGTTGTTGTCGCGATTGATGCGATCGAGAAACAGGATGCCCGGCTCGGCGTGGTCGTAGGTCGAACGCATGACCTGGTCCCACAGCTCGCGCGCGCGAACCTTGCGATACACCCATTGACCGTCTTCGCGCTGGTAGGCGCCATTGGCGCGCAGGTCGGCGGACGGTTCGGCGCGGTGCGCGAGTTCCACTTCGGCGTCCGCTTCCACGGCGCTCATGAAAGCATCGGTCACACCGACCGAAATGTTGAAGTTCGACAGATCGCCCTGGTCCTTGGCGTGGATGAAGGCCTCGATGTCCGGGTGGTCGCAGCGCAGCACGCCCATCTGCGCACCACGCCGCGCGCCGGCCGATTCGACCGTTTCGCACGAGCGGTCGAATACGCGCATGTACGACACCGGCCCGGATGCACGCGATTGCGTGCCGCGAACCAGGGCGCCCACCGGACGGATGCTGGAAAAGTCGTAGCCGACGCCACCACCGCGCCGCATCGTTTCGGCAGCCTGTGAGAGCGCCGTGTAGATGCCGGGACGGCCATCGGATTCTTCGGTGATCGAATCACCCACAGGTTGCACGAAGCAGTTGATCAGCGTGGCGGCCAGCGTGGTGCCGGCGGCCGAGTTGATGCGACCGGCGGGGACGAAACCAGCTTCCTGTGCGGCGAGGAATTTGGCCTCCCACTTGGCGCGCTGGTCTTCCGGTTCGACCGCCGCCAGCGCGCGTGCGATGCGCCCGCGCACGTCGGCGAGCGTCTGTTCGGTGCCCTTGGCGTATTTTTCGAGAAGCACTTCGCCTGAGATTTCCTGGTCCTGCAGGGTCTGGGCGGTCTGGCTGCTGGTCTTGGTCGTCATCGTGTCCCCGGTCGTTGATAAGCGCTGATGGCAGCCCGTGCGGACGGCCAGTCGTCGGCAAACCCGACGAGTCTACTGACTGGGTCAGCGTGCTGCGTTGATGTGGCCCGCTTGACTTTGACCAGTCTTTTCGAGGTGTTGTCGGATGCTTCTGACTTCGGTGCAAAGGGAGCATCGTACCCCCATGGAGACGCCAGGAAAACGCCTGCGGGAGTAGGGACAAGCGTTGCGGATGAGCGCCATGCGCAAATGAAAACGGGCCGCAAGTGCGGCCCGTCGCGGGGGCGTGCGCGCTGCCCGGTAGCTCAGCCGTCCCCTTCGGGCAGCGTCTTCTTGAGCAGCGGAATCAGCTCGCAACTGGACAGGCGCTCCACGGCTGCCTGCGCCTCGAGTTGCACCGGCTTGCCGCGATGCGGCACCTCCAGCGTCATGCCGGGCGCCACGTCGCTCATCGGCGCGATCAGGCCCGGCATGCCGTCGAGCCGTGCGACCTTGGGCATGAGCAGGACAGGAATGCTGACCGTCTTCTTGCCCATCGGGCGGGCCATGGAGGCGGGCGCGGCCTGGTCGCTGAGGATTTCCAGCCCGATTTCGATTTCGCCGCTGCCACTGTTGCGGACGCGGCGCGTGGCGCACACGAATACCGTACTGCTGCCGGCGGGGCGCAGTGCGATGAGTTCGCCGATGCTGATCGGCGCGAGGTGCCCGCCCGCGAAGCGCAGACCGAAACCCGAACTGCTGTGATCGACGACGGACCATTGGCTCGCCAGCGGCATGCCGTCGGTGATGCCGTCGAAGCTCTCCGAACGGCTGCGCTTGAAGGCGGCCGTGGCAAGGATGTGGCGCACCGAATCGAAGCCCGTGACGAGGTCGGCGACCTGGGCCGACTTATTGCGGGCATCCTTGCGCGAACGGGGCTCGCTCCATTGCTCCATGCAGCGGGACAGCATGAAGCCGTAGGCCGGATCGCGCGCATCCATCGGCAGGCTCAGGCGCGCCGGCTCCATGCCCTTGCGCAGCCCGGCCAGATGCTTGGCGGTTTTGGCGATGAGCGGGCGGCAATCGAGGATGAGTTCGCCTTCCTGCAACGCGTGGTCGGCCTTGAGGCGGCGCGGGCCGCGCGACGAATCCGACAGGATGAACAGGCCTTCGATGCGTTCGCGCGGCGAAGGGCTCTCATCGAGGATGCGCGCGTGGTGGCCGAAGCGCTCCACGTAGAAGCGCGCGCGCCCAAGCTCGGTACCGCCGAGGCTGGCGGCGTCGAGCAATGCGATGAGCGCGGTATGGATGTAGACGTTGGCGACGGTGTCGTGGCTGGACGAATCCAGGCGTTGATCGGCGAAGCCGTTCTGCCGGGCGATCTTGAGCAGCGCGTGCAGTTGCGCCCAGCGGCGCGTGGAGCCCGACGCGTGCGCGCGGTGGGCCACCATGGCGCGGCGATAGCACAACTGCGTCGCGCGCAGCATGGCCAGCATGTGGGCGTGGCGGTGCATGACGCGCAGCCACTTGTCGGCGAGCGAACGCGCCAGCGCGATGTAGGCTTCGGTGAAGTTCTTCAGCAGCCGGTCACATTGCAGCGCCGATGCCTTGGTGTTCGCATCCAGCGGCAGTGTGCATTGATCCAGCGTGCGTTCGATGCGACGCAGCACCGGGTCGGCGTGGCCGAGCAGTTGCTCGAGTTGCTTGAGCTGGCTGCGTGGGTTGTCGCCCTGCTTGCGAATGCTCTTGACGCGCTGGATCAGGTTCTCGATGAGCAGCACCGGTTGATCCTGCGGCTGCGCTTCGAGCCATTGGGTGGCGCCGCTCGGTGTGATGGTTTGCGGATCGGACGAGAAACTGCGCGGCAGGAAGCGGCGCATCGGATTCGCAAGACGTTTTGGCAAGTGCATTTCCACCGATCGGGCTCCCGGGGCAAACAACGCTATGAATTATTTGAGTGGTGGTCGATTATCGCTGTTGGGACATGGGCGACAGCGCCGCGTTGCGCCGCGGCGACGAGCGGGCGGCGCGGCGCGACTGATGAGGGTGGGCGGTCGCCCAGGAACGACGAACGGCACGGGTTAGGAACGTTGCTGCAATGATCGGGTCGGAACTTTTCCGCAACGCTGTGGAGGAGCAGGCAATGAACCAGGGCGATGTACGCAAGGAGCGCGATACCTTCGGCGAGATTGAGGTGCCTGCTGTGTCCTTGTGGGGCGCGCAGACGCAGCGCTCACTCGAGCACTTCGATATTTCCACCGAGAAAATGCCGCCGCGCCTCATCCGGGCCATGGTGGAAATCAAGCGCGCGGCGGCCCGCGTCAATCGCCAGCTGGCCGGATTGGACGAAGCCAAGACCCGCGCCATCGTGGCGGCGGCCGATGCGGTGCTGGCTGGCGAGCATGAAGGCGAATTCCCGCTGGCGATCTGGCAGACCGGGTCGGGCACGCAGACCAACATGAACGTCAATGAGGTGCTGGCCAACCTTGCCAGCGAGATCATGGGCGGCGTGCGTGGCGAAGGGCGCCTGGTCCATCCCAATGACGACGTCAATCGCAGTCAGTCGTCCAACGATGTGTTCCCCGCCGCGATGAACGTGGCGGCCGTGCTGGCCTTGCGCGAAACCCTGCTGCCTGCGCTGCGTGCGCTGGCGGCGACCCTGCGCGACAAGTCTCGGAGCTTCGATGACATCGTCAAGACGGGGCGCACCCATCTGCAGGACGCCACGCCACTCACCCTGGGGCAGGAAATCTCCGCCTGGGTGGCGCAACTCGAACATGCCAGCGTGCACATCGAGGCCGCGCTGCCGCATCTGTCCGAACTGGCTCTGGGCGGCACAGCGGTGGGAACCGGCCTGAATGCCCCGCGCGGGTTTGCCGAGGCGGTGGCGGGCGAGCTGGCTGCGCGCACCGGACAGCCCTTCGTGACAGCGCCCAACAAATTCGAAGCGCTGTCGGCCAGCGACGCCATCGTCCATGCGCACGGTGCGCTCAAGGGGCTGGCGGCGTCGCTCATGAAAATCGCCAACGACGTGCGCTGGCTTGCCAGCGGCCCGCGCTGCGGTATCGGCGAGATCACCATCCCCGAGAACGAACCCGGCAGTTCGATCATGCCCGGCAAGGTGAATCCGACGCAGTGCGAGGCGCTCACCATGCTGTGCTGCCAGGTGATGGGCAATGACGTCGCCATCAATGCGGGCGGGGCGATGGGCAACTTTCAGCTCAATGTGTTCCGCCCGATGATCGTCCATAACTTCCTGCAGAGCGTGCGCCTGCTGGCCGACGGCATGAACAGCTTCGACATGCACTGCGCGCAGGGGATCGAGCCGAACCGCGCGCGCATCGGCGAACTGCTCGACCGCTCGCTGATGCTGGTGACGGCGCTCAACCGCCACATCGGCTACGACCGCGCCGCCGCCATCGCCAAGAAGGCTCATCACGAGGGCACCACGCTGAGGGATGCCGCGCTCGCGCTGGGCTATGTGTCGGCGGAGGATTTCGACCGTTGGGTCAGACCGGAGGACATGCTGGGCCGTTAGCACCCGATACGACAGAGAGGAGACACATCATGCAAGTAGAAGCGACCACCGAGCATCAGTGGCTGGCTCAGCACCTGATCGGAGAATGGACTTTTGTGAGCCGTGCGATGACCGAGCTCGGTACGCTCTCCGAAGAGCGCTATCACGGCAACGAAACGGTCCGCGCGCTGGGCAAGATATGGGTTCTGTGCGAAGGGCAGGGCGACATGCCGGGCGGCGGTATCGGCCACATGCTGATGACGCTCGGCTACGACCCGGCCACCGGCCGCTATGTCGGCAGCTGGATCGGTTCGATGATGACCCACATGTGGCACTACGACGGCGAACTGGACCCGGCCCGTCGGGTGCTGACGCTGTCGTCGGTCGGACCGGACTTCGGCGCGCCCGGCAAGACGCGCAATTATCGCGACGTGATCGAAATCCACTCGCTCGATCATCGGACGCTGCGCTCGTTTATGCAGACGGACGAAGGAGGCTGGCAGCAATTGATGGAAGCCCACTATCACCGTGCGAGGCCCGAATGAGCCTTGCGATCGTAAGACTTGGCTCTCCGCGCCTGTCGGACGAAGGGCTGCGCATCGGTACGGTGCGCCGGCCGCCGCGCGGTGTGTCCAAGGAGGATTTCGCACGCCAGGACTGGTATGACGTCTGGTTGCCCGAACTCTCGCCCAGCGCGGAACTGGTGAAGACCGCACAGGCCGCAAGCACGGACGCCGAGTGGGCCGCATTTGCCCGGCATTACCGTAGCGAAATGAAGGCGCCGGCGGCAGAGCATCTGCTCTCGCTGCTGGCGGCCATGTCCCACCAGACCCATATTGCCGTCGGGTGCTATTGCGAGAACGAGGCGCACTGCCATCGATCGGTACTGCGCGAACTGCTGGTCGAACATGGTGCCGCGCTACGGATCGATTGAGGCATCGACGTTCTGCACCGCGATGGGGCGATGTGCGGTTTGTCGTGGTCCCAGGCTTCGAGGGTGCCGCTTGTCCCGGCCCTAAGCCATTGATCCGTATGCGGATCGAAAACTGGTACAAATGCTGCTATGACGAGTGTGAGTCGTCGGCAAGCGTGTTTTGCAGCGACATTGTTCTCCTCACACGGCGATCCCCCTACGGATTCGACCGGATTCCAGGCGCTTCGGCGCCTGTTTTTTTGTCGCGCGCGGCGGCCCGGACCGGGCTCAGCGCGAGAGGTCGACCGCCGGGATCGAAGTGGTGTCTTCGATGATCTCTTCGCCGCTTTGCAGCAGCTTGGCGTAGGCACCGCCGGCCGCGACCAGTTCGGCGTGACTTCCGATCTCGACGATGTGCCCGTGCTCCATGACGACGATGCGGTGCGCGTCGCGAATGGTCGACAGGCGGTGTGCGATGACAATCACGGTACGGTTGCGGCGCAGCTCGACGAGGGCTTCGCGTACGACGCGTTCGGATTCGTTGTCGAGTGCCGACGTGGCTTCATCGAGCAGCAGTATCGGCGCGTTCTTGAGGAAAGCGCGAGCGATCGCCACGCGCTGACGCTGGCCGCCGGAGAGCAGGTTGCCGTTGGTGCCGATGCGCGTCTGCAAACCTTGCGGCAGATTCTGGATGAACTCCCAGGCGTGCGATTGCCGCGCAGCGCGGATGATGTCCTCTTCGTCCGCGTCCGCGTTGCCGTAGGCGATGTTGGCCGCCACGGTGTCGTCGAACAATGCGGCGTGCTGGCCGACGACGGCCAGTTGCGCGCGGAGATTGGCAAGCTTGAGCTCGCTGGCCGGGACGCCGTCGAACAGGATGCGGCCTTCCTGCACGTCGAAAAAGCGGGCGAGGAGCGCGATCAACGTGGTCTTGCCGCTGCCTGATGCCCCCACCAGCGCCACCGTTTCGCCGGGTCGCACGTCGAGGTTGAAGTCGCGTACGGCCCAGTGTTCCTGGCGCGGGTAGCGGAAGCTCACATGTTCCAGCGCGATGGCGCCATGGGCGCGATCGAACGTACGGGTGCCGGTGTCGACTTCCGGTTCGGCATCGAGCAGTTCAAAGATGCTCTGCGCGCCGGCCAGCCCGCGCTGGATGGTGGCGTTGATGTTGGTGAGGCGACGGATCGGTTCGAACAGCATCGCCATCATGGCGACGTAGGCGACGAACTCGCCCGGCGTGAGCATGTTGTTGCGCGTGAGATTCGACGCGATGTAGATCACCAGCGCGACGGCGGTCGAGGCCAGCACCTGCACCAGCGGCACGTTGGCGGCCGACAGGCGCACCACGCGCATGGTTTCCTTACGGAGGCGCACGGCGATGTGCTCGAAACGCGAGGATTCGTGCTGCTGCGTGCCGAACACCTTGATTTCTCGCAGGCCGGCCAGCGACTCCTCGACCGAATTGGTCATCTCGGCCATGCGGTCCTGCATCTGGCGGTTGGATGTACGCATGCCCCGGCTTGCCTTGCGGATCACCCATGCCACGATCGGGCCGATGGCGAGCATCACCAGCGTCAGATGCCAGGCTTGCCACAGCAGGGCCACCGACAGCGCCACGATGGTGAGCGAATCCTGGATCACGACGATCCATGCCGTGGACAGGGCCGAGCCCACCTGCGGAATGTCGTAGGTGATGCGCGAGAGCATGCGACCGGAAGTCTGTTCCTGGTGCGCCGCGATGGGCAGGCGCATCTGGTGGTCGAACACCTTGCGGCGCAGATCCTCGATCGCCTTGTTGGCCACCCACTGGCTGGCAACGTTGGCGCAGTATTCGGCGAGGCCCTTGACGATGGCGACGAGGACGATGAGCAGCGGAATCTGCCACATCGAGGTGGTGTTCTTGGCGATCAGGCTCTGGTCGAGCAGCGGCTTGACGAGCCCCGGCAGCACCGGGTTCATGCCGGCGGCCACCGCCATCGCCACCATCGACAGGAGCGACACCCGCCAGTACGGCTTGATGTAGACGATCAGGCGACGGTAGAGCTGCAGGGAGTCTTTCATGCGTGGGATTCCGTGGCGGGCGACGTCATTCGCGGTCGAGGACCCGGTCTACGACGAAATCGGCCCAGCCCTTGGCGTGGAAGCGTGCGCGCAGCGCTTCGCGGTCGTAGACCGTCTCGACCCAGGTCATGAAGTCGATCGGCGTCCGGGCGTTGTAGGCAAGATAATCGTAGAAGAACGCGTCGAGAATGCCGGTCTTGGATGATTTGATATGGCCGTAGATCCAGCCCAGTTCGCTCAGGGCTTTTTCGATGGGGTCTCCCAGCCGGAAGTGGCGGTACAGCACCGAGGCGAAGCCGGCGCGGTCCGCGCCCGACTTGCAATGCAGCATCGCCGGGTATTCGAGGCGCTCGAACAAGGCCTTGGTGGCCTGGATGACCTTCACCTCGGGCGCGCTGCGCGACAGGATGCCCTTGTGGTTGATCAGTTCGATGCCGAGTTCGCGGCAGGCGGCTTCTTCCAGCGCGTAGCGACCGCTGTCGTCCGCGCCGCGCAGGTTGATGATGCTGCGGATGCCGTATTTGCGGTGGTATTTGCGAATCTGGCGCGGCGAAGGCTGGCTGCACCGATACATCCCTCCCGGCAGGGCGTGGACGTTGTTGTAGATTTCGCGGAAGAAGCCATGGTCGACGAAGAACATGTCGAGCCATGCCAGCATGCGCTCTTTGAAGGAGTCGAGTTTCCGCGTCACAAAAGGGGTCCGGGTGGGCAAACAGGCGATTATCCCGGTCAGGAGCGTCCGCCACAAGCCGCGTGCTAACATCGGCGGCTGATCCGCGCCACATATTCACATGCAGGACATTGCCAGCCATTTCGCCGACGACGGCTCGCTCGCGCGAGTGATTCCCGGATTCCGACCGCGTCCGCAACAGCTTGAAATGGCGCAGACCATCGCCGCTGCCGTCAAGGGCAACCGCGTACTCGTGGCCGAGGCGGGCACCGGCACCGGCAAGACCTTCGCGTACCTCGTGCCGGCGCTGCTGTCCGGCGGCAAGGTCATCATCTCGACCGGCACCAAGACCCTGCAGGACCAGCTCTTCCACCGCGACCTGCCCGCCGTGCGCAACGCGCTGCGCGTGCCGGTGACCGTCGCGCTGCTCAAGGGGCGCGCCAACTACGTCTGCCACTACCACCTGGAGCGGGCCCAGCTCGAAGGGCGTTTCTTTTCGCGCGAAGACGGCGAGCATGTTCGCACCATCGCGCGCTTCGCCAAGGTCAGCAAGACCGGTGACAAGGCCCTGTGCGCCGAGGTGCCGGAGGATTCCACCGCGTGGTTGCAGGTGACGTCCACGCGCGAGAACTGCCTTGGCCAGGAATGCCCCAACGCCAAGGAATGTTTCGTCATGGCCGCCCGCCGCGCCGCGCAGGAAGCCGACGTGGTGGTGGTCAATCACCATCTGTTCTTTGCCGACGTCATGCTGCGCGACGAAGGCATGGCCGAGCTGCTGCCGGCCTGCAACACGGTGATCTTCGACGAAGCGCATCAATTGCCGGAAACGGCCTCGCTGTTCTTCGGCGAATCGGTTTCAACGGGGCAGATGCTCGACTTGGCCCGCGACACCCGAAACGAAGCGCTGGCTTCTGCGCGCGATTTCGTGCCCCTGCAGGACGCCACGCGCTCGCTCGAAAAGGCTGCCCGCGATCTGCGGCTGGCGATCCCCGGCGAAAACGCGCGCTACGGCTACGCTCAGATGGCCGACAACGCGGATTTCCACAAGGCGGTGGATGAGGTCGAAGCCCAGCTCGAGAACTTCGTCGCGTTGGCGGAAACGCAGGCCGAGCGTTCCGAGGGACTGGAAAAATGCTGGCAGCGCGCCACCGACATGAGCGAGCGCCTGCAACGCTGGCGGCGCGTCGACCAGCCGGACATCATCCGTTGGGTGGAAGTCTTCAGCCAGTCGGGCGCGCTCAACAGCACGCCGCTCAAGGTCGCCGATATCTTTGCCAAACAGATCGAAGGCAATGCCAAGAGCTGGATTTTCACCAGCGCGACGCTGGCAGTCGGCAAGAGTTTCGGCCACTACAACGATGAACTCGGCCTGAGTCAGCTCGAACAGCCGCCGGAAACCGCCATGTGGGGAAGCCCCTTCGAGTACGGCGAACAGGCGGTGCTGTATGCACCCACCGGCATGCCCGATCCGAACAGCTTCAACTACGCCGAGGCGGTGGTCGAGGCTGCCGTGCCGGTAATCCGCGCCGCACAGGGCAGGGCATTCGTGTTGTGCACTTCGCTGCGCGCCATGCAGCGCATTCATGAAGGCTTGCTCGAACGCTTCACGCGCGAAGGGCTGGAATTCCCGCTGCTGATGCAGGGGCAGGGCTCGCGTTCCGAACTGCTCGACCGTTTCCGTCGCCGCGGCAATGCGGTGCTGGTAGCGAGCCAGAGCTTCTGGGAAGGCGTCGACGTGCCGGGCGATGCGCTGTCGGTGGTGATCATCGACAAGCTGCCGTTCGCGCCGCCCGACGATCCGGTCCTCAAGGCGCGCGTCGAGTGGATGGAAAAGCAGGGCCGCAACCCGTTCATGGAATACCAACTGCCGCGCGCGGTGATCAGCATGAAGCAGGGCGCCGGGCGGCTGATCCGCACTGAGCGGGATCGCGGCGTGCTGATGATCTGCGACCCGCGCATGATCAGCAAACCCTACGGCCGCCGCGTGTGGCAAAGCCTGCCGCCGATGCGCCGTTCCCGGGCCGAAGAAGAAGTGGTGGAGTTTCTCCGCCAGTTGCCCGCGCCGGCCACCTCGCGCGACTGAAGCGGGCGCGTGGAAGATTCAGGCCGGGATCAGTTCATCGAGCCAGAAAGGCTTCGGTCCGGGCGGAAAGAATGCGTGCCACCAGGATTCGCCGAAATGGTGGTATTGCAGGCCGACGCTCTGCCCGAGCAGTTTCATCGATCTTTCGGTCTGAAATGAGATGTGCCCATTGCGGGGCACGCAGTACCACCATTTGTCCAGACCGGCGCTCACGATTTCGGGGCGACATAGCTCGGTGGTGAGCAGAATGCCGCCACCTTCTTCCAGGAGTCCGGCGAGGTTCGACATCAGCAACAATGGGTTGGTCACGTGTTCGAATACTTCAAAGCACGTCACCATGTTGAATTTCCTGGAAGGCGGCGTGCTGTCGGCCGTGAAGGGGTCGAAGCTCGCCACGTCGGCGAAACCCGCCTCGCGCAGCCTGTACTCGAGGATGCCCGATCCGGACCCATAGTCCAGGATCGCCAGATCGCGGCTCCATTTCTGGAAGTGGAAAGTCAGCGTCCTGGCGAATTCGCTCGCGCGCTTTCCGGAATAGTCGGGGTCATGGACGAGATATTCGTCGTTGTAGATGTGCTCGGCGAAATCTGCCTCATCCCAGGCATCAAAATAGCGGGTGAATGTGAAACCGCATTCGGAGCACTGGTAGAAGTAGACCGGTCTTCCGCTGTATTCCCCGACTTTTCTGCCTGCGCGGAAATCCGTTCCGCTGAATGACGCGTCGAACAGGCCGACGATTCTCGATTCGGCGCGACATATCTTGCAGTCGCACGTCTTCGGTGTACGCGGGATTTCAAAAGAATTATGTTGCTCGCGCTCGTGCATGATTTTGTCTGGCCGTCCCAGTGTTTATAGGAAAAAACGGAGCCGGCCGCGCGGAGCTTGCACCGGCGCCGTTCATGCAAAGTCGTTTTACGGGGCGGAGTGCCTCAGGCGTCCACGGTGAAGATCACGGCGCGGTCGGCTGCCGCTGCGCGCTCGAACAGATCCACCACGTTGCCGAACAACGCCCACACGTAGGCGAAATCCTCGTCGCTCAGTTCCGAGCCGTAGCTTTCGCGATCGATCTCGTCGTAGCGCTCGTGCAGTGAGTCGCGCGACATGCGCCGCGCGGCGACGGCGACTTCCTTGACCTGGGCAGCCGTGACATACGAGACGGTGTACTCGGTCTCTTCCCAGGCCACGAGCTGGCGCCCCCCGCAGATGAGGTGGTTGAGCGGATACTCGCCGCCCTCGTAGAGCAATTCTCCATTGCAGAAGCAGCGATGGATGGCGTCCCAGGCAGTGTCGGATTCGGCCAGCCAGTTCTTGTCCCAGGCCTCTTCGATGTCGGCGATGACATCGAGCAATGCGTCGTCGTCGCCTTCGGCGGCCAGCAAGCGCGCTTCCTGCTCGGCGTCGAGGGCGAAATGGATTCCCTGGTAGGTCATGGAGCGGCCTCCTGCGAAAAAGGTCTGCATTGTCTCGCGACGCGCGTGGGCGGCCAAGCCCGACGCTCGTCGTGTTTTTCGTGCCGCATATCACGCCGGCATGTCTCGATACGGGAAACCCCCGTCGCCCCATCGCCGGCCTTTGGCTAGCCTGCGAGCACGCGCAGTGCATGTGTGCTGCATGCTGCGTGCCCCCGGAGGCGTACAACGATGCTCAACGACATTCTCGTCAAGACAGAGGCGGGACAGCAGGAAATCCAGGATCGCAAGCTCAGGCTCACGCCGCGTCAACGCACCTTGCTGGTGACCGTGGACGGCAAACAGACCGGCACTCGACTGCTCGAAACGCTGGCGCCGGCCGGCGTGACCGAAGATATGTTGATGTCCCTGATCGAGCAGGGACTGGTGGTCCCGGGTGGCGGTGTCGACGGTGGCGGCTCGCCGGCGACGGTGGCGACGACGTTGGCTGCATCGCCGACAGCAGGCCACGTGGCGGTTGCTGAACCGGCCACCGACAGCCAGCGTCTGCAGGCCTTGTACGGTGTGTTCGACGTAACGATCCGCGCCTTCGGCATGCGCGGCTTCATGCTGCAATTGCAGTTGGAGAAAGCCGCCTCGATCGACGATTACCGGAGCCTCGCCGGTAATGTGCTCAGCGTGCTGGACAAATCGAAAGGCGAACGCGCGGTGTCGGACTTCATGAGCCAGGTAAAGCCTTTGCTGGGCACCTTATAGGCATCAAGCGCGTCATCGCCCGACGCCGCGAGCCTTTGCGCCTTTGAATACCGCTATCCAACGCGGGGCGGTCGTTGCCCGCGCCATCACTTATCGCCGGACCGCTTTCGCGACAATCATCATCTATTGCGCCGCAGCATTGGAGCAGGGCTGCCAGAGGTCTCCTATGCTTTGACCATGGTCAGTGTTTTCCCTTGATCGGCAATGCCCGATGCGGGAAAATGCCGGGTTGATGCGCCGCACCCCCTGTGGCGCTTTCTTACTTTGGAGATATGCGATGGCTGCTAAGGACCGTATGGCCGTTCTGTCCGCGATGATGGAACAGGCTGTGATCCCCGTGTTCTATCATTCGGACGTTGAAGTTTGCATCAACGTTATCCAAGCCTGCGCCAACGGTGGCGCCAAGTGCATCGAGTTCACCAACCGCGGCGACTTCGCCTCGCATGTTTTCTACGACGTGACCCGCCACTTCACCAAGGCTGACCCGTCGGTCATCATGGGTGTGGGTTCCATCGTCGATGCCCCGACCGCCGGCATCTACATCGCCAACGGCGCCAAGTTCATCGTCGGCCCGCTGCTGAACGCCGACGTGGCCAAGGTCTGCAACCGTCGCGGCATTCCTTACAGCCCGGGTTGCGGTTCGGCCACCGAAATCGGTGACGCACAAGAATTGGGCTGCGAAATCGTCAAGGTCTTCCCGGGTTCGTCGGTTGGCGGCCCCGAATTCGTCAAGAGCGTCATGGGCCCGATGCCCTGGACGCGCATCATGCCCACCGGCGGCGTCGAGCCGACCGAAGAGTCGCTGCGCAAGTGGTACGGCGCTGGCATCGTTGCCTGCGGTATCGGCAGCAACCTGATCACCAAGGAACTGCTCGCTGCCAAGGATTACAAGGGCATCGAGAACAAGGTTCGCGAAACCGTTCAACTCATCAAGACCATCAAGGCCGACCTGGCTGCGAAAAAGTAAGGACCAATAGAAATGGCTGAACTGAAGATCAAAACGGCGGCGGAGACCAAGTGGGACTGCGTGTCCTTCGGCGAAGTGATGCTGCGCTTCGACCCGGGCTTCGGCCGCGTGCGCAACACCCGCACCTTCCAGGTGTGGGAAGGCGGCGGTGAATACAACGTCGCCCGCGCCATGCGCAAGTGCTGGGGCAAGCGCGCCGCCGTCGTGACGGCACTGCCCAAGAACGACCTGGGCTGGCTGGTGGAAGACTTCATCATGCAGGGCGGCGTTGACATGTCCCACGTCATCTGGCGTGACTTCGACGGCCTGGGCCGCAACACCCGCGTCGGCCTGAACTTCACGGAAAAGGGCTTTGGCCCGCGTCCGGCCCTGGGTTGCTCCGACCGTGGCCACTCGGCCGCCTCGCAGATCCGCCCGGGTGAAGTGAACTGGGAAAAGCTGTTCGGCGAAGAAGGCGTGCGCTGGTTCCAGACCGGCGGCATCTTCGCGGCGCTGGCCTCGAACACGGCCGAAGCCGTGCTGGAAGCCGTTGAAGTCGCCCAGAAGTACGGCACGGTCGTGGCCTATGACCTGAACTACCGCGCTTCGCTGTGGAAGAGCCAGGGTGGCAAGGAAGGCGCTCAGAAGATCAACCGCGAGATCGCCAAGTTCGTCGACGTGATGATCGGCAACGAAGAAGACTTCACGGCCTGCCTGGGCTTCGAAGTGGAAGGCGCCGACGAGCACCTGACCAACATCGAGACCGAAGGCTTCAAGAAGATGATCGAAACCGCGGTCAAGGCATTCCCCAACTTCAAGGTGGCTGCCACGACCCTGCGTAACGCCAAGACGGCGTCGATCAACGACTGGTCGGCCATCGTCTGGTACGACGGCCAGATCTACGAGTCGATGAAGCGCGACAACCTGGAAATCTACGACCGCGTCGGCGGCGGCGACGGCTTCGCCTCCGGCCTGGCCTACGGTTTCCTGGAAGGCAAGGGCCCGCAACTGGCTGTCGAGTACGGCGCAGCCCACGGCGCGCTGGCCATGTCGACCCCGGGCGACACCTCGATGGTGCGCGTGGAAGAAGTCGAAGCAGCCATGAAGGGCAAGGGCGCTCGCGTCATCCGCTAAGCGTTTCTTCCGCTTCATGAGAAAGCCCGGTTGGCGAAAGCCTCCGGGCTTTTTTCTTGCACACTGTTTGATGCATGGCAATGTTGCAACTTGTCACACCTGTCCTACACGGAGTGCCTAGCCAGAATTCAAAAGCAGGAATAGTCTGCGTCGGGTTCCGCCCTGTTGCTTTTTGTCCCCCGTGTAGGTTCCATGCAACGCCATCTCTCTCGCCTCGTTCTTGCCCTGTCCGTGCTCGTTGGCGCACTGCCCAGCCACGCCCAGCAGGCCGTCGCCACGATTGCCGCACCCGCGGCGGCCACCGCCGATGTGCGCTGGGAAGACAGCATCGAAGCCTTCGAGGCCGCCGATCGTGTCCATCGGCCCGAAACCGGCGGCGTCTTGTTCGTTGGCAGTTCGTCGATCCGTCTGTGGAACGACCTGGAGCAGCAGTTCAGCAACGTCCCCGGTGTCATCAAGCGAGGGTTTGGCGGCTCGACCTTGTCGGCGTGCTCGCACTACGTGCAACGACTGGTGACGCCGTACAAGCCGAGGTTGGTGCTGGTGTACGCCGGCGACAATGATCTGGCGGAAGGCCGCACGCCCGAGCAAGTGGCCTACAGCTTCACACGCTTCGTGAATGGCGTGCGGGCCGAACTACCCGACACACGCATCGCTTACATCTCGATCAAGCCGAGCCCGGCACGGATCGGGCTGGCCGAGCCGATCCGCGAGACCAATCGCCTGATCCGTGAGTACATCTCGCACGGCCAGAACCTCGACTACGTCGACATCTACACGCCGATGCTTACGGCCGATGGTTCTCCGCGCGCCGAACTGTTCCGTTCGGACATGCTGCACCTGAACGACACCGGCTACGCGCTGTGGAAGCGCGTCATCTCGGCCCACCTGCCGTAACCATCGGACCTTGCCCGGGGCCCCGGTCCGGGGCCGCAGGGTGGGTGTCGTCCATGCGCGCCGATATCCACGCGACCCCATAGAGCAGGGTCAGGCATCCGATCAGCAGCAGCGCGTCGATCATCGGACCGTGGTCGAACTGCGGGCCGACCAGGGCCAGCGCGAACAGGACGATGACCAGATGCACGCAATAGACCGGCAACGAGGCCGCCCCCAATGTCTGCAGGTATCCGATGCGCGGCAGACGCCGCAGCGCGGCACCGTAGTGCGTCACCAGAATCAGCAGGGCGCAGAAATTCAGCAGACGCATCGGCCCCAGATGCCATTTGTCGAACAGCACGTTGATCATGTCGTCCGGCAGCACCTGGCCGAACGTATGCCGCCCGATGAAGCCCGCTACCGCGATGACGCCGCTGGCGATGACCATCCAGCGCGGGATGCCCTCCAGCGCACTCGGCGTCGTGACGGTCGTGGTGCCCATCCATAGCCCCATCATCCACAGGAACTGCCAGCCGAAGGTCTCGAATGCGCCGGTTTCCTGGAACGGCACGGACAGGCCCGTGAGCGCCACGACGCCACTGTAGAGCAGGCGGCTGATGTCGAACTGGGCGACCAGCCAGAGCAAAAGACTGCACGTCAGCAGGCCGCGCCATCCATGTTTGAGGGCATGGCTGAGCAGCAACGGACTGACCAGCATGAACAGTACGTAGAGCGGCAGGATGTCGAGCAAGGGCGGGTTGTAGATCATCCCCAGGCCGGCCCAAAGCGCAGTGTTCGGCGCCTTCAGGAAGAACGATATGAGATTGGTGATCGCCGGTTGTTCCACGGCCACACCGATGGCAGCGATCGCCGTGAACAGAAAGATCAACAGCGCCGCCTGGCACAGATAGATTTTGATCGCGCGGCGCAGGAAGGCACTCTGCATCGCCGGCAGGCCGGCCTTGATGGCACGACGGCTATACACCATGCCGGCCATGAAGGCCGACAGGAAGACGAATCCCTCGGCGGCGGACACAAAACCTATTGGCTGGCCGAGCGGATCGGCAAGGCGGGTCGGCAGGTGCGTGACGGTCATCAGCACCAGCATCAGCCCTCTGAGCGCATCCAGTTCCAGTCGCCGCGCCATCGCTGCCTCCTTGCCAACCGGCCATGCCTCGATGGTGCGCGGGCGGGGCGTGGCCGCGTATCGGCCAAACGCTCACAGGGCTGTCGGTCAGGCTGAGATCACCTCGTTGGCCAGCGGTTCCTTGCGTTCGAAGGCCGTAACGTTGCCCAGCGTCGTCTGGGCGATGGCGTGCAGCGCTTCGCGCGTCAGGAAGCCTTGGTGCGACGTGATCAGAGCATTTGGGAAGATCATCAGGCGAGCCAGCAGATCGTCCTGCAAGGGGCGGTCGGACAGATCATGGAAGAACACGCCTTCTTCCATTTCATAGACGTCCAGGCCAACGCCGCCAACTTGCCCGCTCTTCAGGGCGTCGATCAGCGCCACGGTGTCGATTAGGCCACCGCGGCTGGTATTGGCGATTACCACGCCGCGCTTGGTGCGCGCCAGCGATTCGCGGCTGATGATGTGGTGGCTCTGGTCGGTCAGGGGCAGGTGCAGCGAGATCACGTCGGCCTGGGCCAGCACGTCGTTCAGCGGTGCGTACTGGAAGCCGACTTCTTCGGCGATCTTGGGGTTTTCGTACGGGTCGTAGGCCAGCAGCTTCATGCCCAGGCCCTTTGCGATGCGCATGGAACACTGGCCGATGCGTCCGGCGCCCAGCGAGCCGAAGGTCTTGCCATGCAGCGTGAAGCCTTCGAGCCCGTCGAGCGAGAAGTTCTGTTCGCGCACGCGGTTGTAGGCCCGATGAGTCTTGCGCACCAGCGTCAGGATCAGCGCAAAGGTGTGTTCGGCCACGGCCTCCGGAGAATAGGCCGGCACGCGCGCCACTTTGATGCCTTCGCGCTGTGCGGCGACGATATCGATGCCGTTGAAGCCGGCCGCGCGCAGCGCCACCAGCCCGACGCCCAGTTCGGCCAGGCGATGGAGCACTTCGGCAGGCAGTCGGCAATTCACAAACGGACACACAACGTCGAAGCCTTTAGCCAGCTCCACGGTCTTATCGTGGAGACGTTCCTCGAAGAACACGAGTTCGTGGCCAAAGCCGGCGTTGGCGGCCGTCAGGGCCTGTTCGTCATAGGGGTGGGTATCGAAAACGGCGATTCGCATGCTGAACTCCGGGCGCAGGTTCGGGGAAGGTCGAATGAAATTGTGGGCTAATTCCTACCGACGGCCAACAGTACGCATGCATAACCTCCGAAAGACCGATAATGCCCGCCCGTCAGACGTTTCCGTCGAGTCTATTCACGCAAAATAACAAAATCGGTAAAAATACCTATATCTGCACGGTTACACTCAAAGCATGAGGAAAGTCGGGACACCACGCTGCTGTGCCCTGGAGGTCCGCGTCACGCGGGCCGGCGGTTTTACGCTCGTCGAAATGCTCGTTGCGGTGGCGATCCTGGCAATCGTGCTCATGGTGGCTGTGCCAGACATGTCGCGCAACGTATCCCAGACGCAGGGCGCTTCGGCTTCCGACGGGCTGGTGCGCGCCGCGGCCAATGCACGGGCCCTTGCCGTGCAGTCGGGCCGGCGTACGAGCCTGCAGGTCAATACGAACAGCGCGAGCTGCGGCGGGCAGGTCGCCTGGGCGATCGTCCAGGGCAGCACCGCCGTCGGGTGTCTGACGCAGGCCGACTTCAACAAGCGCTATCGCGGCGCGACGATCAGCGGCACCGGAACGGAAATCGTCTACTCGCCGACCGGCATCGCCAATCAATTGACCTCCGATCTCGTGTACGAGATCGCCGCGGGTTCCATCACGACACAGGTGCGCATTAATGCGGGCGGCACGACGCAGGTTCTCTGAGCGCGGCTCGACGCTCATCGAAGTATTGGTGGCCATTCTCGTCCTGGCCGTCGGATTGGTGGGCGGACTCAAGTTGCAGACCGAAAGCCTTCGCCAATCGGCCGATTCCCGCTATGTCGTCGTCGCCGCCACCTATGCACAGGATCTGATGGACCAGATTGCCTACGCACGGGCCGGCTCGTCCGTGACCTATTCGCTGGCGCTCGACGCCGCCACGCCCACCAGCGGCCCGCTGCAAAGCTGGGTCACCAATCTCAAGCGCGACCTGCCCAAGGCGCGCGCATCCGTCTCCTGCACGGCGCCGATCTGCACCATCGAGATCCGCTGGACGCCGCCCGGTCATGACGAAGTGAGTGCCAAGTATGCCGTTCGCACCTGAGCGCCGCGCTTCGCAATCGGGCTTCACCATCGTCGAACTGATGATCGCGATGGTGCTCGGGATGATCGTCATCGGCAGCGCCGTGGCGCTGTTCGTGAACCAGCGCTCGACGTCGCGGCTGGCATCGCAGATGTCCGACATCCAGAACGAAGGGCGCATCGCCATCGACGCGTTGGCGCGCGACCTGCGCGCGGCGGGGGACTTTGGTTGTTCGTTGGCCGAGCCGCCGATCAATACGCTGGTCACGACGACGGCATTCGATTCGTCCGCGGGCGGGGTCCGCGGCTATGACAAAGGTGCCAGCATGACGACGCCGCCGGCGGGGCAGGCGGCGGCCTCGGCCGCGAACCCGGCGTCGGACATCATCGCGCTGACCGGCATCAACGGCGTGCTGACGACACTGGCTGCGGCAACCACGTCCTCGACGGCGGATCTCAAAGTCGCGCTGAATACGCCCGCTCCGAAATCAGGCGATGTCGCCATCATCACGGACTGCATCAACCTGTCCAAATTCCAGGTCACCGGTTACTCCACCGACTCCGACGGCAATGGCGTGGTGGCGCATGCGATCACCAGCGCCAGCGGCACCCTGGGCGGCGGCAACAGCAAGAACGATCTCGGCGCGCTGTATCCGGCCGGCGCCACCGTCGCCACGCTGGACACGCGGTGGTGGTTCGTCGGCCAGCCGACCAACAAACCGAAAGGCCTGTATCGGGTCGATGCCAGCAGTGGCGCCAAAATCCTCATTTCGCCAAAGATCGCCGATATGCGGGTGCGCTATGAAGTCGACTCCGATGGCGACGGCATCGCCGATCTGTTCGGGCAGACTGCCTCGCAGGTCTCCAACTGGAAAAACGTCACCGCCGTCAGCGTCGAACTGCTCGCGCGCTCCGACCAGAACGTGCAGAACGTGACCACCTCGTATGTCTTCGGCGGACAGACAGTGACGGCGCCCGACCGCGCGGCCTACCTGCCGCTGCGCCTCAATCTGGGATTGCGTAATCGATGAGAGTCATTGTCTCGCGCCGACAGTCGCAGCGCGGAGTCGCGCTGATCATGGCGCTCGTCCTGCTGATCATGGTGGCCTTGCTGGCCGCCGTGGGCTTCGGCACCGCGTCGGTCGAGTCGCGCGGCGCCGCCGGCTGGGGCGACCGCCAGCGCGCGTTCTTCCTGGCCGAGAGCGCGGCAAAAGAGGCTGAGTCCGTCGTCGCCGCGCTGACCACGTCGGCGGATCTCGCCACTGCCGTTCGCGCCAAGGGCACGGGCTTTTACGTGCGTGCCGATGGCGGCGTTCCGGCCTACAACCCGTGGCCGACCTCGTCGAGCGTCAAGGCGAGCAAGCTCGTCACCGGCACGACCGACGCCTACTACATGGTCGTATTCGAAGGCTTCGCGCCCGCATTGGGCAGTCAGCTCGTGGGCAACAACGGCGCGGTCAATCTATCGATGAGCGGGCGGCCGCGCTTCACCATCTATGCCAGCGCAGGGGGCCTGCGCGGCGAAACCAACGTCGTACTGTCGATGTCGCGGGAATACTGAGGTCCTTATGTCCTACGGATTTGCACGTCGCTTCGCCGCAGCCTTGCTGGCCGCTCTTCATCTCGGGGCGGCCGTCGCCCAGACCTGTTCGAGCGCGAGCAGCAGCAGCGGGTCGAACGGACTGGGTGCGGTCTTTTCGGTCTTTTCCGGCGGCAGCATCAGCGTCGGCAATAACGACGCGAACGGTCAGTGCAACGTCGCCTTCCTCGGCGGCAACCAAGTGAACGTAACCAGCTCGAATCTGGCGATGCCGGGGACGGTGGCCAACGGCAAGACTTGCCAGAACTATTCGACCACTCCAACCACCGCCGTGCAGGCCTCCGGCACGACGCTGGAGCGCCGCACGCTGACTCCGTTCCCGACATTTTCGGCCAGTACCAATTCGACGACCGAAAGCACGACGACCGTCAATCTGGCGAAGGGCGACTACAACACCGTGCTGTTGCGCAATGCGGACGGCGCAGTGGTGAACCTCGTCGACGGCACTCGCATCAAGACGCTGCAGATCTACAAGGGGACAGTCGTCTTTGCCCCGGGCACGTACTACATCGAGACCATCGACACGCAGGCGGGCTTCAACATCAAGGTCAGCGGCAGCGTCGGCCTGGTGACCCTGAACGTCAAGAACGGCCTGACGCTCAATGGCGGCGTCAGTTGCGTCAACATGACCACGTGCAGCAAGCCCAACAGCGTGACGGAAGCCGCCACTTTGGGCGCGGCTCAGTCGCCCGAGCGCCTGCAGATCAACATCTACAACGGCGACTTCTCGCCGCAGAACAACATCTCGATTGCCGCCGGCATCTACGTCGACAAGGGCGTCGCCAATCTGTCGAACGGCTCAACCTTCGTGGTGGGCGAAATCCTCGCGCCCAGTATTACGGCCCTGAACAACAGCAATACCTACTACTACTCAAAGGCCAGCGCGATGGGGGGGAACTCGGGAACGACGACCGAGGACCCGACCAATGGCTATTACGATCTCGCGCCGCCGGCAGTGCCGCCGCGCGCCAATGTGGGTGACTACGCCTTCTTCGCCGTGCAACGGGACATGACCGCCAGCGGCACCGCTGGCACCTCCGGCCACCTGTTCGCCTATGCAGAGCAGGCTGACGGATCGCTGGCGGGAGCGGCTGCCTGGGATGCCGCAACGGTCATGACGGCGACGGACCGGAGCAACAGCATTCAAACCGTCGACAGCGCCGGTGCGTTGGTCAAACTGAAGAATGTAGACGCGGCTGCGTTCGGTGCGTCGAGCGCCAAGTCCGCCACGCTGATCGCGACGATCTTCGACCCCAACTACGGTGGCGGCGCAATGCTCGCCGGTCGCGACCCGGCTTCGCTCGTTGGACGCCCATGGCGAACGGCGCCCATCATCGTGGGCGACGCCGTGCTGTTTGCTGCCGATGACGGCATTCTGTATTCGGTCGACCGCAAGACAGGCGCGCTGAAGTGGGGCTGGATTCCGCGCGAACTGCTACCGCAGACTGCGGACCCCAAGGCCATGGCGGATGCTCACCCCTGGGGGCAGATCAATGCGGTGACTTCGGGCGGCGTGACGTACATCACCGGCACGGCCATGCAGGGTGCGCTGCACATGTCGCTCAAACTGAATAGCGCCGGCAATCTGGAATCGGTCGCCTGGGTCGATTACGTGGCCGCCGCGACATCGCCCTCGTACACGTACGGTACATTCGGCGGCGCCGCGCCGTCGGGGCCGGTGCGCGAGACTTCGGCGGTCGCCCGGGTCGCGTACATCCGCAACAATCAACTGATCGTCCGTAACGTGGATAGCAGTGGGGCCACCAACCCGAGCACGGCGACATTGCCGACGACGGCGACGAGCAATCTGCTCTATATCGACAACTCGACCATCTACTACGGTGACAACAACGGCAACGTCCAAGTGGTGAATTCCGCCGGATCGCGGGGCACCAGCCCGGGCAACATGGGGCAGTCGCCGGCACAGCCGATCATCAGCCTGAACGCCGGTTGGCATAAGAACGACAGCGGCACTTTCCTGATCGTGCTCGGACACACGACAAGCCGTATCGCAGCATTCCAGCAGAGCGCATCGGGCTGGGTGCGCGCATGGTACGTCGGCGTCCAGGAGTCGTCCGCCTTGGGTATCGAAAAGCTGCCCGCAGGTTCGGTCATTACCGCACCGCCAACCTTCGGCGACGAAAAGCTCACTTTCCCCTATACGATCACGACCAGTTGCGGCCAGGACGGCTACATCTATGGGCCGATCGGGCTTGACGACGGGCTGCCGAAACTCAGTGGCGTGACTTTCCGCGGTGCCTCGGTCGGCTCGGCTGTCACGCACTATCTTGGCAAGGGCGAGTCGGTACGCGTATCGCTCGGTGTCGTCGGTTCGCGCAGCTTTGCGTTCGGCTACGCCAATGGCGGCAAGAGCAACGCTTCGCCCACTGCGGGCTGGGGGCAGCTCGAAGACACCAAGGCCAATCCGCCGGGCCGCGTGAACTGGCGCGAACTGACCAACTACTACTGAGGCACGCATGCGCATGGCATCGAAAGGCTTCACCCTGATCGAGCTGATGATCACCGTGGCGATCATTGGGGTGCTTGCGGCGATCGCGTACCCGTCGTACCAGGATCACGTCCGCAGCACACACCTTGCACAGGTGAAAGAGGCGATCATGAACACGGGCAACTCGCTAGAACGCACGATGGTGGCGAGCAATACATACGCCACGAGCGCGTCGCCCTCGTACAGCAACCTGTACACGTACAGCTATTCGGTGGACAGCACCTCGGCGCCGCAGGCCTACTCACTGAGCGGCACCGATAGCAAACTCAAGGTGTGGGCGGGGGTCAATTCAAAGGGCGTGCGCTGCGCGTGCAAGAAGTGCAACGCGCCGACCTTCAGTTACAGCACGACGAGCTGCCCGACGGGCACCGACGCCTTCTGATCGCTCGAACACGCGAGCCTTGCTCGCCGGCCCCGTCGTGCGTTGTCGCGACGGGGCCTTTTTTGTTTCTGGCCGGTTTACTTCGATTCGCCTTCCAGCACGAAGCTCGCGCCTTCGCCCTGTGCCAGCACCCCGGTCAGCCAGGGCATCACGCTGCGCAGGGTCTCCATCAGTTTCCACGGCGGATTGATGACGAACATGCCGCTGCCGAACATCCCCATGGCCTCGGGCTCACGGACCGACAGGCTCACGTGCAGCCAGTTGTCGACTTCGATTTCCTTCAGCTTTTGCGGAAAACGCCGCGATTCCGGCTTCGACAGCATCGGATACCACACGGCATAGGTGCCGGTGGCAAAGCGCTGCAGGCTGTCGCGCAGCGCGGTGACGACACGCGTGTAGTCCTCGGCCAGTTCGTAGGACGGATCGATCAGCGTCACCGCCCGCCGCGGCGGAGGCGGGAGCAGGGCCTTGAGGCCGGCAAAACCGTCGCCCTGCGTGACGATGGTCTGCTGCGCCATGTGGCGCAGGTTGTCGGCAAGCAGGCGCGCGTCGGACGAGTGCAGTTCGAACAGGCGCAGACGATCCTGCTCGCGCAGATAGTGTTGGGCGATCCACGGCGAGCCGGGGTAGGCCGACAGTCTGTCGCCGTTGATCGAGCGGACTGCTTCGAGATATTCCGCCACGGCCGGCGGCAGGTCGTTGCGCGACCACAGGCGGCTTACGCCGTCGACATGTTCCGCGAGCTTGGTGGCATAGCCCTCGTCGAGCGCGTAGAGCCCGGCGCCGGCATGGGTGTCGATCACCCAGAACGCTTTGTCCTTCTGGCGCATGTGCTCCAGGATCTGCACGAAGACGATGTGCTTGAGCACGTCGGCATGGTTGCCGGCATGGAAGGCGTGGCGATAGCTGAGCATGGTGATTCCGGTGGTCGCGTCATCCGCGCGCAATGCGCGGACCGAAGGCGGCGATTTTACGCCGGGCATGCAGGTTTTCGGCGCATGGACCAGAATGCGGGCTGACCTTTGTCCCGAGGAACGCATGCCCTGGCCCCGCACCGGACTCAAACTGTGGTTGCTCGAACGGCTCATGCCGGGAGAGATGCAACGCACGCTATGGATCGCCGCGCTCATCGGTTTCTTCGGGGCGCTGGCGACGGTCGCGTTTCGCGAGGTGGTGGCGTTGCTCGAACACCTGCTCTACGGCCAGCAATCGGGGCTGGTGGAGGCGGCCATGTCGCTGCCACCCTTGGTGCGCCTGATGGTGCCGACGATCGGCGGGCTGGTGGCAGGGTTCCTCCTACTATGGTCGCGCCGCTATGGCGCGGCCTTGGCCAGCGACTACATGGAAGCCATTTCACTCAAGGACGGGGCGCTGTCCACGCGGCAGTCGCTGCTGCGCGCGGCCTCATCGATCGTCACCATCGCTTCGGGCGCCTCGATCGGGCGCGAAGGCTCGATGGTGCAACTCTCGGCACTGGTCGGTTCGTGGATCGGCCAATGGCGCAACATGCCGGCGCCGCGCCGGCGCCTGCTGGTTGCCTGCGGCGGGGCTGCGGGGATCACGGCGGCCTATAACGCGCCGATCGCGGGCGCACTGTTCATTGCCGAAATCGTGCTGCGTTCCATCGCGGTCGAAAGCCTGGGGCCCCTGGTGGTGGCCTCGGTCGTTGCCAACATCACCGTGCATGGTTTTCTCGATTACGGCCCGGTCTATCACATGCCGGTCTTCGAGCAGATCAGCCGGGGCGAAATCGCCTTGCATGGATTGCTGGGCGTGGTGGCCGGATTGCTGTCGCCGTGGTTCCTGTGGCTGCTCGAATCGACGCGCGCGGCATTCCGCCGCTTGCCATGGCCCTTACCGGCGCGCCTGGCGCTGGGCGGCGTGATCGTCGGCCTCATCTCGGTGTGGCGGCCGGAGGTCTGGGGTAACGGCTACAGCGTGGTCAACGGCATTCTGGCCAACCAGTGGATGTGGCAGGCCGTGCTCCTGATCCTGGTGAGCAAAGTGTTCGCCACGGCGGCGACCACCGGCTCCGGCGCCGTCGGCGGTGTATTCACGCCAACCCTGTTCGTCGGCGCGGCGCTGGGTTTTCTGTTCGGCGAGGCCGCGCACGGGCTGTGGCCAGAACTCGCGCCGTCGCCCGTGTTCGCCGCCATCGGCATGGCGGCCTTCCTGTCCGGCACCACGCATGCGCCGCTGACGGCGATCCTGATGATCTTCGAGATGACGGGCAGCTACGGAATCATGCTGCCCTTGATGCTGGCTTCGGTGCTCGCGTATTTCGTGTCGCGCCTGCAACGCGAACGTTCGGTGTATTCCGACGCACTCAAGCCCGACCGCGCCAGCGCCTTTGCCTATCAGCAGGCAGCCAGCGTGTTGCGCCACGACCCGCCGACGGTGGGCGTCGACGCCACGCTGGCCGAATGCGAGCAGGCTTTTGTCGCGAGCCGCTGGCAGCACGTGTACGTGACCGATGGAGAAGGGCGCTTCGTCGGCGCCGTATCGCTGCATGACCTCGGGCCGCTGCTGCGAGCCGGCAGCGATCCGCAGCAGGCCATTCCTGTGAACCTGCTCTTGCGCGGCTACCCGCGCGTTCGCCCCGACATGAGCCTGGGGAGCGCGCTCGGCGTCTTCGCCAGCCACCCCGGCGAGCGCCTGCCGGTGGTCGATGCGCTCGGCATGCTGCAAGGCTATGTCTCGAAGACCGACCTCCTGCTCATGCTCCAGGAAGGCGTGGCGCAGGGGTAGGACGGTGTCTCGCGGGACGGAGGTCCCGCGACGACGTCATTGCGGCTTGTTGCGAGCTTCGCGCAGCAGGCTGATCGCGAGCCAGGCCAGCGCAAGGGCGCCAGCGACCAATACTCCCCACAGCGTGAACTTCTGCCAGGCGGCGGCACGCTCGGCCGGGCTTTCGGCCGTGAGCCGCTCGGGTCCGCCCAGCGTCACGGCAGCGCCCAGGCTGGCCATCATCGGTTCGGCAAGCCCTGCGAAAGCGCGCTCTTGCTCCGGCAGGCTGGCGTCTGTCGCGGCACGCGCCCCCCAGGCGAGAATGAACGGGCCGCTGCCGCGCGCGTTGAAGACCAGTTCGCGCGGCTCGAACACGGCATACACCATCGGCGCGCCATCCCAGCCGGCGCCGCGCGCAACCAGCCGTATGGCCTGCGTCGTCTGGTTGAGCGGCACATCGGGCGATACCTGTTCGGCGCCGCCCGAATTCAACCGATAGATCACCGATGACGATACCGTCCGCCATGGCGTGGCGCTGTCGGGCCGCACGCTGATTTCCATCGGGGCGACCGAGTTGGGCTGCAGCAAGCGCACGCGCAACGCAACGGGCATGGCGGGGCGCGGCATGATGTATTCCATTTCGGTGGGCGAGACGATGCGCGACTGCAACAGCAGGGCAGGGCGTTCGATCTGCGCTGCCTGCGAGTGAATGCCGGTGGCTTCGACCAGTTCCGGGGCCGCCGCATCGAGGCGCAACATCCAGTAGCGCCAGTCGCATTGGCAATTCAGGTCGACATCATCCACGCGCAGACTGTCATTGCCAGCCTTGAGGTCGGCCAGCGGCGACGACGCCACGCGATCCCAATCGCGCAGATCGTTGCTGCCGAACACCGTCACGTGCCCGCGCCAGTTTTCTTTTGCCGCGCGCCATGCGAGGTGGATACGCGTCAATTGCGGTCGCGTCCCGCTCTCGGGCAATTCGAGCAGGTAAGTCTGGCCGTCGACCTTGCTGCCCGTGCTGCCGTCGGGGAGCGTGACTTCCACGCGGCGCTGGCCGGTCTGCACGACGATGGTGTCCTCCTGGCCCGGTCGCGCAGTCGTTGGTACGGCAAAGAGGCGGAGCGCGACGCGACTCTCCTGCGCGGGTTGCGCTGCCGGCTTGTCGAGCCAGAAAGGCACTGCCTGCCCCTGGCTGTTGAACACGCGCACATCACGCAGGTCCGGCCACGCGGTGCTGCCATAGAGTTGCTGCGGCAGTTCCAGCCGATACAGCGCGGAGCCAGCATCCACGCCTTCGATGCGCAGACCATTGGCAAAGTCCTGGGGCGCCAGCGGCACGTCGGCCGCGCCAGCCGCCGTCGACAGGGCGCACATTGCCAGCAGCACCGGGGAGAGGAGTCGTTTCAACATGAGGTTTCTCATCTGATTCAGGTAGAGGTTTCCGCTTCCATCGGCTTGCGCGGCGGCAGCGGCGCGACGTAGCCGATCAGCAGGATCAAGAGCGCGACGCCGATGAACGCCACGGCGCGGGCCAGCCCGCCGCCGCGTGCGCTGTCGACCAGAAAGAGCTTCACGACGACCACGGCCAGCACGCCGGCTCCCGCCATCCATGCAGGGCGGCTGGCGCGGCGTTTGGCCAGCAGCATCAGGGCCAGCGCGGCGATGGTCCACACCAGGGCCAGCGTGGTCTGGATCAGGCGCGAATCCCACAGCGCCTCGCCGTCCCACTCGACGCCGCCGTAATACGCCAGCGCACGCACCAGTGCACCGTTCAGCCACCACACGGCCAGCACGCTGATGAGCGCCGCCGTCGGCACACGCCAGCGCGCATCCCAATGGCGCAGCACATGAACGCGCCACAGCGCGAGCATCAGCAGGCTGAACGCGGCGGATTCTTCCAGCGGATTGAGGAGGGGCACGTACTGCCAGTTCGGCAGTTGCCCGTCGAAGAAATTGCCGATGACCAGCAGCAGGACCGCCACCGGCAGTGTCGGCGCCAGGCCCACCAGCCACCATGCCGCCCGTTGCTCACGCACCGGCCACGCAAAGTGTTCGAGGCCCGCGACGACCATCACCGGCAGGGCCACGGCGATGAACTGGATCGCCATGCGCCATTCGTCCCAGCCCCAGGGCAGGCGCGCGGCGCGCCACATCAGTTCGACGGCGAAGAAGGCAATTGCGATCCAGCACAAGGCCGCGTGCATGCCGAGGCGCGCCAGTGGATGCGGCAGATCACCCTCCACGCGACGCAATACGACGGCTGCGCAGGCCAATGCGACCAGCCAGTACGCGAGCGACAGGATCTGCGCATTGCCGACCAGCGGATGCCCCCGGTCAGAGATCGCCCATGCGAGCACGCCGGCAGCCACCAGCCACAACGACCAGCCGGCATGGCGCAGCAGCGGCCAGCCCAGCCTGTGGCCGACGCGTTCCCAGAGCAGGGCGGATATCCCGCTCAGCGCCAGCGCCGCGAGTGGCGCGATGTCGGCGTAGTGCCCGACGCGCCAGGCCCCCTCGAACACCCACCACAGCCAGCACAGCACGCCGGCCGTACCCGCCACGGCAGCGATGACACGACCTTCGATCCATTCGCGCTCGTCGCGCCACACCCAGCCGAGCGTGAGCAGACTCAGCGCCAGTACGCCGAAGACCAGCAGCAGGGTGGTGGTATCCATCGGCCACGCGAACGCCGCCGATGCCGCAGCCAACGCAACGAGCAGACTACCGCTCCACGCCATGCGGCGATGACGTTGACCGACGCCGACCCAGGCCACACCTACGCCCTCCAGCGCCCAGGCCAACGAAGTCCAGCGCGCCGACAATGCCAGCGGGATCGCCAGCGTGACGAAGCCGCCGCCCAGGGCGATGAAGGAAATCGCCAGCCGGCGGCCGGCTTCGGGCCAGCGGCGCATCAGCGTGCGCGCCAGCGGCAGGTAGATCGCGCCAAGGATGAGCGCCGAGAAGGCGGCACCCATCATCCAGCCTTGCTGGCGCATCAGCGCGTACTGGAAGCCAAACGCCACCAGCGGCGTGCCGAACACCAGCGTGCCATCGACAAAACGCAGCGAGCGCGTGTCATGGCGCAGCGCCGCAAGCGGGGCGAGGATGCCGAAGATCACCAGATTGAGGATCAGGAACAACTGGCAGCTCAGGTAGAACGCCGGTACGTACGATTTATCGGCCCAAAGCGCGGCCACGCCGAAGGTGAAGACGAAGCCGACGAGGTTCAGCGGTCGCCAGATCTGCCACACACTCACCGTCAGAATGCCGGCTGACAGCATGCCGTAATAGCTGAAGAGGCCAATGTGACTGCCGCCGCCCGTGCTCAGCAAGACCGGCGCGAGGTATCCGCCGAGTGCCGCGACGACCGCGAGACTCTGTGCGCGCTGCACCACCGCCAGCGCCACGCTCGCCGCGCAGATGACGATCATCAACGCGAAAGCTGCCGACGAGGGCAGCAGGTGGTACAGCCGGAATGAAGCGAACGCGGTGAGATAGAAGGCGCCGACCGCGCCACCTTGCAGGATCAGCGCATACAGCGGCTGTCTGTGCCGCAGGCGCCAGCCGATGCCGAGCAGGCCGAGGCTCAACAGCCCCGCGCCGGCCAGGCGCAGCTCGATCGGCAGCATGTCGTGATCGACCGAATACTTGAACAGGTATGCAAGCCCGAAGAACAGCAACAGCACGCCGATCTTGGCAAGTGGGTTGCCCCTGAACAACCAGCCGAAGAGCCCGCTCATGGGGCTCGCGTCGCGGTGTCCGCCTGCAGCGGGCTCCGCGACCTCGGCGGTCTCGACGGTTTCGATCGCGGCGGGCGCAGCCTCGATGGTCGCCATCGGAGCCTCGGCGGCCACCGGTTGCGCCGGGATGGGTTCCGGTGCGACGACAGGTGGCGCGGGGACGTCTGCTTCGGGGATGGGCTCGAGCGGCTCGGCGGCGAATTCCGCTTGCGCCGCCTCGGCTTCGGCCTGATCCACGATGGCCGGCGCCACGGTGCCGCTGGCGATCTGACGCTGCAGCGCGTCGAGCTGGCGGCGAGCCTCGTTGGCGCGCGACAGCGCCATGATGGCAAGGACGGGTACGACGAAGACGTAAAAGATCGCCAGTATCGCGCCCAGAGTGAAGAGGCTATCCACGTGGAACCACTCCGTGAGGTCGGAGCGCGCAGTGTAGCGAGCCCCGCCCGGCATGGCATTCACCCATGCGGGCGGGGACGGTCAGGTGTTTCTGCTTATGCAGCGGAAATTGGCGTGATGGTCGTGGGAATTAGCCGAGATCGACGCCGACGCCCTTGAGCTGCTCGACGATTTCCGGGTGCAGCGGCACCCCCGCCTGCAGGTTGTGTCGCGCCGCCTGCCAGCCGCGCTCGCCCGGGGCGAAGAACGGCTCGGTCACGCCACCATTGGCCCGCAGATAGTCCATGTAAGCCGTGACGCGTGCCTCGAAATGCTCCGTGCCACCGAAAGCCGCCGGGTCGATAGCGATGAAGATCTTGCTGGTATCGATCTCGACACTGTTACGGCCCCCCTCAAGTTCGTAGCCGAACAGGCCATTGCCGAGCGCGGCGGTGAGCAATTCCATCATCAGCGCCAGCCCGGCGCCCTTGTGACCGCCCATGGGCGACACCGCGCCGGAGAGGATCGCCTTTGGGTCCGTCGTCGGCTTGCCCGTGGCGTCCACGCCCCACCCGGCAGGCAGTTCGCGGCCTTCGCGCAGCCAGGTGGTGACCTTGCCCACGGCCGCCTGGCTCATGGCGATGTCGAGCACCATCGGGTCGCTGGCTGCGCGCGGAATGCCGATGGCAATCGGGTTGTTGCCGATGACAGGCCCCTTCGAGCCCCACGCCACCATGCTGTTGACGGCGTTGGTCGAGCAGATGCCGATCATGCCGGCCTGCGCCGCGCGCAGCGCGTAGGCGTGGGCACGGCCCCAGTGCGTGGTGCGCACGGCCACACAGGCGCCGATGCCGAATTTGCGGGCGCGGTCGATGGCCGCCTGCATGCCCATCATGGCGACCTGTCGGCCGGGGCCGTTGTCGCCGTCGAGCAGGCAGATCGCACCCAGGTCGCGCACCCACTTGGTGTCGGGCACAGCCTTGGCGCGGCCTTCGTCGAACGCGCGGACGAGGTTGGGCAGCATGCGTACGCCGTGCGAGGGCGTCTCATGCAGATCGGCCTCGGCCATGATTTCGGCTTCTTGTCGGGCCAGGTCGGCGGGCATGCCGTGGGCCGCCAGCACGGTGGCGAGTCGTTCACACAATACGGGGTAGGGGATGCGCAAATCCTGGTCGCTCATGGCGGCATGCCTTTCACTTCTGTAACGGTCGAGCTGCTAAGTCTACTGCCGCCGGGTGGACGCTGACAGTGCGGATATCGCCTGTAGCAGACTCAAGTTCGCGCTTGCGTTGCCGATAAGACGATTGTCGACTTGCCGTGAGTGTGCCGCCGTGAGCCATCCCCAACCGCTGCAGGACATCCACTTCACGCAATTGCTGGCGTTGAACGCCGCCTTCGAGTGCGCGCGCGCTGCGCAGCCGATTGCCGGTACACCGCTGGAAACCGCTCTGCGTCAGGACACCGGCGAGCCGTTCGAGGTCGACATGCTGACCTTGCTGCAGCACATGCTCGATCAGCGTCGCTAGCGGCGAAGAGTCCAGCCCTTGTCTCCGTTTGCCAAGAGACGGGACGAGGGCGCGTGACCGCCGGTGCCATGATGCGGGTGCTGCCTCTTGTAATAGTGATTCCAATGCGCCAGGGTCGCGCCGTCTTCCTCTGAGTTCCGGATCAATAGCCCGAGAGCACTTGAGCCGCGAGGGCCTGCCCAGTGGCGCCGCCATGCAAGCCGCCAGACAGCAGTCCAGTCACGTGCTCGCGGTCACCCTCGCTCGTGCCGTGGCGAACAGTCGCTTGCGAGGCGGATACCGTGCGCCCGGCGAACTCCCGAAGCAGCCTGGTCTTCATAACTGTCCAGTTCCATCACGCCACTGCGCGTAGCTCCCGTCTCGGAACTTGGCCCGTTCAGGCCCGGTTGCTTGATCATCCTCATCCTTGTCCACTTTTCTGGCTCCATCAGCGGCGAGCCGTCTGCAACGCGATTGCCTCGAATTTTCACAACTGATATATTACAAACATGATTGATATACTAGAGCAGCGCAGAGATATGCCACTTAGGGCTTTGCTGAACTCAGCAGAGTTGAGTGGGGAGGGGGCATTGCCTCAACAGATTTACGGCCTGCTCAGTGACTTGATCGTCCGTTTGCAGCTGGTACCCAACCGCAGCCTGCCCGAGCAGGAAGTCGCAGAGTGCCTGAATCTGAGCAAGACCCCGGTTCGAGAGGCCTTTATCAAGTTGGCAGAGGACGGACTGGTGCGTGTAGTGCCGCAAAGCGGGACGTATGTCTCGCCGATCAGCCTGAATCGCGCTTACGAGGGGTATTTCATCTGTCATGCGCTGGAAACGGCATGCGTTGCGCGCGTCGCGACCAAACGCAGTTTTGAAGAGTTATGCCGCTTGAAGGCGATTCTGGCGCAACAGGAAGACGCGCTGCGCGAGCGGCGTTACGAGGATTTCTATTATCTGGATGAAGTGTTCCACGAATTCCTTTTTCGTATTGCCGATGTCCCGTTGGCAATGCGTTTTGTCACAGTGGCCAGGTTGGAGGTTGATCGGATCCGCAGCCTGAGACTGCAAATGGCAATAAGGCGTGTGGAAGGCGTATTTGAAGAGCATATGGCAGTCCTTGCCGCAATCGACGCCAAGGATTCCGAAGCTGCCCGCTCTGCGATGGCTTTACATATCGACACCATCAAAAATTCGATTGAAGAGATCGCGACAAACCAGGAATTCTGGGATTTGTGCCATGTCGTCAATCGCGATATCCCTCGGCGGCGCTCGCGCAGGGTTGCTGCCGCGGCGAGGCAGGCGGACCAGGAGGAGACGGAATCCAGGTCTTCATGAGGTACGCCTGCAAGAACAAAAGACATCCGAGCAGAGTACTCGGCAACATTCATGACAAAAAAATATTTATAGAAGAAGGACGTCGTCCTTAAGGAGGAGAAAGTGAAGTCGCAAGCTTTCAAAGCCACGCTGTTGGCTGCGCTCGTTGCTTTAACGATAGGGAGTGTTCCGACTGCCACGGCAGCCACGCCAAAGAATCAGTTGATTGTGGGCTTCAATATGGCCAACCTGACCAGTATTGACCCCCATAACACCAATTCCATCGAGTCGCACCATGTCATCGCCAATGTCTATGACAATCTGGTACGTCTTGATCCACAAAATCGCGGCAAGTTGATTCCTGGTGTAGCCGAGTCATGGTCAACGCTCGATGATGGCACGATCATTTTCAAGCTGCGCAAGAATGTGACATTCCATACCGGCCGCAAGATGACGGCGGAGGACGTTGCTTATTCGCTGCGCCGCTCCATCAAGCTGGGTTTGCTCGGAGCGTCCTACCTCAAGCAGTGGGGATATACCCCGCAAAATGTTGACGAGAAATTCTATGCCAAGGACGAATATACGTTTGTCCTGGCTCCGGCTGATCCGTTGTCTCCCAACCTGAAACTGATGGCGCTGACCCGCACGGTGGGGGCCATTGTGGACAAGGAAGTCATCGCAAAAAACGAGAAGGACGGCGACATGGGCCGCGCTTGGCTGGCCTCGCACGAGGCCGGATCGGGGCCCTATACCCTGGTGCAATGGAACCCGAACGATGTTTTGCTGATGACCCGCGCCAAAGATTACTGGGGCGGCAATGCCAAGCTGGACCGCGTCGTGATTCGTCATTTGCCCGAGTCGCAGGTCGAACGACTGCAGCTTGAAAAAGGCGATCTCGACGTAGCCATGCAGCTGGTTTCTGCAGACATCGACGGTCTGGCGAAGAACCCCAAGATCACGATCGAACGCGTGCTGGGTTCAGGTTATTACTATCTTGCATTCAGCATGAAAGACCCTGACTTCGCCAAGCCGGAAGTGCGCCGCGCATTGCGCTATTGCATTGACTATGAGGGGATTAATTCAGGAATCCTGAAGAACTATGGCCAGGTTGGAAATTCCATTGTACCCAAGGATATTCCAGGCTACGTACCGAATATCGGCAACAAATATGACCCGGCAAAATGCAAAAAGGATCTGGTGGCGGCGGGTTATCCCAACGGCCTGAAAAAGCAGTTGCTGGCACTCAGCTCCGTACCTTATTCCGATATCGCTACCGCAGTACAGCAAAACCTCTCCAAAGCAGGCGTTACGGCTGAAATCCGTACGGGCAACGGAGACCAGGTTTATGGGCCGATGCGCAATCGTCAATTTGAAATGATAATCGGACGAACGGGTTCGTCGGCACCTACCGATCCCGATGGCTGGGTACGTACCGTGGCATATAACCCGGATAATTCGGATGCTTCAAAATTGAGCAATCTGCAGGCCTGGCGCGAGTCTTACTTCTCGCCTGAAGTCAATAAACTGATAGACGAAGCGGGCAGTATCAACGACGAAAAGAAACGAGCCGAGTTGTATGCCAAGGCGGTGACACTGTATGAAGAATCCGCTCCGCCTTTCATTCCTATTTCGCGTTTCATCGATCCTTTCGCACGCAGTTCTGCGCTGAAGAATTACCACCCCAGTCTGGTTGGTATGACGCGCTGGAATGAAGTGGAAAAGTAAAAAAGCACAGATGGGTTTGCCTCGGGCAAACCCATGCCTCTCTGCCATCCGTCTATTGGGATGGCAGGACTGGTGAAAGGATAATCATGACATCGGCGATGTCTGCTGCAACTCCATTGCCCGTTGCACGCTCTCGCACACGACGGCGCATCACTCGGCTGCTGTCCGGTGTGGGCAGTGCTGTAACAACCCTGTTCATGCTGGTGATGCTGACTTTTGTCATTGGTCGCCTGATGCCTGTCGATCCGGTGATCGCCGTGATCGGAGCCGATGCAGACGGGGCGACTTATGCCAAGGTGACAAAAGAGCTCGGACTGGACAAGCCTGTTTTCGAGCAATTCTGGATATTCCTGAAACATCTTTTGCATGGGGATTTTGGCCAGACGCTGCTGACCGGGCGTCCGGTCGCAGAGGATATCGCACGTGTATTCCCCGCCACGTTGGAACTGGCGACGGTTACCATCATCCTTGGCGCCTGCGTTGGAATTCCCCTTGGAATTTATGCTGCTGTCAATCGCGGACGGTTCAGCGATCATGCTGTGCGTCTGATTTCGCTGATGGGAAACTCTGTGCCGATTTTCTGGACGGGACTGATCGGCCTGATCATTTTCTACGCCAAACTCGGCTGGGTAGGGGGTTCCGGACGCATCGATACGGAGTTCTTCGGCATGGTACCGGATGTGACCGGACTGATGCTGATCGACTCGGTGCTGGCCGGCGAGTGGGAAGTCTTCGGCAATGTCGTCCAGCACATTGCATTGCCTGCACTGGTGTTGGCTTACTGCTCGGTTGCGTATATCAGCCGCATGACACGCAGTTTCATGCTGGAACAGTTGCGGCAGGAATACATCATTGCGGCCCGCGCCAAAGGTGTGCCGCGTCGTGACGTCATCTGGCGGCACGCATTCAGAAATATCCGTGTGCAGCTCATCACGATGGTGGCCTTGTCATACGGCGGCATGCTGGAAGGGGCGGTCGTCATCGAAACCGTTTTTGCCTGGCCGGGTTTTGGCCAGTACCTGGTGAATGCGCTGATGATTGGCGATATGAATGTGGTGGTCGCCTGCACCTTGCTGATCGGCTGCGTCTTTATCGCACTCAACCTTCTCTGCGACATCCTCTACCGGATCTTTGACCCGCGAATTAGCTAGGACGGAAATGAGACTGAACATTCCGTTCTTCAATTCACCGTTATCCGCGTTGAGTATACGTACTCAATATAGTGAATGCCAAAAATCAATAGCGTTTTACAGGGCGATGTTTGTGAGTCGCTACATCAGGCTGAGAAGGGCTGATCAATGAATACTCCTGTTGCAGTACAACCTACAGGCCTGCGCGCCTGGCTGACCGCACCAGACACCACCAGCGCGCGTCAGGCCACCCTGCAAAGCCTTTGGCGCGGCTGGCAGCGTTTTGCTTTGAACCGGCTGGGGTTGATCGGGCTGGCGATTGTCTGCGTGCTGATACTGGTGGCCATTCTTGCGCCATGGCTGGCGCCGTTTTCCCCGATTGAACAGGACTTGGCGAAGGTGCTGACACCTCCGGGCAGCGTGCATTGGCTTGGCACGGACGAGTTGGGGCGTGACATTCTCAGTCGCATTGTCTGGGGAAGCCGTTTGACATTGATGACGATTGGCATCGTCAGCATTGTCGTGGCACCTATCGGCCTGACCGTAGGTTGCGTCGCCGGTTACTTCGGCGGATGGGTCGAGACTGTATTGATGCGGGTGACTGAACTGTTCCTGGCGTTTCCCAGCCTGATCCTGGCGATGGCATTCGTGGCCGCGCTGGGCCCCAGTCTGCAGAACGCCATCCTCGCCATTGCACTGACCGCCTGGCCGCCGATCGCGCGTCTGGCGAGGGCTGAATCGCTCAGCCTGCGCAAGAAAGACCATATCGCCGCTGTGCGCTTGATGGGCGCCTCCCGCGCACGCATCGTGCTGCAACACATCATGCCGTTGTGCCTGTCTTCCGTGGTCGTGCGAGTCACGCTCAATATGGCCACCATCGTACTTACCGCTGCCAGCCTGGGTTTTCTCGGTTTGGGTGCGCAACCGCCGTCACCGGAATGGGGGGCGATGATCTCCACGGGCCGTCGCGTCATGCTCGATAGCTGGTGGGTTGTCACCATGCCGGGGTTGGCCATCCTGATGGTCAGCCTGGCGTTCAACCTGTTGGGGGACGCTTTGCGTGATGCACTGGACCCGCGGCAGGAGGGGTAAGTCCCTGATGCGTGGTCAAGAGACATTGAGTATGAGTATGAAACTTCATATGGATAAACCCATTGATCGTGCCAAGGCCCTTGTCACGCTACGTAATTTGAATATCAGCTTTCCTTCGCCCCAAGGGGGGAGGGTGAGTGCCGTGCGCGGCGTATCGTTTGACCTGGGCCGGGAAAAACTGGGGATCGTTGGCGAATCGGGTTCAGGGAAAAGCCTGACTGCACGCGCCATCATGCGCCTGACGCCTGCTGCTGCACGGATCGAAGCCGAGCAGATATGGCTGGGCGAAACCAATCTGCTTGACACATCTGAAGAAGAGATGGATCGCATCCGCGGTCGGCGCATCGGCATGATCATGCAGGACCCGAAATACTCGCTCAATCCAGTCATTTGTGTGGGCGAGCAGATTGCCGAGGCTTATCGCATCCATGTACGCAGCACTCGGCAGGAAGCCCGCGTACGCGCCACCGATATGTTGCGCGCCGTGCAGATACGCGACCCGGAGCGCGTCTACAACATGTATCCGCATGAGATGTCTGGCGGCATGGGCCAGCGCATCATGATTGCCATGATGCTCGTGTCCGAGCCCGGCGTGCTGATCGCCGATGAAGCGACCTCGGCGCTGGACGTGACCGTGCGTCTGGAAATTCTCTCCTTGCTGGATGACCTCGTGAAAACCCGTGGTCTTGGGCTGATCTTCATCAGCCACGACCTGAACCTGGTGCGCCGCTTTTGCGACCGCGTACTCATCATGTATAGCGGACGGGTGGTCGAGACTTTGCTGGCCGCAGATCTGGATCGTGCCCAGCATCCCTATACGCAAGGCTTGCTGGCATCCATGCCACGCATTCACGCACCGCAAAAGCGTCTGCAAGTACTGACGCGCGATCCGGCATGGTGATGACATGAGCGCGATGATAGAAATCGAAAATCTGAGTGTCATTTTCGGCGAGGACGAAAATGCACGCTATGCCGTTGATGATGTCAGCCTCTGCATCGAACAAGGACAGACTTTTGGTCTGGTGGGAGAGTCCGGCTCGGGCAAGTCCACCATCCTGCGTGCGCTGACGGGCCTGGTGCCATCGATCTGCAAATCCATCCGCATGGCTGGACAGATTGTTAAAACCCCTCGCGAAGCCGGTTTTTACCGTCGTGTGCAAATGGTTTTCCAGGACCCCTACGATTCCTTGCACCCGCGCCAGACCGTGTGGGCGCAACTGATGGAGCCCGCACGCATCCATAAACTGCCTGATGCAGAAAATCGGGGGCTGGCTGTGCTCTCTGCGGTGGGGTTGGGGCGAGTCCATCGCTGGCGTTATCCGCACCAGCTCTCCGGTGGCCAGCGCCAGCGCATAGCCATTGCCCGGGCGTTGATGCTGGAGCCCGACATCCTCCTGCTCGACGAACCCACCTCGGCGCTGGATGTTTCCGTGCAGGCTGAAATTCTCAACCTGTTATGCGATTTGCAGGACCAGCGTGGGCTGACCTATCTCATGGTCAGTCACGATCTGGGCGTCATTGCCCATATGTGCCAAAGCATTGCCGTGATGCAGAACGGAAAACTGGTCGAGCAACTGGGTGTGCATGCGCTGACACACGGGCAGGCCCAGAACGCGTATACCCGGCGCCTTCTGGCCGCGAGTGAAGCGTTCGGGGAGGAGCCTCCTGTGACAGATTTCCAGGAAAAACCAGCCAGCACCGCGCTCGAATCGCATGTTGCATGACAACCGTCTTTGCCCCTTGGTTTGCCCCTTGATGAAGGGAAAGCCAAGTTTTTCCGACTGGGCCGTCCATCCAAGACAATGCCAAAAATGATGACCTATTCAGCGCTGCTCGATTTTGAGCGCTCTCGTCTCAGTGCAGCCGCACAGGCCGCATTGAGCATGGCGCCCCGGACTCTTGTCACGGCGATCAACCCGCGCAGCCCTGGCGGACCGCACGATTTCTCTTCTGAAGCGGATTACTGGTGGCCGGATCCAGCCAATCCGGATGGCCCCTATATCCAGCGCGATGGCATGACCAACCCGGACAATTTTACGGCACACCGTGAGCTGATGCTGGATTTTGCCACCCATGTGGGACATCTGGCTGGCGCTTGGCAATGTACGGGGGAAGGCCGCTTTGCCGAAAGGGCTGTTGCGCACATGCGAGCCTGGTTCTGTGATCCTGCCACACGCATGAATCCGCATCTGGAATATGCCCAAGCCATAGGAGGGGTATGCACAGGGCGCGGTATTGGGCTGATCGATACGGTTCATCTGGCAGAAGTCGCTCTGGCGCTTGAGCTTCTCAGGCATGACAAGGCAATGTGCGCCACGGATGACGAAATGATCACCCGATGGTTCAGCGATTATCTGCAGTGGTTTCGCACGCATCCTTATGGCATCGATGAAAGCAACACTGACAACAATCACAGTGTTTGCTGGACCTTGCAGGCGGCTGCTTTTGCGCGAGCGACCCGTAATCAGGCGGTGCTTGAAGAGTGCCGCCAGCGATTTACCCAGGTACTGCTGCCGGGACAAATGGCGCTGGATGGCAGTTTTCCACGTGAGTTGGGGCGCACCAAACCTTATGGATATTCGATATTCAACCTGGATGTGATGAGCGCGCTGGCTTTGGTGATTTCTTCAGAAGAGTTTGATGCGTTGAATTTCCGCCTGCCTGACGGACGAAGCGTGATTCGTGGGATTGAATTTCTTGCCCCCTATCTGGCAGACAAAGGGCAGTGGCCCTATTCACATGACGTGATGTACTGGACCGAGTGGCCTATTCGCCAGCCGGCCCTACTGTTTGGTGCATTGTCGGCACGGCGCGCAGACTGGCTGAGTCTCTGGGGAAAGCTCCCCACCGATCCGACCGTGTTTGAAGTTCGCCGTAATTACCCGGTGCGCAACCCCGGCCTGTGGTTGGGAAGATCCTTGAATGTATGGAATTGATACAAATATGACAAGCGAAAGAACAAATACGGCTTTCCGGTCTGCTTCCGCTCCTTTGTTTTCGCGTCGCTTACCGCAGCATCAGCAGGCTCTGGATCGATGTGTCGTCCGCTTGCGTGAAACGCTGGCCATCGATGGTTTGCGTAATCCAAAAATAGGTCGGGCTGATTTCAGCTGGACCTATTGTGGTGCTTCGGACTGGGTCATGGGGTTTCGTGCCGGGCAGTTGTGGCTGGCGTATCAGCTCAGCGGTGACGCAGCGTTTGCCAACAGTGCTGCCGCGCGCAAAGCGGCGTTGAATGCCATTTTGCAGACCAAGGCCTATCAGGACCACGACCTGGGTTTTCAGTTTTCGCTCAGCTGCGTGGCTGAGTGGGTGATGACGGGCAATATGCATGCTCGTGACATGGCATTGCGCGCAGCAGACGCATTGCGTGCGCGTTTCGATCCCAGTGGCAACTACATTCAAGCGTGGAGTCCGGTGAGTCCCACTACGCCTGAGCGTTCACATTTTGTGAGTGGGCGCATCATTGCCGATTCCATGGAAAATCTGCCGCTCCTGTATTGGGCGTGGCGTGAAACTGCCAATGCTGACTTCAAATATGTGGCGGATGCGCATGCTGCGACAGTTGCCCGTCACATCGTGCGACCGGACGGCAGTTCGTTTCACTGTTTCATTTTCGATCCTGTGACGGGACAGCCCCTGCGTGGCGAGACACACCAGGGTTATTCGCATACTTCATGCTGGTCACGCGGGCAGGCATGGCTTATTCACGGTTTTGCACAATGCTATTTGTATACAGGCGAAGCCTGGTTTCTTGATACGGCCCGTCTACTTGCCGCCAAGGCGGAACAGTTCCTGGGCGACAAAAAAGTCCCGCCGTGGGATTACTGCCTGCCTGCTGAAGTCGAGGCCTTTCGCGACAGTTCGGCCGGAGCCATCACCGCCGCCGGCGTCTATCTCATTGCCAGTGCCTGTTCGGATGAAAATGAAGCCGAGCGCTGGCGTGGGCTGGCAGACAGGTTGATGGAAGGCTTGCTCGAACAATGTGACCTGACTACTCACGCCGAAGCTCATGGTTTTCTCGATCACGGGGCTTCATATGTTCACGCCGGCTTGACACGTGCCATGTTGCCGTATGGCGATTATTACTTCATGGAGGCCTTGATGCGCTCGCTTGGACATAACCAATTCTTTTGGTGAATCGAGTTGTGTTTTTCGATTCATATTCAGTGGTGTGCCGTGTGCCCTCAGCAAATATGATCGTCATATGTCAATAGAGTGTCGCGTCGAGTGCGAAGGCGATGATCGTCACGTCCGCGTAACCAGAGAGCTTGATGATGGCAACTGCAGATTTTCCTTTTGATGTGACGAAGGCGCTGGATCGTGAGGCGCTTGTGAAACTGCTCGACTGGGTGATCGACAAGCACTTGCCGTGTTTCACGCCTGGCAATGCAGGGCTTCGCATTGCTCCGGCGGGTGCCAGTTTCGATCAGTCTGCAGCGGATCTCGAGGGTTTTGCGCGGCTGTTGTGGGGCGTCGCTCCAGCCATGGGCGGGCGGTGCGAAGTGCTGCATTTCGAGAGGTTTGTCGATGGCTTGAGCAATGGCGTCGACCCTTTGCATCCTGCCTATTGGGGTGAGGCGCAAAACGCTGACCAGCGCGTGGTGGAAATGGCCGCCATTGCTACTTTGATTCAGGAGTCACCAGCGTTCATCGATCAGATGAGTGCCGGTGCGCGCCAGAATCTCTGCTGTTGGCTGGCACGCGTACAGCATATAGAGCTTCCGCCGAACAACTGGCGCTTCTTTCGTGTTCTCGTACTCAAAGCCTTGCAGAGAATGGACTTCACGATTGATACAGTTCTATTGGAGGAGGAACTCGACTTTATTGACAGTCAGTATATTTTGGCAGGTTGGTATGGCGATGGTGCGAAAGCCTGCACTGATTATTACAACGGGTTTGCTTTCCAGTACTACGGTCTGCTATACGCAAGATGGCATATGCATGATGACCCCGTGCGTAGTCAGCGCTTCGTTGCGCGGGCGCAGGAGTTTGCCAATACGTATCGCTACTGGTTTGCTGAGTCCGGTGCGCATATTGCCTATGGTCGTTCTTTGCTGTACCGGTTTGCTCCAGCAGGGTTTTGGGCGCTGCTGGCCTGTTTCGGCCATCCCGAGATCAGCATGGGAGAATTGCGGGGCCTATGGTCTCGTTCATTGACATGGTGGTTGGATAAGCCATGCTTTGACGCTGCGGGACATATCACCCTGGGGTACGCCTATCCCAGCCAACTCATCACTGAGTTCTACAATAGTGCGCAATCCCCCTTGTGGATGCTCAAGGCGTTTTTTCCGCTGGCTTTGCCTGCAGATCATCCGTTCTGGAAGGCCTCTCCTGTTGGGCAGAGTTTTCCCGATGTGGGGTATGTTCAGTCTGCCTTGCGCCAATGCGTCCAGCGCAAGCAGGGGGAAGCCTATCTGCTCAGCGGTGCGCCGGCACAGAATGAGATCCGCCACAGTGCTGATAAATACCTCAAATTCGCGTATTCCACGGCTCATGGCCTGTGCGTGGAGTCGACCCGCTGGTTGTCCTCGGGCTTTGTGGGCGATAACCTGCTGGCATTTTCAGCCGATAAGGAGAACTGGTTTTTCCGCACCCGCCTGATAGAAAGCTCTTTGCAGGGTGATGAACTGCGTACGGTGTGGTCTCCATTTCCCGGCTGCCTGGTCAGGACGTGCCAACGGTTCATAGAGGGGGGCGAAAGCCGGTTCCATGATATTGAGAACGACTCGCCGCTGGATTTTGTGGCGAGTGGCCACAGTGTTGATTTGTGGTGCAAAGCCAATCGCAGCTTTGACGTGGTGATGGCCCGGGTACCCCGGCAGGAAGTCCTTGCCACGGGGACACAACTCTACAGCGCCATTCGCGAAAGCAGCGGACGCTATCACCACGGCCTGATGCCCTGTACGCCCAACACCAATCTGATGTTTCCCTATGCTGCCGTTCCGGTGGTCTTTGGCTCTTTATCCAAAGGGCATCATCGGCTGGAAACCACGCTTCGTTATGGCAGGAATGAGTTCGCGCATTGCCCGGCTTAGAGGGCAGGGCTTTTCTGGGCGCCCAATAATCAATTCGCAACTCCGCTGACGCGAATTTCTCCACGCAGCAGTGGTGGCCAACGCGCGCTTGGCGCACAACACAGAACCGCACGGGTAATGATGTGCTAGATGATCTCGCCGCGCGCGGTCTTCGCGCTCGCAGCGCGGCGAGCGTCCGTGCGCATCCGGCGTCTTGTTCTCCAGCGGCCGGGAGCTTGGCGATTTCCTGCCGCGTGGATCTGCTCCGGGTGAACGCCCGAAACGATCTATTGGAGCTTCACCGCTAGCCAGCGCTCCACCACACCCCCATCTCCGTGGGGCCAAGCGCCGAATAGCCGGGGCTTTTCCGCATTTATCCGGGCGGCAGTTCTTGCCGCCCCGGCAAATAATCCTGTCCATCCAGGGGCAGGATCATGGCCGAAGAAAGCGATCTCGAGAAAACAGAATCAGCGTCACCCAGACGGCTGGAGCAGGCGCGCGAAGAGGGCAACGTTCCCCAATCGCGCGAACTGCAGACTTTTCTCGTCCTGATCCTCGGCGTAGGCAGCCTGTGGCTGACCAGTCAATGGATGGTCTCGCACGTGGTGCACGCCGTTCGCGACGGGCTGGTGCTGGAGCGGCGCGACGCGCTCGACCCCGCCGCCATGTTGCACGCGCTGGGCAATCTGTCGTCCGACGGCCTGCTGGCGATCGCGCCGATGATGGTCGTGTTGATGATCGCCGCCGTGGCCGGCCCGCTCTCGCTGGGCGGCTTCAATCTGTCGACCAAGGCGATCTCGCCTGACTTTGGCCGCATCAATCCGCTGCAGGGCATCAAGCGCGTTTTTTCGATGCACGGCTTGGCCGAACTCATCAAGGGTGTGCTCAAGACGCTGGTCATCGGCTCGGTGTCCGCATGGGTCATCTGGCGCAACCACGACGACCTGATGGGCCTGATGAGCATGCCGCTGGACGCCGGGCTTGCGCGCACCGGCAAGGTGATCCTGACGGCGGCGCTGCTGCTCGCTTCGAGTCTTGGTCTGCTGGCGTTGCTGGACGTGCCGTTCCAGCTATGGCGCTACTACGAGCAACTCAAGATGACCAAGGAAGAGGTCAAGCAGGAGTCCAAGGAGCAGGAAGGCAATCCGCAGATCAAGGGCCGCATCCGCGCACGCCAGCGCGAGATGGCCCGCCGCCGCATGATGGACGCCGTGCCCAAGGCCGACGTGGTGGTCACCAATCCGACGCACTATGCCGTGGCGCTCAAGTACGAAGCCGGCAAGATGGGTGCGCCGACGGTGGTCGCCAAGGGCGCCGATCTGGTCGCCGCCAACATCCGCAAACTCGCACAAGAAAACAAGGTGCCGCTGCTCGAAGCGCCGCCCCTGGCACGCGCGCTGTTCCGCCATACCGAGATCGGCGAACAGATTCCCGCCGCGCTCTATACCGCCGTGGCCGAGGTCATGGCGTACGTGTATCAGCTCAACGAATTCATCGCCCGCGGTGGTTTGCCGCCCGAAACCCCCCATGACCTGCCGGTGCCGGCAGACATGGACCCGCATGCAGCAACGCCGTAACCCGCACCGAGTGAACATTCATGGCTCAAGCTAACCAACTCGATCTCCGCCAGTTGTTCTCGCCGAGCAACATTCGCCAGCTTGCCGCGCCGATCCTGGTGCTGCTCGTGCTGTCGATGATGGTGCTGCCGCTGCCGGCGTTCCTGCTCGACGTGTTCTTCACGTTCAACATCGCCATGTCGATGATCGTGCTGCTGGTGGCGATGTACACGCGCCGGCCGCTGGAGTTCTCGGTCTTCCCCACGGTGCTGCTGGTGACCACGCTGCTGCGCCTGTCGCTCAACGTGGCATCCACGCGGACGGTGCTGCTGCACGGCCACAGCGGCGCGGATGCGGCGGGCAAGGTGATTGAAGCATTCGGCCACTTCCTCGTCGGCGGCAACACGGCGGTGGGCATCGTGGTGTTCGTCATCCTCACGGTGATCAACTTCGTCGTGATCACCAAGGGTGCTGGCCGTATCGCTGAAGTGGGCGCGCGCTTCACGCTGGACGCCATGCCCGGCAAGCAGATGGCCATCGACGCCGACCTGAACGCTGGCCTCATCAACGACAAGGAAGCCAAGCAGCGCCGCTCCGACATCTCCGCCGAAGCCGACTTCTACGGCGCCATGGACGGTGCTTCGAAGTTTGTGCGCGGTGACGCGATTGCCGGCATCCTGATTCTGGTGATCAACATCGTCGGCGGGCTGATCGTCGGCGTGGCGCAGCACGACATGGAGTTCTCGCGCGCGCTCAACAATTACACGCTGCTGACCATCGGCGACGGTCTGGTCGCACAGTTGCCGGCGCTGATCATCTCGGTGGCGGCCGGTCTGGTGGTGTCGCGCGTCGGCGAAGACGTGGATATCGGCTCGCAGTTGGTGGGCCAGGTCTTCAACAACCCGCAAGTCATGATTCTGACGGCAACCATCCTTGGCCTGCTGGGCATGATCCCCGGCATGCCGAACCTGGTGTTCCTGATGCTCGCCGGTCTGCTGGGCGCGCTGGCCTGGGTGCTCAACAGAAAGCAGCAGGCCGCCGCCGAAGTCGAAGAGCCCGCCGTCGCGCCGGAACAGGCCGCCGCCCGTGCAGAATCGATGGAAGCGAGCTGGTCGGACGTGACCTCGGTCGACGTGCTCGGCCTGGAAGTGGGCTACCGCCTGATCCCGATGGTCGACAAGGGGCAGGACGGCGAACTCCTCAAGCGCATTCGCGGCCTGCGCAAGAAATTCGCGCAGGACATCGGCTTTCTGGCCGCGCCGGTGCACATCCGCGACAACCTGGAACTCAAGCCGAATGCCTACCGCATCACGCTCAAAGGCGTGGAGATCGGGCAGGGCGAGGCCTATCCGAACCAACTGATGGCCATCAATCCGGGCCGCGTGGCGGGCAACCTGCCGGGCACGCCGACGACCGATCCGGCCTTCGGCCTGCCGGCGGTGTGGATCGACTCCAGCCTGCGTGAACAGGCGCATGCGCTGGGCTACACCGTGGTCGATGGCAGCACGGTGGTCGCCACGCACCTCAACCACGTCATCCTCAGCCATGCGTCCGATCTGCTCGGCCGCCAGGAAACCCAACAACTGCTCGACCACATCGCCAAGGAATCGCCCAAGCTGGTCGAAGACCTCGTGCCGAAGACGCTGCCGCTGCATACGCTGCAACGCGTGCTGCAGTACCTGCTGGAAGAAGGCATCGCCATTCGCGACATGCGCACCATCGTCGAAACCCTGGCCGAGCACGCCACGCGCATTCAGGACCCGCTGGAACTGGCCGGCCGCGTACGTATCGCGCTGGGCCGCGCCATCGTGCAGCAACTGTTCCCGGGCAACAGCGAGATGCAAGTCATCGCGCTCGACCCCTCGCTGGAGCGCGTGCTGCAACAAGCCATGCACACCGGTGGCGCAGATGCCGCCATCGAGCCGGGTCTGGCTGACACGCTGCTGCGCGAATCGGCCACGGCCGCCCAGCGCCAGGAAGACCTCGGCCTGCCGGCCGTACTGCTGGTGCCGAACGCCTTGCGCTGGCTGCTGGCGCGCTTTGTGCGCCGCGCCGTGCCGAATCTCAAAGTCATTGCTCATTCGGAGGTGCCTGAATCGCGCACCATCCGTGTCACTGCGGTTGTTGGAGGCTGATTAAATGGTGGACGTGAAGAAATTCGTCGCGCGCAGCGCCCGTGAAGCGCTGGCCATGGTAAAGGCCGAACTCGGCGGCGACGCGGTCGTGCTGTCCAATCGCTCGGTGCCGGACGGCGTGGAAATCGTTGCCATGCCGGCCGAGGCCATCGCCAGCTTCTCGGCTGCCGCCCAACAGGTGCGCCGGCCCGAATCGACGCCTGCTCCGGCCCCCGTTGCGGCACCGGTGGCCCGTGCAGCCGCACCGGCTCCGAGTGACGATGATTTCACCCTGACGCTGGGCCAGCACATTGCCCGCCTGGCGCGCGAACAATCCGCTGAGCCGACGCTGACCCATCGGGCCTCGGTGCATCACGACCTGCCTCCGCTGCGCCGTGCGATCGACGAGCCCGCGCCGCGCGCCATCGCCCAGTCACAACGTGAAGACGTCGCGCCCGCCGCTGCGGCCGTCGAGGCCGCCAAGCTGGCCGCGCTCGAAGCGACAAACGCGCGCCTGATGGATGAGCTTGCCTCGATCAAGGGCATGCTCGAACGCCAACTGGCCGGGTTTGCCTGGAACGAAATCACCCGTACCGCACCGGCGCGCACGCAATTGATGGCCGAACTGCTCGAAGCAGGCTTTTCGTCGCAACTGACGCGCTCGCTGACTGAGGGCATCGTCGGCGACATGGCGGTGACCGACGCGCGCGCCCATGTCAAGGGCATGCTCGATCGCAAGCTGCGCTTGCTGGCATCCGACGCCGACATCATCGATCGCGGCGGCGTGTACGCCATCGTCGGCCCGACGGGTGTGGGCAAGACCACCACCACGGCCAAGCTGGCCGCACGCTGCGTGGTGCGCCATGGCGCCGACAAGGTGGCGCTGATCACCACCGACGGTTACCGGATCGGCGCGCACGAACAACTGCGCATCTATGGCCGCATCCTCGGCGTACAGGTGTGCGTGGTGCGCGACGCCGCCGATCTGCGCCAGACGCTGGCCGACCTGCGCGGCAAGCACATGGTGCTGATCGATACCATCGGCATGGGTCAGCGCGACAAGATGGTCATGGAACAAGCCGCGATGCTGGCCTCCGCCGGCAACGTGCGCCGCCTGTTGTGCCTGAACGCCACCGTGCGTGGCGACACGCTCGACGAGATCATCCGCGCCTACGACGCGCCCAATCTTGCAGGCTGCATCATCACCAAGCTGGATGAGGCGGCCACCATTGCGCCGGCCATCGATGCCGCCGTGCGCAACGAACTGGGCGTGTTCTATGTCTCCACCGGCCAGCGCGTGCCGGAAGACCTGCACCTGCCCAACCGCAGTTACGTGATTCACCGCGCCCTGCGCGAAGTGCCCGCCAGGTCGGCACACAAGCTGGATGTTGCCGAGGCCGGACTGATCATGTCTGCGCCCGCATCGCCGGTGCCACGCGCATGATGGCCGGATACGATCAGGCCGCCGGCCTGCGGCGCATGTTCGGCGGCCAGGGGCGCTCGCTGGCGGTGCTGACCTGCGGTGCAGGGGCCGCCCGTTGGCTGGCCGCACAGTTGCGCGCGCGCGCCGGGGCAGGGCAACGCTTGCTGGTACTGGAAGAATGCAGCGCCTTCGGCAATCTGGCCGACCACCTTGGGACGGCGCCGCGCTTCGATCTGCAGCAAGTGATCGAGGGCCACGTGCCGCTGGCGCAAGCCTTGGTCCGCGACGACGCGCTCATGCTGCTGCCGGTGGCGCGCGCGGCCCGCCTGGTGGGGCGCGAACGGGTGCTCGGCCGGCGCGTGGTCGACGCCCTGCGCACGCTGCAGTTCGAAGCCGACGAAACCATCGTGCACGCCGATACAACGGCGACCTCATCCCTGCTGCGCGCGGCCGGCGTCTGCCTGCTGGTGGCCGAAGCGCGCGTCGAATCGATCACTGCCGCCTACGCGGCGCTAAAGAAACTGAAGGGAATTGCCGATATCGGCAGTATGGCGCTCACCTTGAGCGGGCAGACGACATTTGAATCGCGCGAACTGGCGGCCAATTTCCAGGCCCTGGCGTGGCGTCAGTTGGGCATCGAGGTGCGCTGCGTCGATCACCTCGGTCAGGCGCTGCCGTCGAGCCCCGGCGGCTTTGTCGAGCGCCTTCGCGATCTGGCCTGCGGATTGGCGGCGAGCCCGGCCACGAGTGCCGCGTGTGCATGATTGGCGTGAATACTCCGCGCTTATCCGCGCAATGCAAGGACAACGCTCCCCGCACAATGCAGGCATGGGAGCACGAATCAGCCGTGTTGCTCCATTCTCCTGCTGCTTGTGATTGGCCCTGGCCAACGAGAGACAACGATGTATAACGCCGCCGGAACACTGGATCGGGATCAGCTCATTACGCGCTACGCGCCGCTGGTCAAACGGATCGCCTATCACCTGATGGCCAAACTGCCTGCCAGCGTGCAGGTCGAGGACATCATCCAGAACGGCATGTTGGGCCTGCTCGACGCGGTCGGCCGCTATGAAGAGGGCCTGGGCGCGCAGTTCGAGACCTACGCCGTGCAGCGCATCCGCGGCGCCATGCTCGATGGTCTGCGCGAGAACGACTGGCTGCCGCGCAGCCTGCGACGCGAAATGCGCCGCATCGAAACCGCCATCCACACGCTGGAACAGCAGAACGGCCGCCAGCCGACCGAACGCGAACTGGCGCAGTCGCTCGGCATGGAACTGGCCGATTACCAGAAGATGCTGCAGGAGGCGCGCGGCTACCAGCTCGTCTATTTCGAGGATTTCGGCGACGAGGATGACGAAGACTTCCTCGAACGCCACATCGTGGGCGAGAGCAACGATCCGCTGGACCTGCTCGAAGACCACAACATGCGCACGGTGCTCATCCAGGCCATCGAAGACCTGCCGGAGCGCGAAAAGACGGTAATGGGCCTGTACTACGAGGAAGACCTCAACCTGCGCGAGATCGGCGAGGTGCTGGGAGTGTCGGAATCGCGCGTGTGCCAACTGCATAGCCAGGCCATCGCTCGCCTGCGCTCGCGTATCACCACCGGCCGCGACGCGGGGCCGGGCAGCGGCAAACGCGGCAAGCGGGCGAAGGTGGCATAGGCCCACCGCGCCGCGCGCCGGTGTGGCCCGCAGCAAACTTGGAAGGGATGCACGGATAAATGGATTTCGTCAGTCTGGCCGGCCTGTTACTGGGCGTCGCCGCCATCGTGTTGGGGCACATGTTCGAAGGCGGGCATCTGTCGTCGTTGGTTCAACCGACGGCGTTCTTCATCGTCATCGGCGGCACCGTCGGCGCGGTGATGCTGCAGAGCCCGTGGCACACCTTCCGCCAGGGCGTTGGCATGGCCGGCTGGGTGTTCAGCCCGCCAGCGCCGCCGTCCGACGGGCTTATCTCCGAAATCGTCAGCTGGAGCTCCACCGCCCGCAAGGAAGGGCTGCTGGCACTCGAAAACAAGATCAGCAATCTGGCCGATCCATTCATGCGCAAGGGCCTGCAATTGCTGGTGGACGGCGTCGAGCCCGAACGCCTGCGCGAAGTGATGGACGTCGAAATCGGCGCCTGGGAACATGAAATGAAGCAGGCGGCCAAGATCTGGGACGCCGCTGGCGGCTATGCGCCCACCATCGGCATCATCGGCGCGGTGATGGGCTTGATCCACGTGATGGAAAACCTCTCCGACCCGAGCAAGCTCGGCGCCGGCATCGCGGTGGCCTTCGTCGCCACCATCTATGGCGTGGGCAGCGCCAACCTGATCTTCCTGCCGGTCGGCAAGAAACTGTCCGCGAGCATTGCCCGCCTGGTATCGACGCGCGAGATGGTGCTCGATGGCCTGGTCGGCATCGCCCACGGCGACAATCCGCGCATCATCGAAAGCCGTCTGCAGGGCTACCTCAGTCAGTCGGCGCGGCGCGGCCAGCGCTGATTCATCGTGGTGAGCCGGGCGCGACATGCCGCCCGGATGTCTGCATCGCATTTGCGATAGGTCTCAAGTGATGATTGACGGATTTGGCATAGTCGCCCGTCCAAGAATCTGACAGGCCACCTCCGAGTGGCCGAATCGAGACTACGCATGCTTTCGACGACTGCCAGTACGCCGCTTACCGTCACTTTCCTGTTCTACATATTGGGCATGGTCGCGATTGGCCTGATTGCCTATCGCTACACCAGCAACCTTTCGGATTACATCCTGGGCGGGCGACGCCTGGGCGCCTTCGTGGTGGCGCTGTCGGCCGGTGCGTCGGACATGAGCGGCTGGCTGCTCATGGGCCTGCCGGGCGCGGTGTTCCTGCATGGCGTGTCCGAGTCGTGGATCGCCATCGGGCTGACCATCGGCGCCTGGTGCAACTGGAAGTGGGTGGCGGGGCGCCTGCGCGTCTACACCGAACGGGCTAACAATTCGCTGACCCTGCCGGACTATTTCACCTACCGGTTCGAGGACAAGAGCCGCCTGCTGCGTGTGCTCTCGGCCGTCATCATCCTGCTGTTCTTCGCCGTGTACTGCGCCTCCGGCGTGGTGGCGGGCGCCCGTCTTTTCGAGAGCACCTTTGGCATTCCCTACGCCACGGCGATGTGGGTAGGCGCGCTGGCGACGATCCTCTACACGCTGATCGGCGGCTTCCTGGCGGTGAGCTGGACCGATACGGTCCAGGCCAGCCTGATGATCGGTGCGCTGGTCGTGACGCCCCTGGTGGTGATCTTCCTGTCGGGCGGATTGGTCGAGAGCACGGCCATCATCCATCGGCTGGACCCGTCGTTCTTCGACATGGGCAAGGGCGGTTCGGTCGTAGGCGTCGTGTCGCTGCTGGCCTGGGGCTTGGGTTATTTTGGCCAGCCGCACATCCTCGCGCGCTTCATGTCGGCTTCGAGCTACAAGGCGATCGCGCCGGCTCGCCGTATCAGCATGACCTGGATGGTGCTGTGCCTGGCGGGCGCCGTGGCCGTCGGCTTCTTCGGTATCGCGTACTTCGCCGAGCATCCCGAACTGGCCGGGCCGGTCGCGCAGCAACCGGAACGCGTCTTCATCCTGCTGTCGCAGTTGCTGTTCAATCCGTGGATCGCCGGCGTGCTGCTGTCGGCGATCCTGGCCGCCATCATGAGTACGCTGAGCTGCCAGTTGCTGGTGTGCTCCAGCGCGCTGACCGAGGATTTCTACAAGGCCTTCCTGCGCCGCAACGCGGGCCAGGCCGAACTGGTGTGGGTGGGGCGCATTACGGTGCTGCTGGTGTCGTTGCTGGCCATCGCGCTGGCGCGCAATCCGGAAAACTCTGTGCTGGAACTGGTTTCCTACGCCTGGGGCGGCTTTGGCGCGGCGTTCGGCCCGGTGGTGGTGATCTCGCTGCTGTGGCGCCGCATGACGCGCAACGGCGCGCTGGCCGGCATGCTGGTGGGGGCCCTGACCGTGGTTGTGTGGAAGCAGGGCAGCATCTTTGGCGTACAGATCGTCCCGGCCGCATGGCAGGCGCTCTACGAAATCCTCCCCGGCGCGCTGCTGGGCGCGGTGGCCATTTTTGTCGTCAGTCTGCTGGATCGCGCGCCGTCGCGCGACGTTCTGGCGACTTTCGATGCGGTGGACGCTGAAATCGACGCATATCGCCGCAGTTGAACGGCGTTTGGCGGAGCAGGCGTCGTCCTGCCCGCCAGTCTTTGCCCTGAAGGCCGACGGGGGGTGGCACCGGGTGATATCATTCGCGGCGAAAAAACAGCCGACTTCCCGACCCGCTCCCGAACGTGCGCCTGTCCAAGCTTAAACTCGCCGGCTTCAAGTCCTTCGTCGATCCGACCACCATCCTGGCACCCGGCCAGTTGGTGGGCATCGTGGGGCCCAATGGCTGCGGCAAATCGAACGTGATCGATGCCGTGCGCTGGGTGCTGGGCGAATCGCGCGCCTCGGCGCTGCGTGGCGAGTCGATGCAGGACGTCATCTTCAACGGTTCGACCACCCGCAAGCCTGTGCAGCGGGCCAGCGTCGAGCTGATTTTCGACAACGCCGAAGGGCGCGCTGCCGGCCAGTGGTCGCAGTACGCCGAAATCGCCGTCAAGCGCGTGGTCGACCGGGCCGGCGGCTCGGACTACTTCATCAACAACGTCCGCGTACGCCGCAAGGACGTCATCGACCTGTTCCTCGGCACCGGCCTGGGGCCGCGTGCCTACGCGATCATCGAGCAAGGCATGATCTCGCGCGTCATCGAGGCGCGGCCCGAAGACGTGCGGGCCTTCCTCGAAGAAGCCGCCGGCATCACCAAGTACAAGGAACGCCGCCGCGAGACCGAAGGCCGTCTGGCCGACGCGCGCGACAACCTGGCGCGTATCGAAGACATCCGCGCCGAACTCGGCAGCCAGATCGAAAAGCTCGCCGCGCAGGCCGAAGTGGCGCGTACCTACAAGGAACTGGCCGATTCGCTCAACGAACGCCAGCGCCTGCTGTGGGTGTTCAAGCGCGAAAGCGCGGCGACCGAAAAAGCCCGCAACGCCGAAGGTATCGCCACCTGTGGTACGACGCTCGAGGCCGAAACCGAGCGTCTGCGCATTCTTGAAGACCAACTGCTGGTCGCGCGCGAGCGGCACACGCGGCTCTCTGACGTGGTCGGCGTGGCGCAAGGCGATCTCTACGCCATCACAGCCGAAGTCTCGCGCATCGAAAACGAACTCAAGAGCCTGCGCGATACGCGTTCGCGCCTGTCGCAGCGTATCGATCAGCTCACCATGTCCGAAGCCCAGTGGCGCGAACGCTCCACGCAGCTGGCGGCGGAGCGCGAACGTTGGGCGGAACTGCGCGAAGTCGCCACGGTGCGGCTGGAGCAGGCGCAGGACGAGCTGGCCATCGCGCAGGAAGCCTTGCCCGAAGTCGAGGACACCTACCGTCGCGCGCAGGAAGAGCAGGATCGCCTGCGCCGCGAACTGGCCCAGGCCGAGCAGCAGATGCGCGTGGACGACACGCGTCGTCAGGCCAGTCTGCGAGCCATCGAAGCACTGACTGCCCGTCGCCAGCGGCTCGAAGCCGATCTGGCACAACTGCCGGCGGCCGATCCGGGCGACGCCGAGGCGATCGAACTGGCGGTGGAAACGCTGGCGGGCCAACTGGAAGACGCCGAAGCCGAACAGACCGCCCAGCAAGGCGTGCACATCCAGTCCCAAGGCGCGTTGCGCGCTGCGCAGGAAGCAGAACGTCGCGCTGCCCGTGCAGTCACCGAAAAGCGCGCCCGACTCGACGCGCTCGAAGCGCTGCAGGCCAAATTGCGCGACGCTGGCGACATGGGCACCTGGTTGCGCGAAGCCGGGCTGTCGGAGCTGCAACCGCTGTGGCAGCACATTACCGTCGATGCCGGCTGGGAGCTTGCGCTCGAAGCCGTCCTGCGCGAACGGCTGGCCGCGCGCGGGCCGCTTGCCCGCATGCCGGAATCCATCCACGGCAAGTCCGTACCGTCGACTGTCGTGCTGACGCGTGAAGGCGCACCAGCGCCGGCGCAGCGTCCGACATTTGCCGGTACGCCGCTCGCGTCACGCCTGCGCTGCGCGAACGCCGCCGCCGCGGGCATCCTCGAACACTGGCTGGCCGGCGCCTACGCGGTCGACAGCATCCAGCCCTGGATCGACAGCGCGGCGCAGCTACCCGACGACGTCGTGCTGGTGGCGCAGAGCGGCGCCATCCTGAGTAGCCGAGAGCTGACCTTGTTCGCGCCGGATGCGCGCACGCACGGGGCGCTGGAACGCCAGCGCGAAATCGAATCGCTGAGTGCCGAACTCGCCACGCTCGAAGAAGAGCAGGCCGCCTGCGCGGAGCGCGCGACAGAGGCCGAAGAGGCGCTCGCCGCAGCGACCAATGCGCTGACGACGGTACGCACGCGCATCGGCCAGTTGCAGCAGCAGGTGCACGCCGCGCAGCTCGAAGTCGTCCGCATGCAGCAGGAGAAGGCCCGTTTCGAAGAGCGCCGCGCGCAATTGCGCCGCGAGGCCGACGAAATCGCCTTTGCCGAAGAGACCGAGAATACTCACTTGCTGGAAGCCGAGGCCGGCCGCGAACTGCACCAGCAACGCGCCGATGAGTTCGCCGAACGCTTGCATGCCGCGCAGCAGACGGTGGCGCAGGGCGAGCAGGCCCAGCGAGCCCAGCGCGAGCACGTACAGACCTTCCAGCGCGCCGTGCAGGAAGCCGAGTTCTCATTGCGCGAATGCGCTGGCAAGCTCGACGACATCAGCCGCAACGACTCGCTGACCGCAGAGCAGATCTCGCGTGGCGAAGTCGAACTCGCCCAGCTCATCGCGGAGCGCGACGGGCTGGACGAAGACACCCTGCAAGTGAGCCTGTCGACCGCCCTCGATCTGCGCGAGGCGCGCGAAGCTGCGCTGGCCGCGCGGCGCGACGAAATGGAGCGTGCCAGCAACACGCTCCGCGAACAGGATGCCGAGCGCCTGCGGTGCGAACGCGCGCTCGATCCGCTGCGCGAACAGCTCAATGCCTTGCGGCTTGCGCATCAGGCTGCCGAAATGGCGCACCAGCAGGCCTGTGAACGTCTTGAAGAAATGCAGGCCGGCGACGCGCAATACGCACCGGAAGAACTCGCCCAGGTCAAGGAGCTGACACTCACGCGCGAGGTGGCGCGCATCAATCGTGAGATCAGCGAACTGGGCGCGGTGAACCTTGCCGCGCTGACCGAATTGACGTCCGCCACCGAGCGCAAGAACTTCCTCGATGCGCAGAACGACGACCTGACGCAGGCCATCGAAACGCTCGAAGACGCGATCCGCCGCATTGATCGCGAAACGCGCGAACAGTTGATGGAAACGTACAATACGGTCAATCGCCACTTCGGCGAGTTGTTCCCGCGGCTATTTGGCGGGGGCCAGGCGGCATTGATCCTCACGGGCGACGAAATTCTCGACGCTGGCGTGCAGATCGTGGCCCAACCGCCGGGCAAGAAGAATTCATCGATCCACTTGCTGTCGGGGGGCGAAAAGGCGCTGACCGCCATTGCACTGGTGTTTTCGATGTTCCAGCTCAACCCGGCGCCGTTCTGCATGCTCGACGAAGTCGACGCACCGCTGGACGACGCCAACACCGAGCGTTACTGCGAGATGGTCAAGCACATGTCGTCGGTGACGCAGTTCGTATTCATCAGTCATAGCAAGATCACCATGGAAATGGCGCAGCAACTGATCGGCGTGACCATGCAGGAACAAGGTGTGTCACGCGTCGTCGAAGTCGACATGGATGAGGCGCTGCGCCTGGCGCAGCCCGAGGCGGCTTGACGGCGGCGCAGCACGATCGGCGGCTCAGTCCCCCGGAACGATCCCGGCCAACATAACGAATTCGCATACAAGACATGGCAGGCAACGAACTTCAATACGCATTGATCGGCAGCGGCGCAGTGCTCGTCGTCGCACTGGTCGGCTACAACGTCTGGCAGGAGCGCCGTGCGCGGCGCCATGCCGAGCAGGCTTTCCGTTCCATGCACCGCGACGTGCTGCTCGACGAAGAGGGCGAAGCGGCGATTCCGCCCGCGCCGGGCGGACGCATGGAGCCGTCGCTGCCGACCGATCCCGTACCGGAAGCCCGCATCGAGCCGCGTATCGATCCCGCGCCGAACGCCGCCGCAGCGGCCACCGTGCAACCTGCAATGCGCGCGCAGGAACCCGTACTGCCGTGGGAACTGAAGGCCATCGATTGCGTGGTGCCGGTCGAAGCGCCCGCGGGCGTGTCGGCTTCATCCTTGTTCGTCGCCCAGCAATCCACGCTGGCTGGCGTGGCCCGTCGCCTTGCGTGGTATGGATGGGACGACACCGACAACAACTGGATTGCCCTCGATGCCCGCACGCCGGGCAGCGTGACGCGCGCCTGCGCAGCATTGCAGTTGGTCGATCGTCGGGGCCGCGTGAGCGAGGCCGAACTCGAACGTTTCTACGACCAGATCCAACTGCTGTGCGATCAATTCCTCGCTGTGCCGCGCCTGCCGGCTCGCAGCGAAGTGCTCACTCATGCCGCGCAACTGGATCAGTTCGCATCCGAATGCGACATCCAGATCGCCATCAACGTCGTGGCGACCAAGGCGGCCTTTGCCGGCACCAAGCTGCGCGGGCTGGCCGAAGCTGCCGGCCTGGTGCTGCTGACCGATGGGCACTACCACTTCCGCGATGAGGCCGATCGCACGCTGTTCACGCTGTCCAACCAAGAGGCCGCGCCGTTGTCCGTCGAGCAACTGCGCTATCTGCACACCCATGGCCTGACCTTGATGATCGATGTGCCGCGCGTGGCGCGGCCGGTGCAGGCCTTCGACAAGATGATCGCCTTTGCCCACCACCTTGCCGAAGCGCTCGAAGGCGCCGTGGTGGATGACAATCGCACGCCGCTGTCCGACCGTTCCGTGGGCCTGATCCGCGAACAGATCGGCCAGTTCGCCCAGCACATGGAAGAGCAGGGCATTCCGGCCGGCGGCGACGTCGCTCGCCGATTGTTTGCCTGAGCCTCGCATGACCCGACCCGAACAACGTGCGTTCGAGCTGCGTGAACAGCTCGAACGGTATGCGTACGCCTATTACGTGCTCGACGCGCCGGAGGTTCCGGACGCCGAGTACGATCGCCTTTTCGGCGAGCTCGAAGCCATCGAGCGCGAACACCCTGAACTCCTGGCGCCCGATTCGCCGACCCAGCGGGTGGGCGGCGCGCCGCGCGAAGGCTTCGTGCAGGTGACGCACAAGGTGCCGATGCTCTCGCTCGGCAATGCCTTTACCGACGAAGACATCGTGGCCTTCGACCGGCGCTGCCGCGAGACGCTGGATGTCGCGAGCGTCGAATATGCCACCGAGCCGAAATTCGACGGACTGGCGATCAGCCTGCATTACGAGAACGGCTATTTCGTCCAGGGCGCCACGCGCGGCGATGGCTTCACGGGCGAGGATGTCACCGCCAACCTGCGAACCGTGGGCAACATTCCGTTGCGTTTGCGTGGCAAGGATCTGCCCTCCGTGCTCGAAGTCCGCGGTGAAGTGCTCATGTTGCGGCGCGACTTCAACGCGCTGAACGAGCGTCAGCTTGCGGCCGGCGAGAAGTTGTTCGTGAATCCGCGCAACGCGGCCGCCGGCAGCCTGCGCCAGCTCGATCCGCGCATGACGGCCAAACGGCCGCTGCGTTTTTTTGCGTACAGCCTCGCGCAGGTCGATGGCGTGCCGATGCCGGCAACGCATTCCGAATCGCTCGCCATGCTGGCGACCTGGGGTTTTTCGGTGACCGATCTGCGCGCCGTCGTACGCGGCGCTGACGGCTTGCTTGGCTATTACCGCGAAGTTGGCGAACGGCGCGCATTGCTGCCGTTCGACATCGATGGCGTCGTGTACAAGGTCAATGCCCTGGCGCAGCAGGCTGAACTGGGCTTCGTGTCGCGCGCGCCGCGTTTCGCTGTCGCGCACAAGTACCCCGCGCAAGAAGAAATGACCGAGCTGCTCGATATCGAAGTGCAGGTCGGGCGCACCGGCGCCATCACGCCGGTCGCGCGCCTCAAACCGGTATTCGTTGGCGGCGTCACCGTCACCAATGCCACGCTGCACAACGAAGACGAAGTGCGGCGCAAGGACCTGCGCATCGGCGACACGGTGATCGTGCGCCGCGCCGGCGACGTGATTCCCGAAGTCGTTGCACCCGTGCTGGAGCGCCGCTCGGCCGATGTACGCACGTTCGTCATGCCGACGCAATGTCCGGTCTGCGGCAGTCACATCGTGCGCGAAGAAGGCGAGGCGGTGGCGCGCTGTTCCGGCGGCCTGGTGTGCGGCGCCCAGCGCAAGGCCGCGATCATCCATTTTGCCGGCCGTCGCATGATGGACATCGACGGCCTGGGAGAGCGCTACATCGAGTCGCTGGTGGACTTCGGCTATGTCAATCGCATTGCCGATCTGTACTCGCTCAAACTCGAAGACCTGCTCGAAATGAAGCGCCGCGCCGACGAGCGCGATGGCATCACGCCCGAAACCGTGCAGCAGGGCAAGATCGCCACCAAGTGGGCCGAGAACATCATCGATGCGATCTCTGCGAGCAAGCATCCGCCGCTGGCCCGACTGCTGTTTGCGCTGGGCATCCGCCACGTGGGCGAGTCGACCGGCAAAACGCTGGCGGATTGGCTCGGCTCGCTGGAATTCGTGCGCCGCGCACCGCGCGCCGTGTTCGCAGTGTTGCCGGACATCGGCGGCGTGGTGGCCGAGTCGCTGTACGAGTTTTTCATCGAACCGAACAACGAACGGGTACTGGACGAACTGGTCCGCGCCGGCGTGAGCGCATCGGATGAACATGCTCCGTCAGCCAAGCTGGCCCAGCGGATCGCCCTGCCGGAACTGCTCGCCAGTCTTGGTATTGCCAAGCTCACCGCAACGCGCGCACAGCAACTCGCGGCGCAGGTGAAGAGCCTCACCGCGCTGGCGGACCTCACGCCGATTGAACGCGCTGCGCTCGATCTGCCGGCCGAGGTCTCGACGTCGTTGGCCGAATGGCTGTCGCATGAGCAGAACATTGCCCAGATCAAGGCGCTCGACCGATATTGCGCTACCCTCCTTGCGGCCGCGCCGAGCCAAGATTCTGACGCCGCATTGCCGCTTACGGATAAGACGTTCGTCCTGACAGGCACGCTGCCGACGCTCTCGCGCGACGAAGCGACTGCGCTGATTGAAGCGGCCGGGGGCAAGGTGTCGGGCTCGGTCTCGAAGAAAACGCATTACGTGGTGGCCGGCGCCGAGGCAGGTTCCAAGCTCGAAAAGGCGCAACAGCTAGGCATTACCGTGCTGGACGAAGAAGGGCTGCGCACCTTGCTCACGCAGGGCGGATAAGCTCCAGACCAGACGAATAACGACACAGGAGAGAACGAAAATCATGAAGAAGGTACGCAAAGCAGTGTTCCCGGTGGCGGGGCTGGGAACCCGATTCCTGCCGGCCACCAAGGCTAACCCCAAGGAGATGCTGCCGATCGTCGACAAGCCCCTCATCCAGTACGCAGTGGAAGAGGCGGCAGCGGCGGGCATCACTGACATGATTTTCGTCACCGGCCGCACCAAGCGCGCCATCGAGGACCATTTCGACAAGGCGTACGAAATGGAAACCGAGCTCGAAATGCGCGGCAAGAAAGAACTGCTCGCTGCCGTGCAGGACACCATTCCTCCCGGTATCAACTGCATCTACGTGCGTCAGGCCGAAGCGCTCGGCCTGGGCCACGCCGTGCTGTGCGCCGCGCCGGTCGTGGGGGACGAGCCTTTCGCCGTCCTGCTGGCCGACGACCTGCTCGATGGTGACGGCTTCAAGCCGGTCATGCAGCAGATGACCGAACTGTATGAACAGACCGGCTCCTCGGTGCTGGGCGTGATGGAAGTGCCGCGCGAGAACACGCGCCAGTATGGCATCGTCAGCACCACCGAGCCCTCCGGCAAGACACTGCCGATCACCGGCATCGTCGAAAAGCCCAAGCCCGAGGAAGCCCCGTCGACGCGTGCCGTGGTCGGCCGCTACGTGCTGAGCGGACGCATCTTCGAACACCTGCGCAATCTCAAGCCCGGCGCGGGCGGCGAGCTGCAATTGACTGACGCGATTGCGTCCCTGCTCAAGGAAGAAGAAGTCCTGTCCTACGTTTTTGATGGCGTGCGCTACGACTGCGGTTCCAAGATCGGCTACCTGCAGGCGACCATCGAACTGGGCCTGAAGCACCCGGAAGTCGGCGCGGCTTTCGCGCAGTACCTCGCATCGCGCAAGGACTGACGCCAGCATGCGCATTGCCATTTTCTGCGGATCGAGCCTCGGGGCGGATGCGCGCTTCGAAGCCTCGGCCCGCGAAGTGGCAGCCCGCCTGGCGCGGGCCGGGCACGGCATCGTGTACGGCGGCGGCAAGGTCGGCCTGATGGGTGTGATCGCCGATGCCGCGCTGGCGGCCGGTGGCGAGGTCATCGGCGTGATCCCGCGCCACCTTCAGCAACGCGAGCTCGCACACCACGGCTTGTCGAGCCTGCATGTGGTCGATTCGATGCATGCCCGCAAGGCCCGGATGGCCGAGCTGACGGACGCTTTCATTGCATTGCCCGGCGGCGCTGGCACGCTGGAAGAAATCTTCGAAGTGTGGACCTGGGCGCAACTTGGTCTGCATGCCAAGCCTTGCGCGTTCCTCAACGTGGCCGGGTATTACGATGCCATCTCGCAGTTTGTCGACCATGCTGTAGTGCAGCGTTTCCTGCGCGCCGAGTATCGCGACATGCTGGTGATCGACCGTGATATCGACCGGCTGCTCGATGCGTTCGCCGGTTATCGCGCGCCCCAGGCCAAGTGGCACGGCGCCGCCGGGCCCGAAACGCTCGACGTGCTGGGCTGGATCTGCATCCGCGATCGCCGTCTGCTGACGGTGCGTTCGCGCGGCAAGGAGCACTTCTTCATCCCCGGCGGCAAGCGCGAGGCAGGAGAGAGCGACTGGCAGGCGCTGGAGCGCGAGGTGCACGAAGAGGTCGGCGTGCAGTTGGTGCGTGAATCCGCCGTGCACGTCATGACGGCCGAGGACAGCGCCGTGGGGCAGGAGCGTCCGATGCGCGTGGCGATGAGTTGCTACATGGCTGCGGGCCAAGGCGAGCCGCGGCCTGCGGCGGAGATTGAAGATCTGGCGTGGATGACGGCGGCGGACGCGCCTCGATGCGCGCCGGCTGCGCGACAGGTGCTGGCCTGGCTGGCAGGGCGCGGCCTGATCGACTGAATTGAATAACTGCTGCCCATACCGGAGATCCCGTGCGGCGGCCCAATCGAGTACACGAGGAAGAACGACGATGAACGAAAATGTGCATGTCATCACCCACCCGCTGGTCCAGCACAAGCTGACCGTGGCGCGCAGCGAAGACACCACCACCGATAATTTCCGCCGGCTGGTGCGTGAGATCGCCCAGATGATGGCCTACGAGATCACGCGCGATCTTCCGACCGAGCTCATCACCATCAAGACCCCCGTGGCGACCTGCCAGGCGCCCGTCATCAGCGGCAAGAAGCTCTGCCTGGTGTCGATTCTGCGCGCCGGTACCGGCATGCTCGACGGCATGATCGATCTGCTGCCCAATGCCCGCATCGGCCACATCGGCCTGTACCGCGACCCTGAAACGCTCAAGGCCATCGAGTATTACTTCAAGGTGCCCGACGACGTGCAGGATCGCCTCGTGATCGTTCTCGATCCGATGCTGGCCACCGGCAACTCGGCCGCCGCCGCACTCGCGCATCTGAAGGGCGCCGGCATCACGTCGCTGCGCCTGGCCTGTATCCTTGCGGCGCCCGAAGGTCTGGCCGCCGTTCAGGCTGAACATCCGGACGTGCCCATCTGGGTCGCGGCGGTGGATGAACGCCTCAACGACCACGGCTACATCGTGCCGGGTCTGGGCGACGCGGGCGACCGTATCTTCGGCACCAAGTAAGTCGACTCGGCGCACGTCGCGCCATACGCAAGAAGGCCGGGCAATCTGCCCGGCCTTTTTTTTTGTTTGCCGGGCCGTCAATGCAAGGGCAGGGACGCCGCGCGCCCGGGCCCCGGCGCCCCCCGGTAACGTTCCGCCGCGATCGGCCCGTGAGCCCAGTGCTCTCGGAGTATTTCGACGGTTTGCGCGCCCAAGCCCCGGTCGGTGTCCGGCGCACAAGATGTTGGCAATGCTGTCGTGACTGCCACGCTCTCCCCATGATGCGAACCTCTCGAACCCGGAGGTGTGCATTTGGCATAGCAAATTATCATGATCGGACAGATACCGGTTCCGCCGCCGATTTCTCCTTCAATCTCTACGCATTATCTGGGAATCGGTCAGAAAACGATTACGTTGCTGCGCAGCAATAGAGGGTGAACACGTATAGGAGGTCTCAGAGCAAACGTTTACCTTGCGCACGCGCTTGCATACAAGCATGCGTATGCCATGCGAAATAAGGCATTCCTGTAGCGGCGACGTGCGGAGAGATGAGAAGCGGCATTCATGACAGCCGCCAGGATGCGTCGCCAGTCATCCAAGAAGAAGGAGGCAAGGGTTCCTATGTTGGCTTTGAAACTTCGTCCCATCGCGCTGATCATTGGCGCAACCACACTGACCGCGCTGACAGCCTGCGGTGGCGACGACAACAATGATTCGGGTTCGGCCGGATCGTCGAGTTCGTCGATCTCGTCGAGCGCGTCATCGAGCACGTCGAGCGCTTCCAGCTCCAGTGCAACTTCAAGCGCCTCGTCCAGCTCCAGCAGCGTGGCGGTGGACCCGACCGACCCGCAGGGCCTGACGCTCGCCGTCGATCCGGCGGACAAGCGCTCGCTCAACGGCATCGTGGTCGGCAACAGCGACTGGACCGTGCCGACCGGCGTGGATGTGCCGCTGACGATGATGGGTCACATGATGTACCTGTTCGATCAGGTCAAGACCTACGGCACCGACATGACCATGAACCTGGGCGACGGCACTGCGCCGGCCAAGGTGCTCGACCCGAACACCGGCGACCAGTTCCTGCCGGGCAAGCTGGCACTGGGCCTGTCGTACGTGCTGATCGACATGAAGACGCGCAACGACGCGCGCTACCAGGATTATCTGGCCGTGTACAAGGACATCACCCGCAAGATGATGGCCAAGAACACCTCCGGCGGGTGGGTCTATACGAACAAGTCCTTCGGCGAGTACTACTACCTGCTGGCCCTGAACAACTTCAAGGACAAGGGCATGCTCGACGAGGTGTTCGATCCGGACATGATCGACATCCTCAAGCAACGATTGACCTTCGACGACATGTTCTCGGACGTGAATAACTACGTTCTGAACACTGCGCAGAACTACTACGCCGTGGCCTACGGCATCGCCGGCCTGCGTTTGCGCCTGGGCTGGACCAACACGCCGGCCAATGCGCGCGACGACATCCTGGCCAAGCTGCTCAATCACTACCGCACGCATTCCACCGCGGGCGTATCGGACGAAACCGACGGCAATGGCCGCTTTGACCGCTACAGCGTGCTGCTGATCGCCGAGACCTTCCAGCGCACGTATGAGATGGGCAATGACGCTGCCATCACCGACGAGATGAAGGGCTACCTGCGCAACTCGGTCGACATCATCATGCCGCAGCTCAACGTGGACGGTAAGGGCTTCAACTACGGCCGCTCGCTTGCCCCGTACGGCGACAACGCCTTCATGGAAGTGCTGACCGCGGCGGCCCGCGTCGGTGTGCTGAGCGAAGCGGAAAAGCGCATTGCCTACGCTTTCGTCGAACGCGTGGCCAACCGCTACATGAACTTCTGGTACGACGTCGACGCGCATTCGGTGAACATGTGGGTGAAGGGGCGCGGCACCGATGCTTATCGTTCGACCAAGCGCACGCTGGGCGAGAACTTCAGCCTCCTGCATCAGTTCCTGTACGTGAACGGGCACTGGAACCGCATGGGCCTGCAGAACAAGGCGCCGATGCCGGTCGCCAACTTCCAGCAGTGGCTCGACACGCGCCAGCCCAAGCTGCACGTGACGCAGTACGACACCAACAGTCCGTACAGCCGTACGCTGGTGACGATCCGCGACGGCAAGCGGGTGATCAACCTGAACTTCGTCAACGGCGAGAATCCGTACTTCAACCAGAACCCATACTTCCCGATCCCCACCGCGGACAACCTGGTCTACGGTACGGCGGATGCAACGTACCCGCTGCTGGTGCCGCGCATCTCGCTGTCGACCGGCAAGCAGTACATGCCGATCATCTATTACAAGAACCTGCAGGTGAAGCAGGAAGGCGACACGATCACGATCTCGTACGACCAGGACAGCCTGGCCAACACCAACGGCACGTGGAGCACCGCGCCGTGGGCGGGCATGACGTCGAAGACGACCTACGTGATCAAGTCGGGCTGGATCACGCGCACCGATACCTTCACGCCGACGGCCGACGTCACGGTCAACGCCATCCAGCAGGACTTCGGGTCGTTCTCGGACATGACCGGCGCAGTGCAGACCGGTACGTCGGTGAACTGGGCGACGGGTGATGCGTACCAGTACGAGACGACCGGCTACGACGGCTGCACGCTGGCACCGTTCGGTACGGTGACCAACGCCACCACGCCGATCGGCAAGCTGCTGAGCAACATGTCGTGCAAGACCACTACGCCGGCGCTGTGGCCCGCGGGTTCCACGCACACGTACTCGTGGTCGATGAAGTTCAAGCCGCTGCAGTAATTGCGTCGGGTTGTCTTCAAAAGGAAACGGGCCCGCGAGGCCCGTTTTTTCTGCCCGGGTGCGCTACGCAGAGTGCACGTGCGCGGTGATCGAAAACGGCTCTTCGGACGGTGCCAGCGCCATCCAGCCGTCCAGTCCGCCACGCAACGGGCGGGCACGCCGGAATCCCTGCCGGCGCAGGATGCGCGCGGCGTGGGCGGCCGAGGCCTCATTCGGGCAGGCACAGTAAAGGACGATCTCCCGGTCGACGGATTCGTCCTTGAACAATCCGCCGATCTCGCCAAGCTCCGCCTCGACCGCGCCCGGAATGCGACGCGGGTCGCTGGCGCGCGACGACGCCGCGCGCACATCGACAATCAGCGGTGATGCGCCACCGTCGATCAGCGAACGGAGTTCTTCGGGTTCTATGCGATACATGCGCACGAAGCGCAGCAGGCGCTGGCGTTCGATCCAGCGATAACTGATGTAGAGCGACAGCAGCGCGAGCAGAGCCAGCAATGCGACGCCGCCGATTTCCGACATCGAGCCGATGACCGCGTCCACCTGTCGATGCAGGAGCAGTCCGAGGCCGATGAACAGGCCCGCCCAGATCGTCGTGCCCAATGCATCGAACAGTGCAAAGCGACGCGCCGACAGCCCCATGCTGCCCGCCAGGGGCGACGCGATGGCCGACAGGCCCGGCACGAAGCGGGCCACCAGCAACGAGGCCAGTCCCCAGCGGGCAAAGATATTTTCGGTACGGCGTATGCAGGCATCCGGCGAAATCGAGACCCGGCACATCAATGCCAGCACGCGTTGCCCGTAGCGTCTGCCCGCCCAGTACCAGCACAGGTTGGCCGTGCTGGAGCCGGCGACCGCAAACGCCCACGCAGCGAGCCCCGACATACGGCCGTCCGCCGACAGCGCGCCCGCCACGAGCAGGGTCGGCACGGCCGGGATCGGCGCGCCAAGCTGTTCGATGAGGACGTTGAGGAAGACCAGCAGCGGGCCGTGCTGGTCGAACAGTTCCATGAGGTGCTGCACGTGCGTCTTCCGATGGGGCGGGGAGCCGGTAGCATAGCGAATGCAGGCGAAGGCAGGAGGGGTTTTGGTGGTGCAGGGCGAGACAGGGCAGACGGATCTTTTCGGGCTCGAACGAAGCGGCGCCGGCAACGCCCGGCAGCTTGCCGAAGGTGCATGGCTGCTCGAAGGCTTCGCACGCGCACGCAGCGACGTATTGCTCGCAGACCTGCGTCGGATCGAGACTGCCGCGCCGTTTCGCCACATGGTCACGCCTGGCGGCGCCATCATGTCGGTCGCCATGACGCATTGCGGGCAATTGGGCTGGGTGTCGGATCGCCACGGCTACCGCTACGCCACCAATGATCCGGAAACGGGCAAGTCGTGGCCGTCCATGCCCGAGGCGTTTCTTGCCCTGGCGAAGGAGGCCGCCGCCGCGGCGGGGTTTGCGGCCTTCGTGCCGGATTCGTGCCTCATCAACCGCTACGCGCCGGGGACGCGGCTATCGCTGCACCAGGACAAGGACGAGCAGGACCTTGCGCAGCCGATCGTCTCTGTGTCGCTGGGCCTGCCGGCGGTATTCCTGTTCGGCGGTTTCTCCCGCGCCGAGCGCGCGCAGCGCGTGCCGCTGTTCCATGGCGACGTCGTCGTGTGGGGCGGGCCGTCACGCCTGCGTTTCCATGGTGTGCTGCCGGTTGCGGAAGGTCTTCATCCGAGCCTTGGCGCCTGTCGCGTCAATCTCACGTTCCGCAAGGCGGGCCTCGTCGCGACCTGATTTGCCCGGCGCGAGGCTCGGGAAATATCCGGGTATGCCCTCGGGCTATACTCTGGCGCGATGACTGCCTTCCTTCTGCGCCGCCTCCTGCAAGCCATTGCCGCCTTGTTCGCCATGTCCGTACTGGTGTTCGTGGCGGTGTATGCCATCGGCAACCCGGTCGAGATCTTCATCAGCCCGCAGGCGGACCAGGCCGAAATCGCGCGCACGATGGCCTCGCTCGGATTGGACAGGCCCTTGTGGCAGCAATATCTGGGCTTCATCGGCCACGCGTTGCAGGGCGATCTCGGGCGCTCGTTCGCGCAGGGCATGCCGGCGCTGTCGCTCATCGGCGAGCGCATGCCGGCCACGTTCGAACTCGCCATCGGGGCCTTGGTCATCTCCGTGCTGTTCGGCATTCCGCTGGGGCTGTGGGCGGGTTTCCGGCCTGATTCATGGGCCGGACGCTCAATCATGACGGGGTCGATTCTTGGCTTTTCGCTGCCGACCTTCTGGGTCGGGCTCATGCTGATCATGCTGTTCGCGGTGTACCTCGGCTGGCTGCCGGCGAGCGGGCGAGGGCCCACGCGCGAGGTTTTCGGCGTCGGGGTGTCGATCTTTTCGGTCGAAGGATGGCGCCATCTGCTGCTGCCTGCATTCAACCTGGCGCTCTACAAGGTGTCGCTGATCATTCGGCTCACGCGTGCCGGCACGCGCGAAGCGCTGGCGCAGGACTACGTGAAGTTTGCCCGCGCCAAGGGGCTGGCGTCGTCGCGCATCGTCGGCGTGCACGTGTTGAAGAACATACTCGTGCCCATCGTCACGGTGATCGGCCTGGAGTTCGGTTCGCTGATCGCATTCGCGGTGGTGACCGAATCGGTGTTCGCCTGGCCCGGCATGGGCAAACTGCTGATCGATTCCATCGACGTGCTCGACCGCCCGGTGATCGTCGCCTACCTGATGGTGGTGGTAGTGGTCTTCATCGTCATCAACCTGGTCGTCGACCTGCTCTATTCGGTACTCGACCCGCGCGTGCGCACCGCCGAGGAGCGCCCATGACGGCCTCGCTCAAACAGGCATGGGGCAGGGCTGGCGACGTGTTTCGCGGGCATCGCGTGGCGGCCGGTGGCGCGGTGCTGCTGACGCTGCTGGTCGTGCTTGCCGTGCTGGCTCCCTGGATCGCGCCGCAGAATCCGTATGACCTCCAGCAACTGGATATTCTCGACGGCCGCCTGCCGCCGGGCTCGCACGCCGAGGTGTCCGGCATCACGTACTGGCTGGGCACCGACGAGCAGGGGCGCGACATGCTGTCGGCCATCCTCTACGGTCTGCGCATCAGCCTGATGGTGGGCGCCAGTTCGACCGCCATCGCCCTGTGCGCCGGGACCTTGCTGGGCCTGATGGCGGCCTATGCGGGCGGCTTCATCGACGCGGCCATCATGCGCGTGGCCGATCTGCAACTGTCGTTCCCCAGCATTCTCGTGGCGCTGGTGCTCATTGCCGTATTCGGGCGCGGCGTCGACAAAGTGATCTTCGCGCTGGTCATCGTGCAATGGGCGTACTACGCGCGCACCGCGCGCAGCGTGGCCTTGGTCGAGCGCCGCAAGGAGTACATCGAGGCCGCGCGCTCGCTCGGCTTGCCGCCATTGCGCATCCTGCTCGGGCATCTGCTGCCCAACTGCGTGCCGCCGCTGCTGGTGGTGGCCGCACTGCAGATCGCCGCCGCGATCGCACTGGAAGCCACGCTGTCCTTTCTCGGTGTCGGCCTGCCGATCACCGAACCTTCGCTCGGCCTGCTCATTGCCAACGGCTACAAGTACCTGCTGTCCGGGACGTACTGGATCAGCTTCTTTCCCGGCGTTGCGCTCCTGCTCACCATCGTGGCGATCAATCTCGTCACCGATCATGTGCGCGATGCACTGAATCCGCGTCTGCAGCGCTGACGGCATACGCGGAATCCGGCCGCTGTTTCCATAGATTTCCAATTGTTGCCCGGCGAAATCAAGTGGGGCGTGGGAGTACAATTCGCACCCCGGAGCGCGCTCGCGGCTCCGTGTCCAGACTGAGGTCCCTGTCTTGATCCGCATCCCAAAGGCCGTACTGGTGCCGATGATCGTGGCGTGCGCGCTGTTCATGGAGAACATGGACTCGACAGTCATTGCGACATCGTTGCCGACCATTGCGCGCGACTTGAACGAAGACCCCATCGCGCTCAAGCTCGCGCTCACGTCTTATCTGGTGAGCCTCGCGGTGTTCATCCCCATCAGCGGATGGATGGCCGACCGCTTCGGGGCGCGAAAGGTGTTTCGCTCGGCCATCGCGGTGTTCATGGGGGGCTCAATCCTGTGTGCGCTATCGGGTTCGCTGGCCGGATTCGTCGCCGCGCGATTCGTGCAAGGCATGGGCGGGGCGATGATGGTGCCGGTCGGGCGCCTGGTGGTGCTGCGCACGACGACCAAGGCCGAGCTGGTTCGCTCATTGAGTTACCTCACCATTCCAGCACTGGTCGGTCCGGTGATCGGGCCGCCGCTGGGGGGCTTCATCACCACGTATTTCCACTGGCGGTGGATTTTCTTCATCAATATCCCGATCAGCATCGTAGGCATCGTGCTGGCCGCCCGGTACATCGAAAATCTGAAGGAAGCCGACGTCAAGCCGCTGGACTGGCGCGGCTTCATCCTGTCGGCCGTCGGTTTGTCGAGCCTGATGCTGGGGCTCGCGACGGCGGGGCGCCACATGGTGTCCGCGTCGGTGTCGGCTGCGTGCGTCGTGGGGGGCGGCGCGCTGGTGGCAACCTATCTGTACCTCGCCAAGCGCAATCCACATCCCTTGCTCAATCTGGATCTGCTTCGGCTGCAGACATTCCGCGCCGGCGTGCTGGGCGGATTCCTGTTCCGCATCGGCATCGGCGCGATTCCCTTCCTGCTGCCGCTGATGCTCCAGTTGGGGTTCGGGCTCAATTCGTTCGAGTCAGGCTTGCTGACCTGCGCGTCGGCAGCCGGCGCGCTGTTCATGAAGACCATTGCCGCAGCGATCCTGCGCCGCTTCGGTTTCCGCCGCGTACTGATCGTCAACGCCATCGCGACCGCGCTGTCGTTGATGGTCATCGGCATGTTCACGGACACCACCCCGCACATGCTGATCATCGCCATCCTGCTGGTCGGCGGTTGCCTGCGCTCGTTGCAGTTCACGAGCCTGAATGCGCTGTCGTACGCCGATATCGAGCAGCCCAACATGAGCCAGGCGACCAGCCTGGCAAGCGTCGTGCAACAACTGGCCGCCGGTACCGGCGTGACGGTCGGCGCGTTCGCCTTGCAGGCTGCAAGCTACCTGCAGGGGCACGCTACGGTGGTGGCGGCAGATTTCCTGCCGGCGTTCATCGTGGTGGGCCTGGTGTCGGCGTCGTCGCTGATCATTCTGGCTTCGTTGCCGCATCACGCAGGAGCGGCCATCTCCGGTCATCGCCAGGATAAACCGGCGGACAGCGGGGCTGGCGAGGCAGAGCGCGCAGGCTGAAAGACGCACGGCCGCCGCGCTTAGCGCCGCTATCGAAGAGCTTCTGAATTTTTCTTGGTTGGTGCCGATCGGGGGGCTTCGTACCATGGGGCAACCGCTGAACGGGAGCTCCTCCATGTGTCGAATGTGTACGCCCCGCAGAAGGACGCACCGCCATGGCCCAATCGCTGCCCACGCGTGAGCTGAACGCGCTGCGAGGGCTTTTCGATAAAGTCCAGTTCTCTGCCGATGAAGTCGTGGCGCTCGACTATCGTGTCATCCGGCGTCTGCCGGGCGTCGGTCCCAAGGGCATCGAGAACATCCGCCACTGGCTCGAGGCGCAGGGCCTGTACCCCGAGAACTGGCCCCACAACGGCAGCGCCGCGCACCGGTCCCGACACCATTCCCGCATCGAGGCGGCCATACGTCTGCTCGAAGATCACGGTTACGAGGTCGTGCCGCCCGCGCCCCGCCCGTGAAAGGCGTTCGTCGTCGGTCACACCCCACAAGAAAACGGCGACCTGAGTCGGTCGCCGCCGGAAGCATAATCAGCCCGTCGTCATCAGGGCGCCGAAATCGGCACCGACTTTGATTGCGAGGCCGTCTTGCCGCGCGCCGTGGCCGTCACCTTGTACGTGACGTTGCCGGGCGCCACCGGATAGAAAGTAATCTGCGAGTCGTGCGCACCATCGTCCTGCGTGGTGTTGATCACCGGTGTGCCTTCCGTCTGTTCCCACTTGTACGTGATTTCGTTGTCGGCGATGTTCCCGGACGTCACCACCTTTACCTTGAAGCTCGTCGGCTGGCCGACCGTGCCGCCGCTCGGGCCATCCAGGGAGCTGATGGTGATCGAATCGGGAATCGGGCCGCCATCGCCCAGGTCTCCGCTGGCGTCGTCGCCGCCGCACGCGCTGAGCATTGCTGCCGAGGCGATCAGCGCCAACGCGACGCGCCGCGAAGCAATGCCCGCATTCATCAGATTCATCATGGCTTTTCCCTTCTGTCTGTCAGTTGGAATTCGCTTCGGCCCCTGTGCAACGCTGCGGCCCGTGGCTGAATCTTTGGCCAATGCAGGGTGACGTGCTGTAGGAGCCGGCTACTCAGCCTGTAGGAAGAAGGGACTAGTGCATGTGCATGGCATATGTGTGCGGCATGCGCGCCGATAACCCCTCCGTGGTCGCAAATCGCGTGCCGCCAACCTCGATGCGGGTATATCCCGATCAAAACTCTCTTGACCCAAATCAAGGCACTGCTAGCATTCAATTAACCGTACGGTAACAAATCCAGCGGCTTGGATCATCGGACAAAGACGTTTAGATATCTGCCTGAAGTGCCTTGAATGCTAGGCGCTTCGCACATATTGGACAGGTGCCGATCTTCTCGTCGCCGCGAATGCGAATAGAACCGACGAGTAACAATGACGGGCAGATCAAAGCCCGCCTGACAGAGGAGACGACATGGCTTTGCAGCGCATCGGCATCATCATGAACGGCGTCACCGGCCGCATGGGGATGAACCAGCACCTGATCCGTTCCATCGTGGAAATCCGCAAGCAGGGCGGCGTGGCCTTGTCCAACGGCGACCGGCTGATGCCGGACCCGGTCCTGGTGGGCCGCAATCGCGACAAGATCGCCGCACTCGCGCGCGCCCATGGCATCGAGCGTTACACCACCGACCTGGAAGGTGCGCTGCGTAATCCGGACGACACCATTTTCTTCGACGCGGCCACGACCCAGGCGCGTCCCGGTCTGCTCAAGCAGGCCATCGCGGCCGGCAAGCACGTGTATTCCGAGAAGCCGGTGGCGACCCATCTCGCCGAAGCGATGAGCATCTACCAGGCAGCCAAGGCCGCGGGCGTCAAGCACGGTGTGGTGCAGGACAAGCTGTGGCTGCCCGGTCTGCGCAAGTTACAGATGCTCAATGAAGCCGGCTTCTTCGGTCGTGTGCTGTCGGTGCGTGGCGAGTTCGGCTACTGGGTGTTCGAAGGCGATCTGCAGCCGATCCAGCGCCCGTCATGGAATTACCGCTCCGAGGACGGCGGCGGCATCATCCTCGACATGCTGTGCCACTGGCGCTATGTGATCGACAACGTGTTCGGCAAGGTCAAGAGCGTGTCGTGCCTGGGCGCAACGCACATTCCGCAGCGTTGGGACGAGCAGGGCAAGCCTTACGAGGCGACGGCCGACGATGCCGCCTACGCCACCTTCGAACTCGAAAACGGTGTGATCGTGCAGATGAACAGTTCGTGGTGCGTGCGCGTGCGCCGTGACGACCTGGTCACATTCCAGGTGGATGGCACCCATGGTTCGGCGGTGGCCGGGCTGACCGACTGCTGGACGCAATCGCGCGTGAATACGCCCAAGCCGGTATGGAACCCGGACGTGCGCAACACGCACGACTTTTTCGGCGATTGGGCCGAAGTGCCGAATACCTCGCACTACGACAACGCCTTCAAGGTGCAGTGGGAACTGTTCCTCCGCCACGTCGTGGAAGACACGCCTTACACGTGGAATCTGCTCGAAGCGGCCAAGGGCGTGCAACTCGTCGAACTCGGCCTGCAAAGCTGGCGCGAGCGCCGCTGGGTGGACGTGCCTTCGCTGGAGGCCTGAGGCATGGCGACCATCAAGCTGATCGACGGCGACGGCAAGCTCGCGCCCTATGCCATCAAGGGCGCGCGACGCTGGGCGCCGGCGACGTCCACCGTCTTCAACCGCATCGCATATTCGGCGGCCCACGTCGTCGCCGATCCGTTCGCGCAACATGACCCGTGGCTGAACGCGGCCATCGACTGGGACGCCACGCTGCGCTATCGGCGCCACCTGTTTTCGCTCGGGCTCGGCGTCGCCGAGGCGATGGACACCGCGCAGCGCGGCATGGGGCTGGACTGGCCGACTTCGCTGGAGCTGATCCGGCGCAGCGTCGAACAGGCGAAGGACTTCCCGGGCGCACTGATTGCCAGCGGTGTCGGCACCGATCAACTGCAGCCGTCGGGCAAGGTGCGCATCGATGACGTGATCGCCGCGTATGAAGAGCAGGTCGCGGCGGTCGAGGCCGCAGGCGGTCGCATCATCCTGATGGCGAGCCGCGCGCTCGCCGCCGTCGCAACATCGCCCGACGACTATCTGCGCGTGTACGGGCACATCCTGCGGCAGGTACGCCAACCGGTGATCCTGCACTGGCTGGGCGACATGTTCGATCCGGTGCTGACGGGCTATTGGGGGCACAAGGATCTGGATGCCGCCATGGACGTGTGCATGTCGCTCATCAATGAGTACGCGCGCAACATCGACGGCATCAAGATCTCTCTGCTCGACAAGGACAAGGAAATCGCCATGCGTCGCCGCCTGCCGGGCAGCGTGCGCATGTACACGGGCGACGACTTCAACTATGCCGAACTGATCGCAGGCGACGAGCAGGGGTATTCGGACGCCTTGCTGGGCATCTTCGATGCCATTGCACCGGCGGCAGCCAGTGCGCTGCAATCGCTGTCGAGTGGCGACACGGAGGCGTTCCACGCCACGCTGGCGCCCACCGTGTCGCTGTCGCGCCACATCTTCCGCGCGCCGACGCGGTTCTATAAATCGGGTGTGGTCTTCATGGCCTGGCTCAATGGGCATCAGGATCACTTCGCCATGGTCGGCGGCCAGCAAAGCGCGCGCAGCCTTGCGCACTACTGCGAACTGTTCCGGCTGGCGGACGATGCGGGCCTCTTCGATGACGTCGAGCTGGCCACGCGCCGCATGCGTCAGTACATGGGCATCCACGGGGTGGAAGCATGAGCGCGCCGCGTCCCGAACAGCTATCGCTCAACACGGCAACGGTGCGCCAGCAGTGGAAGCTCGACGCCATCATCGACGGCTGCGCACGCCACGGCATTCGCGGGATTTCGCCGTGGCGCGATCAGGTCGCCGAGCTGGGGCTGGCGGAAGCCGCCCGCCGCATCCGCGCGAACGATCTGACCGTGACCGGCTATTGCCGTGGCGGCATGTTCCCCGCCGCCGATGCGGCCGGACGTCAGGCCGCGCTGGATGACAATCGCCGCGCGGTCGACGAAGCGCTGGCGCTTGGCGCGAAATGCCTGGTGCTGGTGGTGGGCGGGTTGCCGGCCGGATCGCGCGATATCGCCGGCGCCCGCGCGCAGGTGCGCGACGGTATCGGCACGCTGTTGCAGTACTCGCGCGAAGTCGGCATGCCGCTGGCGATCGAGCCCTTGCACCCGATGTACGCGGCGGATCGCGCGTGCGTGAACACCATGGCGCATGCCAACGACCTGTGCGATGAACTGGGCGACGATGGCCTCGGCATCGCGCTCGACGTCTATCACGTATGGTGGGACCCGCAACTACCCGCACAGATCGAGCGTGCGGGGCGCCGCCGCCTGCTGGCGTTCCATATCTGCGACTGGCTGGCACCGACGACCGATCTGCTGCTGGATCGCGGCATGATGGGCGATGGCGTCATCGACATCCGCGCGCTGCGCCATGCGGTGGAGGCACAGGGCTACGACGGCTTTCACGAGGTGGAAATCTTCTCTGCCAACAACTGGTGGAAGCGGCCGGGCGATGAAGTTCTCGCCACCTGCCAGGAGCGTCATCTGGCACATTGCTAGGACTGCATTGTCGAGCGCAAACAACAAACACAAGCGCCGCGATCGAGGAGACTGAAATGAACAGCAGGACCGAACAGAGAGCCGGTCATGCCGCTTGCGCGGCGGCCGGAACGTGTGTCGCGAGCGGACAGCGGGGTGCGGCATGAAACGCATGATGTCGTCCAACTGGGTGCGTCCGATCGTACTGGTGTTCATCGTCCTGGTCCTGTGGGACCTGGCGGTACGCCTGTTCAAGATTCCCGCGTACCTGATCCCGCCGCCGCTGGAGGTCCTCCACCAGCTCGTCACCCAGTGGAAGATGCTGCTGGGCGAATCGCTGCCCACGATCTACGCCACCATGGGGGGCTTCGCGCTGTCGGTGATCATCGGCGTGCCCATCGCCATGCTGATCGCGTACTCGCGCACGGTGGAAAGCTACGTCTATCCGCTGCTGGTGTTCTCGCAGAGCATTCCCAAGGTCGCCATCGCGCCGCTGTTCGTGGTGTGGTTCGGCTTTGGCATCGTGCCCAAGATCATCGTCGCCTTCTTACTGGGCTTCTTCCCGATCGTGGTGGCCACCGTGATGGGCTTCAAGTCAGTCGAAGCCGACATGGTCGATCTTGCCCGTTCGATGGGCAGCACGCGCTGGAAGATGTTCTACAAGATCAGCCTGCCGCAGGCGCTACCGTCGATCTTTTCCAGCATGAAAGTGTCTGTGACGCTGGCCGTGGTCGGCGCGGTCGTCGGCGAATTCGTCGGCGCCAATTCCGGCATCGGCTACGTGCTGCAGCGGGCCAATGGCAGCTTCGATCTGCCGCTGATGTTCGCTGCATTGGTGGTCCTGTCACTGATCGGTGTGCTGCTGTTCGGCCTCATCGATCTGGTCGAGCGTTACACGATTCCGTGGCACGCCTCCCAGCGCAACGTGCAGGGAGGTCCGTGACCGGCCCTTTTGTTCAGCTGCAATCACCACACCCGCAGGAGACAGAGAGATGAAAAACGGCATGTCAAAGAAACTGCTGTGCGCCGCCGCCCTGGTGGCGGCCCTGGGCGCGCCTTCGGCCTTCGCCGCCGACAAGGTCAAGCTGATGCTCAATTGGTACGTGACCGGCACGCATGCGCCGTTCTACTACGGCAAGGACAAGGGCTACTTCGAGAAAGAGGGCATCGATCTCGAAATCCAGGAAGGACGCGGCTCGGGCCCGACCATCCAGGCCGTGGCCGCCAACAACGTGACCTTCGGCTTCGCCGACATCGGCACGATGATGAAAATCACCGCCAAGGGCGCACCGGTCAAAGCCGTCGGCGTGGCCTACCAGAAGAACCCGACCGCGCTGATCGCCTTCTCGGACAAGAAGATCGTCAAGCCGTCGGACGTGAAGGGCAAGACCGTGGCGGTGACGCCGGGTGATGCGCCTTCGCAGCTATGGCCGGTGTTCTTGAAGAAAGTCGGTCTGACGGAAAGCGACTTCAAGACCGTCGCGGGTGACGCCAAGACCAAGGTCAACGCCGTGGCGACCGGCCAGGCGGACATGCTCATCGGATTTTCCACCGACCAGACCAATGAGCTGGAATACCTGACCAAGAAGCCGACCACGGCATTGTTGTTCGCCGACAACGGCATCAACGTGGCCTCCATGAGCATCATCGCCAATACCGAGACGCTCAAGTCCAACCCGGATCTGGTGCGCCGCTTCATGCGCGCGCTGACCGTGTCGTTCGAAGAGGCGGCCAAGAACCCGGATGCCGCCGTGGCCTCGACGGTGAAGCTGGTCGAAAAGGCGCCGCCGCGCGAAAGCCTGCTGGCTGGCTTCAAGAGTTCGGTCGATCTGTTCCATACGCCGGACACCGCCGGTCAGCGTCCGTTCCGCGTCAGCGCCAAGAACATGGCCGACTCGACCGAGATGATGATCGAGTACGGCGGCCTCGATAAGGCTGCCAACAATCCGTCGATGTACTACACCAACGAGTATCTGCCCTGATCGCGGAGCAGGGCGGGGCGCTCGCGTCCCGCCCGCCCGATAGATAGCAGAGGACGTACCCGGAACGGACCACCAGATGCCAGCCACCATGCTCCAGAGAACCCACCTTCACGCCGTTGCCAGCGAGGCGAGGCACGCCGAGCGCAAGCTGATCGAGCTGCGCGACGTCACCAAGATCTACCAGGGCGCGGACGGCCCGGTCCAGTCGCTGCTGCCAGTCAGCTTCGATATCCGCGAAGGCGAGTTCGTCTCCGTCGTGGGCCCCTCGGGCTGCGGCAAGAGCACGCTGCTCAAGCTGGTCGCCGGGCTGCTGCCGATCAGCGCGGGCGAACTGACGCTCGACGGCACGCCGATCCGGGGGCCGCAGACCAACGTCGGCATTGTGTTCCAGGGGGCGGTACTGCTGGCGTGGCGCAATGTGCTGGACAACATCCTGTTGCAGGCGGAGATGCGCAACATGGACATGAAGGCCGCTCGCGTTCGCGCCATGACACTGATCGAAATGGCCGGGCTCAAGGGATTCGAGAAGAAGTATCCATGGCAGCTCTCGGGCGGCATGCAGCAGCGCGTGTCGATCTGCCGCGCGCTGTTGCACGATCCTTCCGTATTGTTGATGGATGAGCCCTTCGGCGCACTCGACGCAATGACGCGCGAGAAGATGAACGGCGAGCTGCAGCGCATCTGGATGGAATCGAAGAAGACCGTGCTGCTGATCACGCACAGCATTCCCGAAGCTGTGTTCCTCTCCGACCGGGTGCTGGTCATGAGCGAGCGCCCCGGCTCGATCGCAGCGGTCTACGACATCGACCTGCCGCGTCCGCGTTCGCTCAACGTCATGGCGTCCCCCGAGTTCGCCCGCTACACGCGGACGATTCGCGGACACTTCTACGCGCAGGGTTCGCTCGACGATCACTGACCCGATCCGCGCCGAAAAAGGAAAAGGGACGCCGCGGCGTCCCTTTTCTCTTGCGTTCCGTTGTCGCTCAACCGGCAACGAGATAACCGAGCACCACGTCGATCATGTGCTGCAAGCGCTCCACGCGCGCACGCGGGGTGTCGAGCGGGCGACCGAAGACGGCGCTCAACGTGTAGTTGTTGGAAAGGTAGAAGTAGCTCAGCGCGGCGATGGAGATATAGAGCTGCAGGGGGTCGACGCCCCCCCGGAAAACGCCTTCGCGGTGGCCGCGGACGAGGATGTCCTGCAGCGTTTCGATCACCTTGGAGTTGAGCGAGTGCAGTTGGCCGGAGCGCTTGAGGTGCGTGCCGCGATAGAGATTTTCGGTGTTGAGGATGCTGAGGAATTCCGGGTGCTCGATGTAGTAGTCCCAGGTGAAGGTCACCAGCGCCTTGATGGCTTCGATCGGTGACATGTCGAGCAGCTTGAGCTCGCGTTCGGCTTCGCGGATCGAGCGGTAGGTGTCTTCCATCACCGCCAGGAACAACTCTTCCTTGCTGTCGAAGTAGTAGTACAGCATCCGTTTGTTCGAGCCCGCGCGCTCCGCGATGCTGTCGACCCGGGCACCGTCGAAGCCGCGTTCGGCGAATTCGTCGCGCGCCGCGGCAAGGATGAGGGAGCGCGTACGGTCACGATTGCGCGTCGGAGTTTCCGTCGGCGAGGAGTCGGCCATGTGGATGTGTATTAACCAATCGGTAACAATCGCATTATAGCGATTCAGCGCGCCTTGTCAGTCATTGTGACGAGCTTGGCGCGATTGACGGTCATCATCGCGCGCGGGCCCTTGCCGCGCCCACAATCGATGCTTTTGCATACAGAGGAAAGCGAGGGGACATGTTTCCGGAATACCGAGATCTCATCACGCGGCTGAAGGGCAGTGACGATCATTTCCGCCGTCTGTTCGACAAGCACAATGAACTGGACCAGCGCATTCTCAATATCGAAGCGCGCATCGAAGCGGGGTCCGACGACGACATCCATCGTCTCAAGCGCGAAAAGCTCCAGGTCAAGGACCAGCTCTACGTTTTGCTGAAGAAGGCTGCCGCCGCGTAACGCGGTGCTTCATCGCCCGGCATGGCCGGGTTCTGCCCAGGAACGGCAAGCATTGCGCTTGCCGTTTTTTGTTTCCGTTCCAGCAGGTGGCGTTCCTGCACAGGATTGTCGATTCAGCCGCCCGCAGCGCTTGCCCGTCTGCACGCTTCAGCGCAGTCCCGACATGCGGACGCGCACAACTGGCAATGGTCCATGTCGTGCCGGGCACATTCTTCGGCACACAGATCGCACACCCGCGCACACGTTTCGCAGATCACGCCGACAGCGGGGCTCTGGCGTGCCAGGGCGCTCGCCGCGAGCCGGCACATGCCTGCGCAGTCCAGGTCCAACTGGATGCAGAGCGCCATGTACTGGGCGTCCTCCTCCAGCAGACAGCCGGACACGCATTCGTCGCACGCCGTCGCGCACGCGTTGCAGGCGGTGATCGTCGTAAGAAACGGAGTTTCGGACATGGCTGCCTCCTCGGTCGATGGCGGACGTGACGGGCTGAGGCCAGCATGTTGCGGTCCCGGCTGGCCATATCCGGCTGCGCAAACGAAAAAGCCGGCGGTCATGGCGACCCGCCGGCTCTTGTTCCGCAGCAATTTTGGGCCGCTGCGCTACAGCACGACGTGCCCCGTGATCAGCGAAGGCAACCACGTCGAGAAGCTCGGGATGTAGGTCACCAACTGGATGGCGGTCCAGATCGCGAGGTAATACGGCCACACCGTCTTCATCACCTGACCGATGGAGACCTCACCGATGGCGCAACCGACGAACTGCACGGTACCGACCGGCGGGTGCACCAGGCCGAGCGCGCAGTTGAGCAGCAGCATCATGCCGAACTGCACCGGGCCCACGCCCATCTGGATTGCCAGCGGCATGAACAGCGGCGTCGTGATGAGGATGTGCGCGGCCATGTCGAGGAAGATGCCGAGCGCGACCTGGATGATGTTGATGTACAGCAGCATGATCCACGGCGTGTGCGTGGCGGCCAGCAGTGCCGTCTCGATCGCGTCGGGGATTTCCAGGTACGCCAGTTGCCAGCGCAACATGTTCGACACGCCGATCAGCAGCAGGATCACGCCCGTGGTCTTGGAAGCCTTGGCCAGCGCCTTGAGCAGCTTCTTCCGATCCAGCGTGCGATACACCAGCCCCGTCAGCAGCAACGAGTACGTCACGGCGATACCAGCCGACTCCGTCGCCGTCGCGATGCCCTTCATGACGGCCACCAGGATGATGGCGACGACCATGAAGCCCGGCACGGCGGCGATGAACGAACGCAGCACGGCGTTCCAGCCCGGGAACTTCTCGATCATCGAGGTACCGTCGGCGCGCTTGGGGAAGCCGTACTTGACCGCTTGCCAGTAGGCCGCCGTCAGCATGCACACCATGATCCAGAAGACCGGGACCAGGCCCGCGAACATCAGGTCGCCGATCGACACGCCCTTGATCTCATGACCATTGATCACGCCCGACGCGGCCTGCGCGGCGAAGGCATAGATGATCATGTTGTGGGAGGTCGGCATCAGCGCACCCGACAGCGACGCGTGCGTGGTCACGTTGACCGCGTAGTCGGCGCTGTAGCCTTCGCGCTTCATGATCGGGATCATCACCCCGCCCATGGCCGACGTATCGGCGACGGGCGAGCCCGAGACACCGCCGAAGAACGTACAGGCGATCACGTTGGCCAGACCCAGGCCGCCGCGCCAGTGACCCACCAGGCTGCGTGCGAACACCACGATCTTGTCGGCGATGCCACCGTGGAGCATGAGCTCGCCGGAGAAGATGAAGAACGGAATGGCGAGGAACGAGAACGCGTTCATCCCCGAGATCATCATCTGCAGCGCGGTGGACAGGGGCAGGCCTTCGACGAAGAAGGTCAGCACGCAGCTCAGGCCGATGCCGATGGCAACCGGCACCCCGAGCAACAGAAAGACGATGAAGCTAAGACACAGGACGGTCAGTGCCATGACGGAACCACCTTCTTCTTGGTAAAGAGCGCCCCGATGTGCTCAATCGAGAACAGGAACATCAAGACTCCGGCGATGATGGGCGGCAAGAAACGGAACGCCTCCGAAATGCCGAGCGTGGGAATCGTATGGTCGAGGGTTTCCTCGGCCATGATGATTCCGCACACGAAGAGAAAGATGGCAAAGCTGATCGTGAATACGCCGACGAGCAGGGCGCAGACGTCCTGGGCGCGCGGCGGGAGCTTGGCGACCAGCGAATCGAGCCCGATGTGGCCCGCGTCGCGCACGCCCGCGGACGCGCCGAACATGGAAACGCAGATGACCAGCAGCAGGGCGACCTGCTCCACGAACGGCGGAGCGTCGTTGAAGACATAGCGCATGACGACGCTGTAGTCGACGATCAGAACCAACCCGGCCAGGCACGTACAGGCGACATACATCGCCCAGCGCGAGAGCCGGGAATTGACAGCAGTTAGGATATTCATGGGGGTCCTCGGGAGCGGCCGCGCATGCGCGCAAGGCGCACGCGGCGGCCGTCGTCAGGAAGAGCGCGAAGCCCTCGGAATTACTTGGTGTTCTGGATTTCCTGCACCAGCGCCTTCAGTTCCGGCGTCGTGGCGAACTTGTCCCACACCGGCTTTTCAGCGGCCACGAAGGCCTTCTTGTCGATCTCGGCGGCCGGAACGATCTTGGCGCCGCCCTTGATCACGGCTGCCTTGGATTGGGTTTCCTTGGCTTCCCAGAGCTTGACGTAGTAGGGCACGGAGTCCTTGGCGGCCTTGCGGATGGCGGCTTGCTCTTCCTTCGGCAGCGTGTCCCACACCTTCTTGGAGAACACCAGCACTTCAGGCGTCATCATGTGCATCGTCTCCGAGTACACCGGGGCCGACTCGAAGTGCTTGGCTTCTTCGTACGACGGGTAGTTGTTCTCGGCGGCATCCACCAGACCGGTCTTGAGGCCCGTGTAGACCTCGGCCATCGGCATCGGCGTGGGCGAGGCGCCCAGCGCTTCGGTCATGCTCACCGACAGATCGGAGGGCTGCACGCGAATCTTCATGCCCTTCATGTCGGCAACGGTCTTGACCGGCTTCTTGGCATACACCGAACGGGCGCCGGCTTCGTACATGCACAGCGCCACGAAACCTGCCTTGTCGAAGGAGGCCAGGATCTTGTCGCCGATCGGGCCGTAGATGACCTTACGGAAGTGGTCGATGTCGCGGAACATGAACGGCAGCGACGGGATCAGCGATTCGGGCACGATGCCGTGAAAGGTCGCCGTGCTCACGCGCACCATGTCGATGGCGCCGATCTTGACCTGCTGGACCACGTCGGTTTCCGAGCCCAGTGCGCTGTCGCCGAACACCTTGATCGTGTCCTTGCCGCCGGTGGCCTTGTTCAGGTCTTCGCCCATGTGAATGACGGCCATGTTCGTGGGGTAATCCTTGGCGTGTACGTCCGCCGAGCGGAACGTGCGGGCCATGCCGGTGGAGGCGGAAACGGCGAGCGCGCCGCCCATCAGAACGGCAACCAATGTCTTCAGCTTGCACTTCATCTTTAAATCTCCTGGACACACTAAGGGCGGCACACGCCACCGAAACTTCATTGGAGCTATTTGTCGGGCCATGGACTCGACGGTGCGCGGGGTTTTATATCGGGCAAATGCACCCGTTGCGCTGTTTTGTATTGAATAAAAGCAATCTGGATATTTGCCTCGGCCAATTCTTTCGCGCTGAACGCTTTATTTATTCAAATGGAATAGCATTGAATTCGTCCAAATAAACAAAAAAGGATTTGCGAGAAATAAACCGGGATCGCCACCTTTGGGTGACGGCTGAGATGCCCGCCACATGCGCCTTTCGGCAGATTGGTGCAAATGCGAAACGACTCCTCGTTTATGCGCATGGACTCGCTGGTGCTGATTCAATGGCGATGTATTGCGCGGGTTTGGATCATTTTTCGTTGGGCGAATGCTGCCTCAGAGTTTTCTTGCCAACAATATCCAGCACTGTCTGTGTTTCCGGTTCCATAAACGATTCTTGATATAGGCCATGTTTTATTTATGGAGATTGATTTTTTGGATCGACGGCTGTGTTTTTGTTTTGTTTTTGAGATATAAGCAGCGGATTTTTAAATATTGCGCAATATATATTGCCGGCAATATTTGAATGCCGATTTCAATTTGAACGAATTGATAATGCGTATCCAACGGCACCAGTGCGCGGTCAGTGCATGGCGTACAGATGGTTCGGTACCGCAACCTGCCGAAGCGGAGTCCGCCATCGGAGTGCATCGAGGAGCGTGGTTTCGGCGCGCAGGAGCCAGGTATGCACGCGCGGTTGAAGCGGAGTACGTGGTGCGCGGAACGCCAGTCGAAGCCGGCATGCAGCGGCGGATCGTGAGTCGAGCGCCAACGCCAGGCAGCAACGATGAGTCCGCCGTAACACTCTGATTTTTCGCCAGTGTCCGACATGCCCAGGGTCTGGGCCACGGATACCTGCAATCGTCGGCTATGCCAGTCGCGCGCGGATTGAACGCCGCTCGCGCTATACTCGCGACCCCAGCCCGGGTGGCGAAATTGGTAGACGCACGAGACTTAAAATTTCGCGCCGTAAGGCGTACGGGTTCGACTCCCGTCCCGGGCACCAACAGAAAGGCCCTGTTCATCGCTTGATGGGCGGGGCTTTTTCTTTGGTGACTCCCGCCAGAGCCGGACCCGCGCAAAGCAGATCCGACCGTGATGCGTTCGGGGGTATCCCGCTCGGATGGGGGCGGTGCAGGGAGCGCACAGGCTGCGTGGCGACGCTTGTCTTCTGACCAAATTTCGTCGCGCAACGGGAGGATCGGGTCCCGTTTCCCGGCATCGATCGCCCACCGGATTCGACGCAAAGCAAATCACAAAATCATCGTTGGGACGGCGTTGCGCGCGGACTATTCTCGGCCAGACGCGTCGCCGCCAGCGCGCGCCTCTTCATCCATCCGAATCCCACGCCATGACCACCACACGCAAGATCCTGATCAGCGAATTCATGGACGCGGCCGCCGTCGACCGGCTGTCTTCCGTGTTCACCGTCCACTACGTTCCCGATCTGGTCGACCGCCCCGACGCGCTCATCGCCGCCGCGCGCGAAGTCGACGCTCTCATCGTGCGCAACCGCACGCAGGTGAAGGGCGCCTTGCTCGACGCCTTGCCGGATGGCGTCGTCATCGGCCGGTTGGGTGTCGGGCTCGACAACATCGACGTAGCCACGGCGGAAGCGCGGGGCATACGTGTGATCGCTGCGACCGGCGCCAACGCCGACAGCGTGGCCGAGTACGTCATCGCTACATCTCTGGTGCTGTTGCGCGGCAGCCTGCTGTCGAGCGGGGAGGTCGCCGCCGGTCAATGGCCCCGGGCACGGCTTTCCAACGGTCGCGAAGCCGCGGGCAAGCAGCTCGGGCTCGTAGGCTTTGGCGACATCGGTCAGCGCGTCGCGCGTCTGGCGCATGCGATAGGAATGCGGGTGGTGGCGCACGACCCGGTCGTCGCAGCGGACGATGCGCGCTGGCACGCCACCGGCGTGCGGGCGGTCACCCTCGATGCGCTGCTTGCGGAGTCGGATGTCATCAGCCTGCACGTGCCGCTGCTGCCGTCGACACGTGGCCTGATCGACGCCGCGAAGCTGGCTCGCGTCAAGCCACGCGCGGTGCTGATCAATACCGCACGCGGGCAGATCGTGGACGAAGCCGCGCTAGCCCAGGCACTGCGCGACGGCCGCCTTGCCGGCGCCGCGGTGGATGTGTTCGAACACGAGCCCCTGCCGGCGCAATCTGCGTTGGCGGACGCCCCGAACCTGATCCTGACGCCGCACGTGGCGGGCGTCACCGAAGAATCGAACGTGCGGGTGAGCGCGCTCATCGCCGACGCCGTCACCGAAGCGCTGCTTGCACGGGAGGTGGTCCATGGCACGCATTGATCCGAGCTCGGCGCAAGCGCTCGCCGAACGAGCGCTCCGCGCGGCAGGGGCCAGTGCCCGCAATGCGGCAAGCACGGCGCGCGCCTTGGTGTTCGCCGAGCGCGAGGGACTGCCGTCGCACGGACTCTCACGCGTGCCGCAATACGCCGCACATCTGCGATTGGGCCGCGTCGATGGTGCAGCCGAGCCGCGCGTGGTGCACGCACGCGGCGGCGCCGTGCTTGTCGATGCGCATGAAGGCTTTGCCTTCCCGGCCATCGACCTGGCGGTGAACGTTGCGATCGATCGGGTCGTCGAGCAGGGTGTGGTGTTCGCCGGGGTCAGCAACAGCCATCACTTCGGCGTGGCCGCGTACCACCTGCGCAATCTGGCGAGCAGGGGGCTGGTTGGTCTGGCGTTCGGCAATTCCCCAGCAGGGATTCCCGCGTGGGGCGGCAAACGGGCAATCTTCGGCACCAATCCGTTCGCAGCGGTCTTCCCCCGTCGCAACGCAGAGCCGGTCGTCATCGATCTGAGCCTGTCGGAAGTCGCGCGCGGCAAGCTGATGGTCGCCGCGCGGGAAGGGCGCGAGATTCCGCTCGGATGGGCGTTGGACCGCGATGGTCAACCGACGACCGACCCCAAGGCCGGACTGGCTGGCATGATGGCGCCCGCAGGGGGGCTCAAAGGCGCGCTGCTGGCGTTGGTGGTCGAGGTGTTGTGCACGGCGCTGACCGGGGCCGCGTTGGGATTCGAAGCCGATTCGTTCTTCGTCGAAGAAGGTAATCGGCCGCGTATCGGGCAAGCCTTTCTGGTCATCGATCCGGGCGCGCTGGCCGGGCGCGATGTGTTCAATGAACGGCTGGAAACGCTCATCGCCTACATGCTCCAGGACGATGGTGTGCGCCTCCCGGGGGAGCGCCGTGCAGCCGCATTGGCGGCAACGCGCGAAGGGTTCGAAGTCGCCGACACGCTGCTGGCCCAGTTGCGTGATCTGGCCGGCTAGAACGCTTCAACGGCCGGGAGCTGCAAACACTCCCGGTCGCGTAGTTGTCAGGCGTGCATTCCCCAACGGCGGACCGTTTTTGCTTCGAGGACGCGAAAGACGAGGTTGTCGACCGCCAACCCGATGACGATCACGCTCAGCAGGCCTGCAAAAACCGAGGGGATTTCCAACTGGTTCTTGTTTTCGTAGATGAACCATCCCAGCCCGCCGCCACCGGAGCTGACGCCGAAGACGAGTTCCGCCGCAATCAAGGTGCGCCAGGCAAACGCCCAACCGTTCTTGAGTCCGCTCAGGATGCTGGGGAACGCTGCCGGAATGAGGATCGTCACCACCAGCCGCAAGCCCGACAGCCCGTAGTTGCGGCCGACCATGCGCAAGGTCGGTGAAACCGCTTTGAACCCGCCGTGTGTGCTCAGCGCGACGGGCCACAGCACCGAATGCACCAGCACGAAGATGAGGCTCGCATTGCCGAGGCCGAACCAGATCAGCGACAACGGCAGCAGCGCGATGGCTGGCAGGGGATTGAACATCGCCGTGAGCGTTTCGAGCAGATCGTTGCCGATACGCGAGCCGACGGCGAGTGCTGTGACAAAAGCCGCGATGACAATTCCAAGTACATAACCGGTCAACAGCGTCTGCAGCGTGAAACCCGCGCGTTTGAGCAGACTGCCCGACACGATGCCGTCCCACCACGCCGTCAGCGTATCGGAGAAGGTCGGGAACAGAAGCGGGTTGTCCAGATGCGTGGCATAGCCTTGCCACAGGAGCGCCAACGCGATGAGGATCAGCGCCTTTCGCAGCGCGCCGATCTGCCACAGGCGCTCGGCCAGTCCGAGCGCTCGCTCGGGCTCGTCGTGGGTGTCCGTGTGCGGAGCGGGGCCGGGTGCGGCCAGTGTGAGTTGTTGGTCAGGCATGGGTGAGCTCGGGCTGCGACGCGTCGGCGAACAACGTCTCGTGAATTCGGGTGGAGAGCAGTTTGCCGTCTGCATCGGGCTCGTCCTGCCCGTTGCTCGCGATCTCGGCAATGACCTGGCCGGGATGCGGCGAGAGCAGCAATATGCGGTTGCCCAGGCGGATCGCCTCGGGAATCGAATGGGTGACGAACAGCACCGTGAAGTGCGTGTCATGCCAAAGCTGGAGCAGCTCGTCCTGCATCGTCCGGCGCGTCAGCGCGTCGAGCGCGGCGAAGGGCTCGTCCATCAGGATGATGTCGGGCTCCATGGCCATGCCGCGTGCGATGGCGACGCGCTGCTTCATGCCGCCCGACAGCGTATGCGGATAGCTGTCGGCGAATTTCTCCAGCCCCACCTTGCGCAAGTAATGCAGGGCATGGGCATGCGCTGCCGCCCCCTTGAGCTTGCCGCTGGCTTCCAGGCCGAAGCTCACGTTGTGGCGCACGGTCTTCCATGGCAACAACTGATCGAACTCCTGGAACACCATCACTCGGTCGGCCCCCGGGCGGCTGATGGGGGCGCCCTTGAGCAGCAGACGACCCTCGGCCGGGGCGAGATATCCGCCCACGGCCTTGAGCAGTGTGGACTTGCCGCACCCCGACGGCCCCAGCAGGACGTAACGGTCACCGCGGTTCACCGAAAAGCTGACTCGATGCGTGGCGGTGACCACGTGTTCGCTTGTCTTGTAGCGAAGCGTGACGCCCTGGACGTCGAGGAGCGGCGCGGCCATGGCATCAGCTCCCGGGCAGGGCGTGGACTTCGGGGAAGAACAGGTCCTTCCAGCTCGCCGGTTTCTGCTTGATCGAGCCGATCTTGAACAGGAAGTCGGAGAACTTGGTGACGTTCTGCGGCGTGGTGGTGAAGATCACCTGCGGATCGCTGACGATCTTGTAGATGTCCTCCACCGAGTCCTTGTCCTTTGAAAGTTCGAGATACCGCTGCGCGGCCGCGCGCTTGTCGCGGTTGATGGTGGCGGTGGCTTCTTCGTAGGCCTTCAGAAACGCGGCGTAGAGCTTCGGGTTGTTGTCATGGAAGCGACGGCTGCCATAGAGCACGTTGAATGTTGCGGGGCCGCCGAGTACATCGTACGAATTGAGCACGGTGTGAATGCCCTGCGTTTCGAGTTCGCGCTGCGAGAACGGCGGCGCGGTGAAGTGGGCCGTGATCTCGCCCACGCCCGACACGAGCGCGGCCAGGCCGTCCGGGTGGGCCAGCGACACCGTCAGCGGATCGAGCTTGAATTGCTGGCCTTCGCCGAAGGTCTGCAATGCCGCCATCTGCAGCACGACGGGTTGAAACCCGACCTTGACCGCGGGCACCGCGATCTTGTCCTTGTCGGTGAAGTCGCGGATCGATTTGATCCTGGGGTTGCGCGTATTGAGCAGGTTGGGCATCGAGTTCATCGCCGCGATCAGCTTGACGTCGCCGCGCGTCTTGTCCCACAGCGTAATGGCGGGCGGCACGCCGGCCGAGGCGATATCCAGCGAATTGGACAGCAGCGCATCGTTCATGACGTTGGCGCCGGCAAAGGTCGCCCACGTCACTTTGATGTCGCCCAGGCCGGCGGCCTTTGCGTGTTTTTCCACGAGCTTGTCGGCTTCGATGATGAGCATCGGCAGATAGCTGATGCCGTATTGCTTGGCGATGCGCAGTTCGTTGGCCTCGGCATGAGCGAGCTGCGTGGTGACGATGAGGCCGGCGCTCAAGGCCAGCCAGAGAATGCGTTTGTACATGTGTCAGGTTTCCGATTGAAAAGTGGTGTCAGGCGCTGCGATAGAGTTTGGTCAGCACGAATTCGCGGTGCCCCAGCGCTTCGGCCGCCGTGAGGCGCCCGTTGGCCGTGCGGAACAGTTCGTGCAGCAAGGCGTCGCCAGCCTGGTCAAGATTGAGTTCGCGCTGCAACAGGCCCGAGCAGTCGTAGTCGATGTGCTCACCCATGGTGCGCACGGTGCGCGGATTGGCCGTGAGTTTGATGACCGGCAGGATCGGGTTGCCGATCACGTTGCCCTGGCCAGTGGGGAAGAAGTGCACGGCGAACCCCGCAGCGGCGGCGAGCGTGACCATCTCGGCGGCGGCCGAACTGGAGTCCATGAACCACAGCCCGGGGCCCGTGGGCGCTTCGGCCGGTTCGAGCACGCCGTCGACCTTGCAGCGCTTGCCGATCTTCTGGATGTTGCCGAGCGCTTTCTCTTCGATGGTGGTCAGCCCCCCGGCGATGTTGCCCTTGGTCGGTTGCGATTCGGACAGATCGTTGGTCTTGTTGGCGACGATGAAATCGTTGTACGCCTGCCATGTGCGCAGGAATTTTTCGCCGATGGCGGGCGTGGCGGCGCGTGCTGCGACGAGGTGTTCACCGCCGGTGATCTCGGACGTCTCACCAAACAGCAGCGTCGTGCCAGCGTCATAGAGCTTGTCGAAGGCATTGCCCACCGTGGGGTTGGCACCGCAGCCCGACGTGGTATCGGATTCGCCGCACTTGGTCGATACCCACAGCTCGCGCAGGTCCTGTTCGGTGCGCCGCAATTCGGACGCCCATTGCACGTATTCCTTGGTGACGCGCGAGGCAGCCGCGATGGTGGCGATGTCACCGTTGAGTTCGATCGAAAAACCCGTGACGGGTTTGCCGGTGGCGGCAATGCCGTCGACGACACGCTTGGTCCAGCCGGGTTCGATGCCGATCACGACGACCGCCGCCACGTTCGGGTTGGCGCCGGTGCCGATCAGCGTGCGGAAATGCAGTTCGAGGTCGGCACCGAACTGGAGTCGCCCATATGGGTGCGGCAAGGCGAGCGCGCCCTTGATGTTGTGGGCGACGGCTTCGCTCGCCGCGTTGGACAGGTCGTCCACGGGCAGGACAATGACGTGATTGCGCACGCCGACACGGCCGTTTTCGCGGCGGTATCCCCAGAAGGTTTCTTGCAGGCTCATTGCGCTTACCACCGTTTGGTCTTGACGTTGTGGACGTGGAGATGCTCGCCGCGCGAGATGGGCGCGACCGCCACGCCGATGATTTCTCCGTACTTGATGACGTCATCGCTGGTCGCGATGTTCTTGAGTGCGAGCTTGTGCCCGATGGGGATGGCATCGCGCACCGTGATGGTGAGCGTGTCATCCCCGTCCATCAGCCAGCCGGTGAGGGTCTGGCCTGCCTCGACGCCTTCCACGACGACAACGCCCGTCGTATCGCGCCGGTCATGCACGACAAAATGAACCATGGTGTCTCCACGAGTGATACGGATCAGCGTTGATGCTAGTAAGCGTCCGACGCCGACCGAACCAAGAAATCTCGATATGGATATGCCGAGGTGCGCAAAGACAGCGAGACCGACGGGAGAACGCTGCCAGAGCGCGGTTTGCGTGACACGCGACTGTGACGACGGGCTGCAATGCAGGGGCATGCATTGATTGACGCGCGTCAATCCGGCCAGCGTTCACCGGACGCGGGCGCTCGCACATAAAGTGATATGCAAATAAGCAGATCGGCAGAGAGGGATGCCGCTGCGTCGAGATAATCGGGCTCACTCTTGTTCAGATGACCCACATGCAGCCTTTGTCTCGCGCGCCGCTCGACGCATTCGACTCCGTCCGCTTCGTCCTGACCGACATGGACGACACGCTGACTTACCGGGGACGCATCGCCAGCGCCACGATCGGCGCCATCGAACGCCTTCAGGCCAGTGGCATCCGTGTGATTCCTGTCACCGCCGCACCGGCAGGGTGGTGCGATCAGATGGCGCGCATGTGGCCGGTGGATGGCGTGATTGCCGAGAACGGCGGGTTGTTCATCCATCGTTCTGCACACGGAGCCGAGCGCCTGCATTGGCATTCGGAGGGAGATCTCGATATCGCCCGCGCGCGACTGCGCGAGGTCGCTGCCGTCATCGAACGCGTATTGCCCGAAGCGCGCCTCGCCGACGATCAACCGTATCGGCTCGACAGTCTCGCCTATCGGCGGGCAGGGGATCGGGCCGAGCAGCGTCTGGTGTCCACGCTGGCCGAAGCCGGGGCGCGCACCACGATCAACAGTCTGTGGGTATTGGGATGGTGGGGCGACTACGACAAGTTGGCGATGTCGCAGCGAATCCTCTCCGACGTCTTTGGCGTGTCGGGACCGGAAGCGATCGAGCAGGTCGCGTATGCGGGCGACTCCCTCAATGACGCGCCGATGTTCGCGCATTTCAAGTACACGGCAGGCGTCAGCACGGTTGTCGACTGTCTGCCGCAACTGCCAAAGGCGCCAACGTGGGTGACGCGAGGGCCCGGCGGCGCCGGGTTCGTGGAGTTTGCTGACGCGATCCTGAAGGGGCAGGCGGGCGTCGCCGTCTAGGCGTCGTTTGTGGACGCCGCGAGGTCGAACTCGCCCTCGGCCTGTTGATTGCGCCGTCGGAATTCGCTCGGACTGAAGCCCGTCTTGCTGCGAAACACGGTGCTGAAATAGTTCGAGTCGCTGAACCCGACATCCAGCGCGATCTGCGTGATGCTTTTGTCGCTGCAGATGAGCAATTTCCGCGCAGCGTCCAGGCGCAACTCGACGAGATATTTTGAAAAACTCAGACCGCACTCTTTCTTGAACAGGTGCGCGAGGTACGACGGGCTGATCGCCACGGCGCGGGCGACTTCTTCCTGCGTGAGAGGACGTTGATAGTTTTCGGCAAGATACCGGCGTGCCTTTTCGACAACGGAGAACGAAATCTCCTTGTGGGCCTCGGCAACCAGGCGGGCGGCTTCGCTTGCCAGCGTGCACAGCCAGTCGTGCAACGAGACGATATCCGCCATGGCCGGCAACCCACCGTAGGCCTGGACATTGAACCCTTCGACGCGCTCGGCATCCGCGCCAGCACTCAATGCCGCGTCCACGATCAGGCTCGCTGCCGCGTGGAGGCGCAGCTTGAGGGCGCCGGGGGCGGCGCCGACGAAGGACTTCAGTTCTTCGAAATAGGCAGACGCCTGCGAGGCCGCACCGACGCTGTCCCCGAGGCGAATGCAACTGATCAACGCGGACTGCTCGGCGTACGGGAAGGGTGCGCCGGTACTCGCCTGCCGCACGCTATCGATGTGTATGACGAGGCTTCCCCCCTGGCGGACGGACACTTCGTGGGCAAGCAAGGCCTCGCGATAGGCGGTCTGCAAGTGCTCGACCGCGCCGCAGGGACGAGAGATGCCAATGGCGAGCGAAGTCGAACACGCCGCTTCATGACGGCGGGCGATCCGTTCGAACGCATCGAACATGACCTCGCGCGGCAGCGCTTCGGCGCGGAACGCGATGCCCAGCGTGTTGTTGCCCAAAGGCAGGCAAAGGCAATCGTCGGCGCGCCATGTCTCGTCGATGATGGCCTGCGCGTGGTGGAGAATCTGATCGGCATGTGCGTTGCGGCTGCCAAGCATGGCGAAGCAATCGATGTCGGCGCTCTTGCGCAACAATGCGAAGGATTCGCTCAGTCCCGCCGTCGTGCCGCCCAGCCCGGACAGATGATGAAGAATCGCGCCTTTCAGGAAGGGCGCGCTGCGTTCGAGCGAATGCGAGGTGCGGTAGACATCGAGGATGACCGACGCGCCCACGATCAGCGAACTGACGAACGAGCCCACATAGAACACGGCCCACTGCTTGACGAACGAGCCCACGACGAACGAGGCGCCAAACGCCATGACGCCCAGAAAGAGCAACAACTTGCGCCAGTCCAGCGGCGACGCGCCGTGGCGCATGGTTCGGATGCACCCATGCAGCGACGCTGCAAAGAGGACGAGCCCCAGGACGACCTGTACCGCCAGCGAGACTTCGCGGCCGAACCACGGCGGTTCGAGCAGGGGCATGGTGGAGGAGTAAGCCGTCAGCGAGGCGAGCTTGAACAGCGGGTACGTGCCCGTCGTGCCGAGCAGACGAAACACAGCGTAGATCACGCCCAGGACGAGCCCCATGACGACCATGGCACGAAGGCTCACCCGATATCGGCCAAAGCGCTGCAGGTCTGCAGTGAGCAGGAGCATCGGCACGCATACCATGCCCAGCAGGGCCATGCGCAATGCGCTGATTAGCACCGGCCAGGGATACTCGCCGCTCAGCAGTTGCACCGGCCGGCCGATCAGGAACAGCGCGAAGGACAACAGGAAGTACCCGCAATACCGGGAGTTGTGGCTGGTCTCGCCCCGTATGCCGAAAAAGTAGATCGCGCATTGCAGCAGGAACACGCCCGCCAGCATGGGGAAAACGATGTTGGTGAAGATCGCCACGGGTACCTGCTTGTCTCGCCCCTTGCGGGGCTTCAGCCATTCGCCAGTCAAGTATGGGGAGGTCGTGTTCGGGCGTCGAGGCTGGATTCCTCGCCTTGACACGACAGGGGGCCGCGGCCCCCTGGGGGGTCTGCCGGTATTACTTGGCGTGGTAGATCAGCACGGTGCGGTCGTCGAAACTCACGTTACCCTGCTGCAGCCCCTTGGTTGACGGGTTCTTCACGCGCTGGGGATCGGCCTTCAGAAAAGAGGCAAAGGTCGATTCGTAACTTGCCACGCTGGCTTCCGGCGGGAACGACTCGTAGCCGTCGGAACTGAGCTCGATGAGCTTCGGCGTCTTGTCGAAATGCCAGCTCAACACCTCTTCAGCCGGGATGGGGAACCCGTCGATGGCCCAATACTGGAAAGCCTTCGGCGCCTTGGGGTTGTTCTGGAACTCGGACTGGCGTTCGAGCAGGGGCAGGATGTAGTAGCGCCCCAGGTCGTTCTTGGCGATATCGGCATCGGTCAGTTTCAGGTGTTCGATCACCTTGACGCGCAGATCGCTGTTGAGCACATCGACGAGCTTGGCTTTGTCGTTGTAGATGACACCGTCGATCCGCGCCTTCGAGTCGCCGACCGCCGTGAGTTCCTTGCGCGCGAAGCTGTACCAGATGAGCGTTGCAGTGGGGCGCCACAGGGGATTCTTGACGAAATCCATGTCGGGGTGCGCCTGATAGAAGGTCTGGTAGGCCGCGTTGATGCGACGCAGAACCTCTTCTTTGGGAGCGTCCGCAGGCAGTTGTTCGAATACGCCGGCGATCAGTTCGCGCGCAACGCGTCCGCCCTTTTTGCCGTCGTACGACTTGCCCGATTTGTCTGTTGCGCCATCGAATACCGCAACGAAGTTGTCGCTGAAGAACAGGCCATCCTCGCAGCGTACGTTGCCCTCGGGATTGGCGCCGCCCTTGCCTTGCATGAAGTACTCGATCTTGCCGGAATTGATCGCGGCCGAGACTGGCTTGTCGTAGGTCACGTCGGCCAGACAGTTCATGGAGGCGAGCAGGGCTGCCAGGGTCAGTATGGATTTCACGGTGTCTCCTTCGAATATCACTCGGTACGGGGTCCGGCGGGCACGCCGGAACGCCCGATGAGCATGCCGACACCGCGAAGAGGCGACCTTCGAAATCCTGCTTTTCTTCTGGAGTTTTCGCGATGTACGGGTAAGCCTGCAGGCTGGACAGGACAGGACGCGCGCAGCTACGAAGGGGGAGACGTGCGGCGCCGCCCGGTGGCGCATCCAGTGCCTTCAGCGAAACATCAACCGAGTCGCAGCACGAGCCTCGTCACTCGGGCGGGTGTCGATTCGGTCGGCGGCAAGCGGAGTGGGGCGCAGAGGAGACGCTGTCGCCAGCTGATCCGCTCAATGGATGCCCGGGGCGCGTGTGTGGGCAGGGAGCGGCGGAGGCGCCAGGCCTCCGCCACGAGTCCGCTGAAAGGTGATCAGCGGGCCGGTTGTTCCGGCATCACGATATTGACTTCAAGAACCTCGAAGTTGTCCTTCTTCTCCAACTGGACCTTGATGTCGTCCGGATTGATGGGGACATACTTCGAGATGACAGCAATCAGGTCCTGCTGCAAGGCGTTGAGGAAGTCCGGACGCGTGTCATCGGTGCGCTGCCGCGCGATGACGACGGTCAGGCGTTCCTTGGCCAGTTCAGCGGACTTGGGTTGCTTGGTGCTGAAGAGTCGTTCGAGCCAGGACATGGTCAGGCGCCTCCGAACAGCCGCTTGAGCAGACCCGGCTTGTCATACGCCACGAAGCGCAGTGCCGCGTCTTCACCCAGGAAGCGCGCCACCACGTCCGCGTAGGCCTCGGCGGCATCGCTGTCCTTGATATGGATGACCGGCGAACCCTGGTTGGAGGCCTGCAGCACCGTCTCGGATTCGGGGATCACGCCGATCAGCGGGACGCGCAGGAGTTCCTGCACGTCCTTGTACGACAGCATTTCGCCTTCGTCGACGCGTTTGGCCGAATAGCGCGTGATGACCAGATGCTCCTTGACGGGCTCGCGGCCTTCCTTGGCGCGCCGGCTCTTGCTTTGCAGGATGCCGAGAATGCGGTCGGAGTCGCGGATGGAGGAGACTTCAGGGTTGGTCACCACCAGCGCATCGTCGGCAAAGGTCAGCGCCATCACGGCGCCGCGCTCGATACCGGCGGGCGAATCGCAGACGATGTACTCGAACCCCATGTGTTCGAGATCCTTGAGGACCTTTTCCACGCCTTCTTCGGTGAGCGCATCCTTGTCGCGCGTCTGCGAAGCGGGCAGCACGAACAGGTTCTCGCAGTGCTTGTCCTTGATGAGCGCCTGGTGCAGGTTGGCTTCGCCGTTGATGACGTTCACCAGGTCATACACGACGCGACGCTCGCAGCCCATGATGAGATCGAGGTTGCGCAGGCCGACGTCGAAGTCGACCACGGCGGTCTTGAACCCGCGCAAGGCGAGGCCGGTTGCAAAGCTTGCACTGGTGGTGGTCTTGCCGACCCCGCCCTTGCCGGATGTCACGACGACGACACGTGTCACGTTTCCCCCTGTCAATCCTGGTTTGAGGCGCTTCAATCGAGCTGAAGCGGTTCGATGTTCAAAGTGTGCCCGCCCTTGCCGCCGGCAGCTTCGCGCAGCACGGCATGGGCCGGTTTGGCGGCCAGGTTTTCTGGCACGCCACGTTCAAAAGTGCGATACACGCCGGCGATGGAAACCAGCTCGGGGCCGAAATTGGTGCACAACAGACGTGCGCGCGTGTCGCCCTGCGCCCCGGCCAGCGCGCGGCCCCGCAGCGGGCCATAGCAGTGGATGCTGCCGTCGGCGATGACCTCGGCGCCATTGCTGACACCGCCGAGGATGACCAGGTCGCCGCCGCGGGCGTAGATCTGCTGGCCCGAGCGGATGGGGCGCTCGATGATCATGGTCGCGGCAGCCTGCGCGGGCGCCGCGACGGGCTCGACCTTGGCCGGCTCCGCGGCGGCAGGTGCCGGGGCGGTCTTGTCGGCCGCCGAGACACGGGCAGCGCCGTCGCCAAGCACGGCCAGTCCCGCCTTGCGCGCGCTCTCGACCAAATGCTCGGGCGTGCCCTTGAGCGCCACCGGCTGCAGGCCGTAGCGGCGCAGCAGGCTGCCCAACCCCGCCCAATCCACGCGGTCGGGAGCGCTGCTCAGTTGCGTCAGATCGATGACCGTGGCTTCGTCGGCGAAGAACTCGCCCATGCCGCCCATCATCGTGTGCAGGCTGTCGGCCAGCCGCACGTTGTCCAGTTCACGGATCACCGCGGTCATGGCGGTGATCGATCCTGCTTTGAATTCAATGGGTTTGTGCATTGTCCTGGACGTTTGCGGGCGCATGCAGCCTTGTTACAGATTGATAAACCGCCCGAGTCTACTTTTTGACACCCGCGCGGGCAAGCCGCAGGCCCGAAAAAGAGGGCCGGGCATGCCATTGGGTGGTTCGCCCGACAGCCCCAAGCCTGTTCGATCGGCGTGGGCCAGCTCGCTTGGCGCGTCAAGGACGAGGAGCCGTAAGGCTTTGTTTTGACTGTGTCGGTGCCACGTATCGTTGTTCCAAGGCGTCTTTAAGTCAGTTCTCATTGCCGGTTTCCATGGTTCTTAGGGCGAAAACGTCAGGCGTTGTGATTTCGTGAGTGTGGCTGCGCCAATGCAAGGCGCGACACCTTGTCAGATGCGAAATTCGCCGACTGACCCCATCCGAATATCAGGCAAAAAAATGGACGCCATCACTTCGCCTTCGCCCGCGGCCGATGCCGCGCCGGCTGACACCGAGGCCTCGCTGAGGGCCAGCGTCGAGTCGGCCCCCAATCATTTTCGCCCGCTGCTGGAACTGGCCCGCCATCTGTCCGATGCGCGTAAGTTCGACGAATCCGTCGAATACGCTTTGCAGGCCGTGGCGCTCGATCCGGAATCCTTCGAAGCGACGCTCGTGCTGGGCAGCGCCCTCAAGGAGCTCAAGCGCTACGAGCAGGCCCGCCAACACCTGGCGCGCGCCCTTGCACTGAATCCGACCCATGTCGTGGCGCTCTTCAACCTCGCCTTTACCCTGCGCGAGCTCGGTCTCGAAGACGAGGCCGAAGGCCTCTACAAGCGCATCATCGAAATCGCGCCTCAACACGTCGGCCCTTACGTCAATCTCGGTTCCATCTACGAAGGGCGCGGCGACCACGCTCGAGGCTACGAGAACCACGTCAAAGCCGTGCAGTGCAATCCAGATGAACCGCAGGCACGCCACAACCTGTCCATGTCGCGCCTGCGGATGGGCGAGTTCGAAGCCGGCTGGGCCGATTTTGAATACCGCAGAAAGGTGCCGGGCAAGGGATCGTTCACCGGCAACATGACGTGCCCCGAATGGCAAGGCGAGCCCCTCGAAGGGCGCAAGATCCTGATCACGTCGGAGCAGGGTGCGGGGGATGCGATCCAGTTCATCCGCTACGCGCGGCTCCTTAAAGAGCGTGGCGCCGCGCGCGTCGACGCGCTTGTATCCACGGCGCTCGTCGATGTCATGGGGCATGTCGACGGCATCGACCATGCGTACGTGACCTGCGACGCCAAGGACTACGACTACTGGGCGCTCATGATGAGCCTGCCGTACCGTTGCGGCACCACCATGGCGTCGATTCCCGCCAAGCCCTACATCACGCCCGATCCTGTCAAGGCAGAGACATGGCGGACCCGGCTGACCGGCATCGCCCAGGGGCGTCTGCGCGTGGGCCTGGTGTGGGCGGGCAACCCGCTGCACGCGCGCGACAACTATCGCTCGATCACGTTGCGTGAGCTCGAACCGGTGCTTGCGGCACCCAATATTGCGTGGTTCGCACTGCAGAAAGGGGCCGCCGCGCAGGCCCAACTGGCTCAGTTGGGTGGCAACAGCTACGTCTGCTGCCTGAGCGACTACCTCGCGAATTTCGCCGACACCGCGGCCGTCATCGCCAATCTCGACCTGGTGATCGCGGTCGACACCTCGGTGGCTCACCTCGCCGGAGCGCTCGGCAAGCAGGTGTGGGTATTGCTGGCGTACAACTCCGACTGGCGCTGGCTGATAGAACGCGAGGACAGCCCCTGGTACCCGACCGCAAGCCTGTTCCGGCAGACCCGGCTTGGACAGTGGAGCGACGTCGTCGACCGTCTGGGCCACGCGCTCGACGCTTGGCAAGTGGCCACCGGCATGCAGGAGTGAGCACCATGTCCGGCAAACAGATCGACGTCGATGCTCTCCTGGCTGCGCTCGATGACAACGACATCCTGTTGGAGACAGGAATCGCGTTGAATCGCTCGCGCCGCTTCAACGAGGCCAGATTTTTCCTCGAACGGCTCGTCGCGCGGGATCCGAAGAGCCTCAAAGGATGGTTCTATCTTGGCTTGTGCATAGACTCGCTCGGCCGCCCCGATGAGGCGATGCCATGCTATCGCCGCGCCGGGGAAATCGACCCCGGGCATCCGGCGATCCAGGTCAATCTGGGGACGAGCCTGGAAAACACCGGGCACTACGACGAAGCGCTGGAGTGCTACCAACGCGCGGTCGACGATGAGTCCGTGCGCGGGCAGGCCGGGCATGGCATCGCGTCCATTCATCTGCGGCGCGGCGATTACGCAAAAGCGTGGCCGTTCTACGAATATCGCACTCGCATCAAAGGCAACGAATCGTTCCGCGGCAACCTGATTTGCCCCGAATGGCGAGGCGAGCCGCTGGCCGGAAAGAGGCTGCTCGTACTGACCGAACAAGGCGCTGGCGACCTGTTCCAGTTCGTCCGATATGCGCGTGTCGCCGCCGACCTTGGAGCGACCGTAGACGTGATGGTCTCCGGCGCTACCCGCGCCTTGATCGCCCGCGCCGACGGCGTTGCGCAGTCACTGCTGGAGGCGGACAGCGCCGATTACGACTATTGGATCAACGTAATGAGTTTTGGCTCGGTACTCGGCACACAGCTCGACACCATTCCCGGCCAATACCGCTACATCCACTCTGACGAAGCGCGCCGCGCCGTCTGGCAACAGCGTATCGACGACGACGCCAAGGGGCGTTTGCGCGTCGGCATCGCGTGGGCCGGCAATCCGACCTTCGGCCGCGACGCGCGCCGCTCGATCCCGCTGGACGCGCTATCGCCCTTGTGGGGCCTCGACGGCATTGCATGGTTCTCGCTGCAGAAGGGGCGCGGGGCCGATGAGCTGGCGACCAACACCACGCCGTTGATCGACCTCGGTTCGCATTTTCAGACCTTTGACGATACTGCCGCTGCCATCGACGGGCTGGATCTCGTCATCGCGGTCGACACCTCCATTGCCCACCTTGCCGGCGCGCTCGGCAAGACCGTGTGGGTACTGCCGTACATCTATCCGGATTGGCGCTGGCTCGAAGGGCGCAGCGACAGCCCCTGGTATCCGTCGGCACGCCTGTTCCGCCAACGCCGCCTGGGGGACTGGACCGAGGCGATCGAAGAAGTGCGGGCCGCCCTCGCACAACAGGTGGCTGCCGACGTATGACGTCGGCGGATGCCGCTTCGCCCGAGAACGCATCCGCAGCGATCCGGCAACAGGTCGCGCGCCTCGTCGCCTCGGGCCGCCACGCCGAGGCAGAGACGCTGGCCCGCCGCGCATTGACGTTGGCGCCCGACGATCCCGCCGCGCTGTTCGATCTCGCGCTCGTGCTAGGCAAGCTCGAACACTACGACGAATCCATCGCGCTATACCGGCGGGTCATACTTCTCACGCCGGACAAGCCGGCCGCGCGCCTCAACCTTGGCGCGATCCACGATATCCGCGGCGAACACGATGTCGCAGCGACGCTGTATGAAGAAGCCGTACAGTGTGCGCCCGATCTGCCGATCGCGCGTTTCTATCGCTCGTTGGCGCGACTGCGCAATGGCGATTTCGCACAAGGCTGGGCCGATTACGAATATCGCCCGCTCAAGGTCGAGGTGGCAGACCATTTCGCCCAACTCGGTATCGAACGCTGGCGGGGCGAACCTCTGACCGGGCGCTCGCTGCTGCTGGTCGCGGAGCAAGGGGCGGGCGACTCCATCCAGTTCGTGCGCTACGCAATGCTACTGAAGGCGCAGGGAGCTTCGCGCATTGGCGTGCTATCCATGCGTGGTATGGACGACCTCCTGCGCACAGCCAAAGGCGTGGATGAAGTTCTCATCGACGGCGGATATGAGCACTACGACGCGTGGATGCCCATCATGAGTGCGCCGCTGCGCGCGGCGACGACACTCGAATCGATTCCCGCCGACATCCCCTACCTGCAAGCGGACAACGCGCGCGTGGCACGTTGGGCGCAGCGTTTGTCGCGCCTGCCGGCGACGGATATGCGGGTTGGATTGGTGTGGGCGGGCAACGCGAGCAATACGCGCGATGCCTGGCGCTCGGCTTCGATCGGAGCACTGGCGCCGCTGTTCGCCGTCCCCGGCATAGCGTGGGTGTCGCTCCAGAAGGGCGCGGCCCAGAGCCAACTATCGGCGCTGCCTGCCGGCGCATTCGTCCACGCCATGGGCGACTACCTGGGCGACTATGCCGAGACGGCGGCGGTGATTTCGCAGCTCGATCTGGTCATCACCGTCGACACGTCCGTCGCCCATCTGGCGGGCGCGCTTGGCAAGCCCGTGTGGATTCTGCTGGCCGGCAATGCCGAATGGCGCTGGCTCAGCGAACGTCAGGACAGCCCCTGGTATCCCACCGCGCGCTTGTTTCGGCAGCGCTTGCTTGGGCAATGGGAACCTCTTGCCGCCACGATTGCGCAGGCACTGCAAAAGGAAATCTGCAGCCGGCGCGCGCAACGCATGATCGCGGCCCTGGACGACGGTGAAGCACTCAGGGCCCTCGGAGCACTATTGGTCAAGGCTCAGCGAGCCCAGGAATCCCTGTTTTTTCTCGAACGGGCCAGCGCGCGCGATCCCGGTCGATTCGAGGTGTGGTTTTACCTGGGGTTGGCACGTGAGCTGCAGGGGCGCTTCGACCATGCGGCAGACTGCTATCGCCACGCGCTGACGATAGAACGCAGATCCGCCGCCTTGGTGAATCTCGCCGGGTGCCTCGAATTCGAGGAGCGTTACGACCAAGCGCTGTCGCTCCACCTCGAAGCGCTCAAGCTCTCCCCGCAACTGGGGCAGGCCGGGCTTGGCGCGGCGCATATCCATCTTCGGCGTGGCCAATTCGAAGAAGGCTGGCGCTACTACGAACACCGTCGCAACATCGCCAACCGCAATAGCTGGAACGCCGTGTCGTGCCCGGCGTGGCGAGGCGAGCCGTTGCAGGGGAAACGGCTTCTGCTGGTGGGCGAACAGGGCTTTGGCGACGTGATCCAAGCGGTGCGCTATGCGCAGTTGATCGCCGCGCGAGGCCCCGCTTGCATCGATGTGCTGGTGCCGCTGGGCATGCAAACGCTCATCGCCAAGGCTCATGGCGTGGACACCGCGCAGACCAGCGTTCACGCCTCCGCGTATGACTATCACGCGCACATCATGAGCCTGCCCGGATTGATGGGCACGCGGGCCGGCTCGATACCAGCCTTTGCGCGCTACATCGACGCCGACATCGTCAAAGTGCAGCACTGGCGGTCGCGCATCGACGAAGCCGCGGCAGGGCGCCGACGCGTCGGCATCGTATGGGCGGGCCGACCGACCCATGAACGCGACGCTGTCCGCTCCATCCCGCTGCAAGCGCTGGCGCCGTTGTGGAGCGTGCCGGACCTGGCGTGGTTCTCATTGCAGAAGGGCCCGGCGGAAGAAGCGCTGCAAGCGGATACGATGCCCGCATCGCTGACGCACCTGGGCGGTGCGCTGCGTGACTTTTCCGATACCGCGGCGGTCATCGAAAATCTCGACCTCGTCGTCTGTGTGGACACCTCGGTGGCGCATCTGGCGGGCGCACTCGGCAAGCCCGTATGGATACTGCTGGCACGCAATCCGGACTGGCGCTGGATGGACGAGCGCAGCGACAGTCCGTGGTATCCCACCGCGCGTCTGTTCCGCCAGCGCCAGCTTGGCGATTGGCGGGCGGTGCTCGATGACGTGGTGTCCGCGCTGCGAACACTCCAGCCCGTGCGTGCCCTTACGGATGCCAGGCCTTGAGCACCATCGCCAGCAAATCGAATCCTCGATCGAAGAGTGACTGCAGTACGGGCGCCATCACATTCATCGACAGCAGCAGAAGCAGAAAGCCGATCGTGCAGGTGATCGGAAAGCCCAGCGAAAAGATGTTGAGCTGAGGCGCGGCGCGCGTGAGCACGCCCAGCGCGATATTGGTAATCAGCAGCGCGGCGACGATGGGCAGCGACAACAACACGCCTGCCGCAAACATCGTCATGCCGGTACTCACCAGCGCCATCCATCCGCGTGCCGCGAGCGGGCGCGAATCGACCGGCAACCACTCGAAGCTGCGCGCGAGGACGTCGATGAGCAGCAAATGACCGTTGAAGGACAGGAACACCAGTGCGGTCAGCAGGCCGATGAACTCGGCGATGACCGATGTCTGCCCCTGGCTTTGCGGGTCGAAAAAAGTCGCGAACGACAAGCCCATTTCCATGCCGATGATTTCACCGGCGACGTCGGTCGCGGCGAACACCACGCGCATCACCATGCCCATGCCGACGCCGATCAAGATCTGCATCGCGAACGCGGCGATGCCAATGTAGCTGCCCGGGTCGATCTCCGGCGCAGCAGGCAATGCGCCGACCAGCGCAAACGTCACCGCCAGCCCTGCGGCCAGCCGGATGCGGCGCGGCACGGCCTGGTTGCCGAACAGCGGCGCCACGCTCATCAGGCCCAGAACGCGCGCCAGCGGATACAGCCAGGTAACGAGCAGCGCCGACAATTGCGCGCTGGTGACGGACAACATGCTGCGCTACCCGATCAGCGTGGGGATCGATTCGAACAACCGTCGGATGTAGTCCGTCAGCATGGTGATCATCCACGGGCCGGCCACGATCAGCGTACCGAAGATCACCACCAGCTTGGGCACGAACGACAGCGTCATTTCATTGATCTGCGTGGCCGCTTGCAGAATGCTCACGATCAGGCCGGTGACCAGCGCGGCGATGAACAGCGGTGCAGCCACCAGCAGGGTCAATTCCAGCGCCTCTCGACCGAGGGCGACGACAGTGGTCGGTGTCATGTTCAGCTCCCGAAACTCGTTACCAGCGATGTGACCAGCAGATTCCAGCCATCCACGAGCACGAACAGCATGATCTTGAAAGGCAGGGAGACGATGACCGGCGACATCATCATCATCCCCATCGACATGAGTACGGATGCCACCACCATGTCGATGATGAGGAACGGAATGAAGATGATGAAACCAATCTGGAAGGCAGTTTTCAGCTCGCTCGTCACGAAGGCCGGCACGACCACGCGCAGCGGCAGGTCGTCGGCCTTTTCCACTTTCGGCGTCTTGGCGAGCTTGGAGAACAGCGACAGGTCGGGTTCGCGAACCTGGCGCAACATGAAGGTCTTGAGCGGCACGGTGGCGCGCGTCATGGCCTCGTCGAACTGGATCTCATTGCGGGACAACGGCACCCATGCTTCCTGGTAGACGCGGTCGATGGTTGGCGACATCACGAAGAAAGTCAGGAACAGCGACAGGCCGACGATCACCTGATTGGGCGGCGAAGTCTGCGTACCGAGCGCGTGACGCAGCAGCGACATCACGATGATGATGCGCGTGAAGCTCGTCATCATCAGCATCACGGCCGGGATGAAGCTCAGCGCTGTCAGCATCAACAGCGTCTGCACCGACAGGCTGTAGGTCGTCGAACCGCCCGGGCCGGGCACGCTGGTCAGTGCCGGCAGAGCCTGCGCAGCCGCCAGTGCGGGCAGCAACGTCAGTGCGACGACCAGCGCTGCGCGGATGAGGCGTTCAGCGCGCATTGCGCTTGCCCTCCAGCAACTGCTTGAGGCGGGCAGCGAAATCGGCGGTCGGCAATGTCGGCGCGGCGGCTTCGGGCGCGGCGGGCAGATCGGCAGCATCCAGCGTGTGCAGGGCATTGATCCGCCCCGGCGCCACGCCAAGCACCAGCACCTTGTCGGCTACCGACACCAGCACCACGCGCTCGCGCGGGCCGACGGCCGTGGCGCTCAGCACCTTCAGATTGCCGGCCAGTCCGGGGCGCGAACCCTGTACGCGGCGCAGCAGGTGCAGGGCGCCGAACAAGGCTGCCAGCACCACGGCCAGGCCGAACAGCATCTGCAACAGGCTACCGGCTGCCGACAGCGAACCGTCTGCTGCGCGGGCAACAGGGCTCAGGGCAAGAAAAGCGACGGGCGCGGCCCGCAGGAGAATCGGCTTCACGACACTGCACACGGTGAATGGAACTGTGTGCAGCTTATCGAGCGCGGCGATTTTTCAGCCGTCGATAAGCGCGTGAAAAGGGCGGCAAATAATGCCGTTCCGAAAAAAAACGCCGTCGATTCAGGTGGCCGGGCGCAGCGCCCACACGCTGTTGGGCTGGCCGTCGCGGGCGCGGCGACGGGCTGCGCGGCCCAGCGCGTACAAGCCGGCTGCCAGCGCGGCGGACATCACGTCGATGACGATGAACGCACTGGCGTCATGTCCACCGGCCGCAATCGTGCCACCGCGCAGGGCGATATTGACCACGGGCACGGCCAACGACAGGGCGGCGGCAAAGTAGGGCAGTTCGAAACTCGCGCGAGCAGGGCTGCGCACAAAGGCCCAGATGAAGCAGGCGAGCCAGGTACCAAAACATGCGACGCGCTCCGACAGGCCGATGTTGCCGCCCACGGCGATCGCGATCTGATTGGCGATGAGTGCTGCAGCGATGCCTGCAGCGAGTCCAAAGCACACGCCCACGGTCAGCCGCGCCATGAACCGCACCGGGCCCGTCTGATGAGCCTGCTGCCGCTTGCGGCGAGATTCGATCCACAGCAGGTTGCCGCTGTAGAACAGCAATGCCCCCATCAGTCCGAGCACGAAATACAACACGCGAACGGCAAAGCCGCCGTAGCTGCCGAAATGCAGGCCATACACGCCGGCCAGCAGCGCGTGGTTGGCGTCGCGTTGACCGCCAACCTGAACGGTGAGGATTTCACCCGTCGAGGCGTCGACCGTGATGCCGCCGTAGGTGCCGAGTGCGCCGGGCGTCTCGCCGCGCACTTCGACGAAAGCGGCGCGGTCGCCGTAGTTCTCGAATGCGATCCATACTGGGACGAAGTCGCGCTGCACGGTACGCGCGTGCTCGACGAGCTGCATGGGCGACAGCATCGGCGCCGCCTCGCCGGTTGGCTTGCGCACGACGCCATGCCCCATGACGCGATTGGTTTCGGCCGCCAGCTTGCCGTTGTAGGCCAGCGTATTGAAGGTGGCCATGATCACCAGGCTCAGACACAGCACCGTGCCGGTCACAGCAAAAATCACATGGAACGGCAGGCTGAGGATGCCGACCACGTTATGTGCGTCCTGCCACATGCGCTTGAGGTTTTTGCCCACGCGCAGCGCAAAAAGATCCTTCATCAAAGTCGGCAGATGGATGATCACGCCCGAAATGAGCGCCACGCCATACAGCATGCTGACAATGCCCATCAGGTAAATACCCACGCCGGGAATCCCCAGCGTGTAGTGCAACTCGTTGACGAGTTCCGAGATCACCGAAGCGCCGTCGTCGTGCGCCTCGCCCCTCAGTTCGGCGAGCGAGGCGTGCTGCCACTGACCGCTTTTGTCGATCCACCACGCATACGGCGTCGGCGATTCATCGGTGGCGGGCTGGATGGCGAAGTTGTTGCGCGCTTCCGGATACTTGGCATGGAGTGCTGCGACCAGGGCGGTGCCGTCATCGTCCTGCACGATCTGCGTGGTCGGGCGCTTCTCCCATCCATGCAATTCGCCGTGGAACATGGTGATGGCGCCGGCGTAGAAGGCGACGAACAACGCGAGACCGGCGCAGATTCCAGTCCAGGTATGCAGGGTCAGAAAGACGCGAAGCGTGGCGGCCTTGAACATGGATCGTCCTCAACCGGCGAGCCGGGCCAGCGACAGCAGGGCAAAGGCAAGGGCAGTGCACAGCGCCATGACGCGCCAAGCGCGCAGGCCGTTACGGAAGCTGGCGCTGGCCGTGATGACTGCCATCCACACCGGCGGCAGCAGCAACATCACCCCGATGGTGGAATCCTGCCAGGGACCGGGCAACGCATAGGCCAGCGCGCCTAGCAGGAACACGGATAAGGGCAGCCCGAGCACCACACCTGCGGAGACTTTTCCCCACATCAGCGCACCCGTTCGGCTGCAGGTTTGAAGATCGCCAGCAAGATGGGCCAGGCAACGGCACCGAGCATGATGACCGACAAGGTGGCCGCGGTGGCGGATGTCGCCCACAGTACCGTCGCCCAGGCGTGCCACGACAAGGCTGCAAGCACGGCGGCGCCGATCAGCGCGGCGCGCGCAGGCAACGCTTCACGCAGCAGACGCTGGTGACGCGAAGCCCCATAGAGCGCGGTCGCGGACATGAGGGACAACAGGACGGCGATGAGAGTCACAGCGACTGCGGGCAGGGATTTCAATGCCCGCGAGGATAACAAGAATGGTTCGCAATAACAATTGCGAACACGTATGTAAAGGCTGCGCTGGCGCGCCATCATGCGCCAGCGCAAACCCCTGTCAGTGCGGCCTTAGCGCCCGATGCCGAGCTTGTCGTGTTCTGCGAGCAGGCGCTGGTGCAGCGCGCTCCCTTCAAAGTTGCGCCCCAGCCGGTTCAAGCCGAAGAAGCGTTCTTTCCGGTCGACCAGCGCCGCTGCGCGTGCCACGGTTTCGGCACCGAAACTCAGCGTCAGCGCCTGCTCGAATGCGTCGCGGTCAGTCAATTCAAGCAAGGCTCTCACGCAGCGGTACACCTTGGCGCGCGCTGTGGGCAGATCGTTGAAATGCTCGATCCACTCGCACCCTTCGCGTGCCGCGTCAGCGTCGCCCACGGCCAACGCCAGCAGTGTTTTCAGCTCCCCGATGCGTAGCTGCTTCCAGGGCTGGTCGTCGGGCATCGCCAGACCGATCAGTTCCCAGATCGGGCGCTCATCGGCAAGGTCCGATTCCTGCAGTTCGTCCAGCAATTGCTGGCATTGCGCATCCCTCAGCGCGCCGACGTCAAACAGGTATTCGCGCAACGCGATGCCGATGCTGTTGTTCTCCCATTCGAGGTCTTCCACCGGATAGACCTCCGACATGCCCGGCACCAGCATGCGGCAGGTGTAGGCGTTCAGGTGTTCGTAATCGATGGCGTAGATCTCATACCCCTGGCGCTCGATGCACTCGCACAGCCAGGCGTATTCATCGCGCGTATTGCCTGCGAAGTTCCAGTCCGCAAAATCGAAATCCGGCGTACTGCGTACGAAATCCCACGCGATCAGGCCGCTCGAATCGACGAAGTGCAATTCAAGGTTGGCCGGCGATGCGGCATCGTCGGCGTCGAACGTGGGCGGCGGGAAACCGTCCAGCGCGTCCAGCGCGCGGCCCTGCAGGAGTTCGGTCAACGCGCGTTCCAGCGCAATGGCGATGTTCGGGTGCGCGCCGAAGCTGGCGTACAGGCCCTGGTCCTTCGGATTGATGAGCGCCACGCACATGACGGGAAATTCGCCGCCGAGCGAAGCGTCTTTCACCAGAATGCCGAAGCCCGCGGCGCGCAGCGCTTCGATGCCCGCCACGCTGACCGGGTAGCGCGCGAGCACGTCATCGGGGACATCGGGCAGGCACAGGTTTTCGGCGATCACGCGATATTTGACGTGGCGTTCCAGCACCTCCGACAGCGCTTGGCTGCGCGCTTCGAACATCGTATTGCCGGCGGCGATGCCGTTGGAGAGGAACAGGTTGCCGACGATGTTCACCGGCATCCACACGGTTGCCTCGTCGGACAGTCGCGTAAAGGGCAGGGCGCAGATGCCGCGTTCGCGGTTGCCGGAGTTCAGGTCGACGAGCATGGCCGCATCGATGTTGCCCTCCGGGTCGTAATGTTCGATCAACGCTTCATCGAGCAGTCCTTCGGGCCACTCACCGTCCTCCGGCACGGCAAACCAGCGCTCGCGTGCGTCGTGCACGGCGGCCGCGCCAGCGCGCTCTGCGCCCAAGTAGTAATGCGTCCAGAAGTGGCGGCTGTTGACGCGTTCGACGAACTCGCCCAGTGCGCTCGCGCGGGCCGCCAACTGGCTTGCGCCCTTGCCGTTGGAGAACATGATGGGGCACGCCGTGTCGCGCAGATGCACGGACCACACGCCGTCAACCGGATTGAGCCAGGAGGCCTCTTCGACGTCGAAACCGCGAGCGGCCAGTACGCCGCGCAGGGTGGAGATGGAGGCTTCGAGCGAAGCGTCCTTGCCGGGGATGAAACTCTCTTGATTCATGGCCGCGCCTTGGATGGGGAAGGGCGCGACTGTATCGACGCGACTGCGTCCAAAGGCTGGGCTAGGTCAGACTTTTCCCAAGTATTGTCGGCAATTCACAAAAGCCTCCAATCGGAGGCTCTGTGTGCCAATCAGGTCCGCAGCTTCCGCACGCGCTCCGAAGGCGTGACGATGTCGGTCAGGCGGATACCGAACTTGTCGTTCACCACCACGACTTCGCCTTGTGCGATGAGCGTGCCGTTGACGAGCACGTCCATCGGCTCGCCCGCCAGGGCGTCGAGTTCCACCACTGAGCCGTGCGCCAGTTGCAGCAGGTTGCGGATCGAAATCTTGGTGCGGCCCAGTTGCACGGTGATGTTCACCGGGATGTCGAGGATGAGATCGAAGTCATTCATCGTCGACGGCCCCGTCGGTGCCGCAGGCTGGCCGAAGTTCTGGAACAGATTGTTGGCCGGTTGCGGCGCAGCGGCGGGCACGGCCTGTTCCTGCATGGCGGCTGCCCAGTCGTCGTCGGTGATGCTGTCGGCGGTGTCGAGATCAGCCATGTTGTTCAACTCCCAATTTCGTCGCGATCAGGTTGATTTCAGTGTCTTCGGGCGTGATGAAGCGCTCCACGCGCAGGGCGTAATTGCCGTTCTGCGTGCCGTACTTGCCTTCCAGCACGCCCACGCCGTCGACGTGCGCGCTGATCATCTCGGGGATATCCAGCGGAATCACGTCGCCCACCTTGAAGTTGGCCACGTCGCGCAGCGTGAGCGTGGTTTCCGCAAGGTTGGCGACGATTTCCACGTCGACCGAACGCACTTGCTTTGACATCAGGCTCACCCAGCGCTTGTCCTGCGTGATGTGGTCCGACTGCATCGAGCTGTACAGGATGTCGCGGATCGGCTCGACCATCGAATACGGAAAGCACACATGCATATCGGCCTGCGCACCGCCAAACTCAAGCGTGAAAGTCGTCGCCACGACGATTTCCGATGGCGTGGCGATGTTGGCGAACTGCGAATTCATCTCGCTGCGGATGTATTCGAATTGCAGCGTGAAGACTGGCGCCCAGGCGCGTTCGTATTCGGCGAACACCACCTTGAGCAGGCCCTGGATGATGCGTTGCTCGGTGGCGGTGAAGTCGCGGCCTTCCACGCGCGTATGAAAGCGCCCGTCGCCGCCGAACATGTTGTCGACCACCAGGAACACCAGGTTCGGGTCGAACACGATCAGGCCCGTGCCGCGCAACGGCTTGGCCATGACCAGGTTGAGGTTGGTCGGCACCACCAGGTTGCGCACGAATTCGCTGTACTTCTGCACGCGGATGGAGCCGATCGACACCTCCGAATTGCGGTGCATGTAGTTGAACAGCCCGATCCGCAGGTAGCGGCCGAAGCGTTCGTGGATGAGTTCGAGCGTGGGCATGCGCCCGCGCACGATCCGCTCCTGCGTGGCAAGGTCATACGGCCGTATGCCCGTGCCGTCGTCGTCCGGCGTGTCCGGCTCGTCGGATTCGCCGGTTACGCCGCGCAGCAGGGCATCTACTTCATCCTGAGAGAGAAAATCCTGTCCCATCGCTGCGCCCCGGTGTCCTCGATGCCCTGTATGTCCGTTCGTGTTACTGCACGATGAATTGGGTGAAGAACACCGCCATCACCGGAAAATCGTCGTTGGCCGGGTTCTTGCCCCGCTTGTTCTTTGGCGGCGAGAAACCCAGCACTTCATTGCTCACGTCGCGGATTTCCTCCGCCAGTTGCTTGCGGCCTTCCAGCGTGCTGACGTCGGCAGACGTCTTGGCCGCCATCAGCGACAGCACTTCGTGGCGGATCTGCGGCATGTACAGCTTGATCTGCTCGGCAGCCTTCTCATCGCTCACGCGCAGGGTGGCAACCGCCTGCAAATACTGTTCGACACCCGTGTCGCTGGCCTGCAGATTCACCGTGAACGGGTCCAGGTTCACGAAAACCGGCGGCTTGCCCGGCTCGGCCTTGCGCGGGGCCGCTTCATGCACTTCTTCCTCACCGTCGGCGGTGGCACCGCCGCTGGCGTGGCGACCAAACAGCACTTTGCCCAGCGCCAGGCCCACGACAACCGAAACCAGCACCGCGCCGATGACGATGAAAATCACCTTGCGACCGCGCTTGGCGGGCACTGCCGCGCTTTCTTCTTTCTTCGGTGCTTCCTTCGCCATGGTTTCCTGCCTTTCGCGTCCGTTGCATTGTCCAGCCTAGAAGGCCGGTTCGATGCGTTGAATAACGGACGCCTTACCCGTCAAATGAAGGGTTCGAACGCAAAAAAAACCTCTCAGGGTGTTGTTTCTCCCCTGAATTGCAGGTCCGTCAGGCGAAGGTGTCGACCAATCCGTTGCCGCTGCGCACGGGCATCTGGCTGCGCACAGTGCCCACTTCCGTCATCGCGGCGCCGCCTTGCGCATAGCCGCTGCCGCCGGTGGTGCGACTGCCTTGCCAGGCGTTCTGCGCTTGCCCCTGCTGGCCGCTCTGGTTGGCGCTCACGTCGGCCTGTCCGAGGTGGATGCCGGCCTGCGCCAGCACTTCACGCAGGCGGGGCATCGAATCGTTCAGCGCGTCGCGTGCGGCATGGCTGGCGGCGACGAAGGTCGCGGTGGCCTGATCGCCGTTCACGTTGAGCGAAACTTCCACGCGGCCCAGCGAGGGCGGCGTCAGCACCAGCGAAGCCTTGCCCGAATCCTGATGGGCGGTCCACACCAGCTTTTGGCCCACGTCCTCGGCCCAGGCGGGGTTGTCGACCGGCGTGTGGACGGTGTGTTGCGGGATATCGGCAGGTCGCGCCGCTTGTGCGGCGGCGTGCTGGTTGGCGGCCGCCTGAGCGGCATGCGCGGCAAAGCCGTTGTCGCCCTCGGGTGTCTGCACTGCGGAATGCGGATTGTCTTCGCGGCCGATGGTGGCCACCGCGTCATCCAGCATGCCGCGCGTTTTGGTGCTTGTCTGGCCGAGTGCTGCGTCGTCGGTCGCCGTCGTATCGGCAACAGTTGCCGCCGGGGCGGCAAGCTTGTCCGGCACGACCACTGGTGTAGCGATCAATGTTGCCGCGTCGGTGTCGGTGGTCAGCGCTTCGCTCTTGTCGTCATCGTTCTCGTCGGCCGGCTTGGTGAGCTTTTCGATGAGCGCCTTGACGGCCGCTAGCGGGTCTTCTTCTTCCGTCGCGCTGGTGTCCGCCTTCATCGCCGCCAAAAGGCGTTCGATGGCCGTGCCGGCCGGAGCAGGTTCTTCTTCGGCTTGAGCGGCCTCCTGCGGGCCGGGAGCCTTGTCCTGAGGGGCTTTTGACGATTGCTGCGCGTTCTGCGGCGTATTGCCGCGCTGGCTCATCACACGCGAAAAACTCTCGGCGGGCGAAGCGGACGACTGGGCGCTGTTTTGCGGTGAAGCGGGTGTCATGGCTTGCAGCGCCTGCACCACGTTCATCGTTACATCGGCCATCGGAGAGTCCTTTCTGAAAAGCGAGTCACACGCCATTCAGCAAAGGCTATGCCAGTTCTGGCAGATTCCGTGGATCAGTGCGGCTCGCAGACAGGCCTCTACAGCACCCCCTCGGCGCGCATGCGTGCGACGAGCGTCTGGGCCAACGAGCTGGCCAGCCGCGATACATCGTCGGGCTCCACGATCTGGCTGGCGGCGGTCCATACGATCTTGCCGGACGACAGGCTCCACAACGTGGTTTCCAGCGTCAGCACCGAGTACTGGTACACGTCCGCCGGAACGGCCGACCATGCTGGGCCGCCATACCAACCGTAGAAACCGGGCCGGTACCAGCCCGGGCCCATGTAGGGGTAGGGCGCCACATCCAGGCGTTGTTCGACGTGGATGATGCGCGTGACCAGCACGCCGTCCGCGCCGCTCTGGGCGAATGCCGCCTGGATCTTGTCGTTCGCGATCGGGCCGTTCTCCGGCAGCATGTTGTACGACACCTGCGCCTGCACGCCTTGCTGTTGCAGGTAATTCGCAAAGTTGTCCTCGAACACGCGTCGCTGCACGTCGCTACGACTGATGGCCATCACCACGACGTGGTGCAGGGCCGGGCCGGTATAGGCGGGATCGCGCCAGACATTGCGCACCGACACCGGCGCACAGGCGGACAGAAACAACACGGCGAGCAAAAAGGGGCGGGCAATCAGGCGCAAGACGGACACGGGAGACTCCGGCGGCACAGCAAGGGGATACAGCGTGAACGCAATTGGCAGGCCCGGCATTCCGGTGCCACCGGCCGGAATTGTAACCCGACCGATTCAGTCGCTTTGGCGGCTGAATTTGTTGCTGGTGTGTTCGTCGTTCTGCCGTTGTTCCTGGCGCGCCATCGCCGAGGCCTCGCGCGCTTCGTCGCGGGCGGCAAGGGTGTCGAAGGCCTTCATGCGATTGCGCTCGGCCATCCATTTTTCCTGGCCCTGTGCCGTCATCTGGCGCGATCGGTCGACCATCAATTGCTGTTGCGCGATGGCGTCGTCGAGCTTGCCCAGGAACGCCGAGTAATTGCGCCATGCGTCCGGGCCGATACCGTCGCGCGCATTGTCGAGAAAGCGCTGGCGATATTCGGCGCGGTACTGCACCAGCATCTGCAAGCGGTCAGCACCGGCCTGTTCCGTGGCCAGCAATTCACCCAGACGACGCGTGGCCTCGTCCACGCGCGTGTGCGCGAGTTCGGTGAGCATCTGGAGCGGCGTCTGTTTAGCGGTCATCGATCAGTTTCCGGTTCTTACAGGCTCTGGCCGAATAGTAAGTGCAGCGCTTGCAGGCTGCTTTCAAAGTCAGCCTGATCCGTGATTTTTTGCTGCAATAAGGCTTCCAGCGCCGGATACGTGCGCACGGCCTCGTCCAACAGCGGGTCGGCGCCTTGCTGGTACGCGCCCACGGCAATCAGGTCGCGCGAACGTTGATAACGCGAGAACAGTTGCTTGAAGCGTCGCACCAGATCGAAATGCCCCGGGCGCACAATGTTGTGCATGACGCGCGAGATCGACTGCTCGATGTCGATGGCAGGGTAGTGCCCCTGATCGGCCAGCGCGCGGGTCAGCACGAAGTGGCCGTCGAGAATCGCACGCGCCGAGTCGGCGATCGGGTCCTGCTGGTCGTCGCCCTCGGCCAGCACGGTATAGAACGCGGTGATCGAACCGCCGCCTTCCGGGCCGTTACCGGCACGCTCGACCAGTGCCGGCAGCCGCGCGAATACCGAGGGCGGATAGCCGCGCGTCACGGGCGGCTCGCCGATCGCGAGTGCGATCTCGCGCTGCGCCATGGCGTAACGGGTGAGCGAATCCATGATCAGCAACACTTGCTTGCCCTGATCGCGGAAGTGCTCCGCAATGGTCGTCGCATAGGCCGCGCCTTGCAGGCGCATCAGCGGGCTCGTATCGGCAGGCGCCGCGACCACGACAGAACGCGCGCGGCCTTCCTCTCCCAGGTTGTGTTCGATGAATTCCTTCACCTCGCGGCCCCGCTCGCCGATCAGCCCGACGACGATGACATCGGCCGTGGTAAAGCGCGCCATCATGCCGATCAGCACCGACTTGCCCACGCCCGAGCCAGCAAATAGCCCGAGGCGCTGGCCGCGCCCGACGGTCAGCAGACCATTGATGGCGCGGATGCCGACGTCAAGGCTATTGGTGATTGGCGCTCGGCCCAGCGGATTGACCGGGCGGCTTTGCAGGGAACGTGTCTGCGGCGCACGCAGCGGGCCGAGTCCGTCGAGCGGGCGGCCTGCGCCGTCGAGTACGCGCCCCAACAATTCGTCGCCCACCGGCAGGTGCTTGGCGCGGTCGGCGGCACGGCGGCGCGGCTCGAATCGCTCGCCCACCTGCGGCAAGAGCGGAGGGGCTTCCAGCGGCACGACTTCGGCGCCCGGCGCCAGGCCCAACACGTCGTCGGTCGGCATCATGAAGAGCTTTTCGCCATTGAAGCCGACCACTTCTGCTTCGACCGTGCCGCCACCCGGCACCAGCACGCGGCAGCCGGAACCCAGCGGCAGCTTGAGGCCCGAGGCCTCCATCACCAGTCCGTTGATGCGCGTGAGCCGGCCGGAAGTCTGGAACGGTGCCGCGTTCTGCGCGACACGCGTGCAATCGGTGAGGTATCTGCGCCAGGCGTCACCAAGGCGCGGCGTGTCGCGCTCAGCCATCTATCCAGTCCGGCGTATGGCGCGCGATGCCTTCGACCACGCGTTGCCAGCGGGTCTGCACCTGCGCATCGAGTTGGCTGCCGCCGGCCTCCAGCAACGCACCCCCGCGCGCGACCGAGTCGTCCTCGACAATGCGCGCCGGTTGACCAGAAGGTTGGTCGGCAAGGTATTGGGAGATGAGTTGCGCGTCAGCAGGATTCACACGCAAGGTTGCCGCCTGCTGGGGCAGTTGGGCCAGCGCTTCGCGGACGACGGCGAGCACGGCCTCGGGCCGCACGGCGAGCGTGTCGCGCACGATCTGGCGGGCCAGTTCGATGGCGAGCGACTGCAATTCGACGGCGACCTCCTGGTCAACCTGCGTCAGTACGTCGTCGAGCGACTGGACCATCTGGTGTAGCTCGGCCGCTTCGCGACGGCCGCGCGCGCTGCCTTCTTCGTAGCCGGAGTCGTAGCCGGCCTTGCGCGCTTCGGCTTCGATGCGCTCGATGTCTTCCAGCGTCGGGAGCGTCACGCCGGGCGCGATCTCCAGCGGCGCTGGTTCTTCAATGATCTGCGGCTCGAGTGTTTCGGGTTCGGTGGCGACCGCCACATCCATCGGCGGCGCATCGAATGCCGAAGGCTCCCAGCGCTGGAACGCGCCGGACGCCTGGTTGCGCGGGATGACGGGAGAATTCATGTCATTGATCCCCGCAGGCGCTGCGGTGTCGTTGCGGGGTGCTGTGCAAGGCGACAATGGAACGACTTCTCATCATACGAAGCTGTCTCCACCGCCTTTGCCACCCAGCATGACCTGACCTTCTTCGGCCAGGCGGCGCGCGACCTTGAGGATGTCTTTCTGCGCGGTTTCCACTTCGGACAGGCGCACAGGCCCGCGCGATTCGAGGTCTTCGCGCAGCATGTCGGCTGCACGGCTCGACATGTTGCGGAAGATTTTCTCGCGCACTTCCGGTGCCGCACCCTTGAGCGCAATGACAAGCTGGTCGGACTGCACTTCGCGCAGGATGACCTGCACGCCGCGGTCGTCGATGTCGAGGATGTTCTCGAACACGAACATCTCGTCGAGGATTTTCTGCGCCAGTTCTGGATCGTATTCGCGCAACTTGTCGAGCATGGCGGTCTCGGCCGCGCTGCCGACGAAGTTGAGGATTTCCGCCGCGTGGCGCGTGCCGCCCATGGCTGCCTTCTTGATCTGCGCCGAACCCGACAGCACGCGCGTGAGCGCTTCGTTCAGCTCGCGTAGCGCTGAAGGCTGCACGCCGTCGAGCGTAGCAATGCGCAACAGCACGTCATTGCGCAGGCGTTCGGGGAACTGCCGCATGATTTCGCCGGCGTGGTCGAACTCAAGGTGCACCAGGATCGTGGCGATGATCTGCGGATGCTCGTTCTTGATGAGGTCGGCGGCGGTGGCCGCGTCCATCCACTTGAGGCTTTCGATGCCAGCCGTATCCGAGCCCTGCAGCACGCGCGAAATCAGATTGGCGGCCCGCTCGTCGCCCAGCGCCTTGGTCAGCATGACGCGGATGGTCTCTTCATCCGGCTGGATGTGCGAGCCGTGCGCGGCGTAAAGCTGCATTTTCTCGACCAGCTTGCCGACGCGTTCGCGCGGGTTGGGCGGTAGCTTAGCCATGGCCGCGCCCAGCTTCTGCACTTCGCGCGGCGACATGTGCTTGAGCACTTCGGCCGCATGATCCGGGCCGAGCGTGAGCAGCAGCAGGGCGGCGTTCTCGACGCCTTCGTTACCTTCCTTCGCCACTGGTGCCTCCTCCCATCCATTCCTTGATCATCTGCGCCACGATCTTCGGGTCCTTCTGGACGATCTCGCGGGCGCGCTCCACCTTGCGTTCGAAGCTCATCTTCGCCAGCTCCGCTTCGAGCACTTCCGGCGGCACGTCGTCCAGATTAGTCTCGTCTTCCTCGTCGTCGACCATCACATCGATCCGCGGCTCTGCATCCACCGGCTCTGGCGGCTTGGGCACCACAGTGCGCACCAGCGGGCGGACCACGCCGAAGTACACCATCAGCGCGGCCAACAGCATCACCAGGTAGCGCGCACCTTCGCGCCCGTATTCGACGTATTCCGGGTCCTTCCAGATCGGCAGGGCCGGTGCCTCGACCTTGGCGGCTTCGGCGAACGCGGCATTGGCGAGGTTGATCGTGTCGCCGCGCGCCTGGCTGTAGCCAACCGCTTCACGCACGAGGTCGCTGATTTTCTTCATCTCGGCATCGGTCAGCGGCGTAGCTTGCAGATTGCCCTTGCCGTCCTTGCCGGTCTTGTAGTTCAGCACCACCGCGACCGACAGCCGACGCACCGCGCCCAGCGAGCGCTTGACGTGTTGCACGGTCTTGTCGAGTTCGTAGTTGGTGGTGGCATTGCGCGATTGCGTCAGCACCACCGGCGCGCTCTGGCTCTGGCCGGGCAGGGGCGGCGTGGTGAGCGGGGCGGTCGCCGGCGTGGGCGGCTGGTTCGACAGCGCGCCGGGCACGCCCATCGCGGGCGGCTGGTTGGTCTGGTTGTCGGCCGTCTGCTGGCTGCGGATCGCCGTGTTCGGGTTGGGGTTGGGCTTGTAGGTTTCGGACGTCTGCTCGGTGGCGTCAAAGTCCACGTCCGCCGTCACCTGCGCGCGGAAGTTGCCGTTGCCCAGCACCGGTTCGAGGATCGTCTGGATGCGCTTGATGTAGCTGGCTTCGACTTCATCGACGTATTCGAGCTGGGTCGGATCGAGCCCCGGCGAGCGCGGATCGCGCTTCTGCGTGAGCAGGTTGCCGTTCTGATCGATGATGCTGACCTGATCGGCCGACAGATCGGGCACGCTGGACGACACCAGATGCAGGATGCCCGCCACCTGCTGGGGTTCGAGACGACGCCCGGCACGCAGCGTCACCACCACCGACGCGCTGGGTTTTTGCTCGTCGCGCAAAAAGGCTGTCTGCTTGGGCATCGCCAGATGGACACGCGCGCCGCCCACGGCCGCGATCGACTGGATCGTGCGCGCCAGCTCACCTTCCAGCGCGCGCTGGTAGTTCACCTGCTCATTGAACTGCGACATGCCGAACTTCTGCGTGTCCATCAATTCAAAACCGACCATGCCGCCCTTGGGCAGACCTTGCGATGCCATCAGCAGGCGCAGCTCATTGGCGCGCTCGCTCGGTACCAGGATCGTGGCGCCGCCGGCTTCCACTTTGTACGGCACGTTCTGCTGCTGAAGCGCAGCCACGATCTGGCCGCCGTCCTTCTCCGCAAGGTTGGAGAAGAGCACCGCGTAATCCGGCTGCTTGCTCCACAGCCACATACCCACCAGCAGGGCGATGGCCACGGCAAGCGCCACGCCACCCGCCAGCTTCTGGCGCTGCGTGAGCTTGTTCAGATTGTCGGTGATCGCCTGCCACGGTGAAGGTGGCGGAGCGGTGAGGGCGTCGTCGGCGGCCATGCTCGTGTCCAGTAGAGGCTACGGTCCCATTTCGGATGGACGCATTCTGAGCGCGGCACGGCTCGCGCGAGCCGGCAATAAGCGGCAAGTTTTGCCGGCTAATCCGGCCTCGGCCAGCGCATGGGCGGGCATAAAGTGCCATCCATCGCAAATGGCCCTGGCTAGCCATCATGAACGCACCCCTAACGCCGCCGCTGGATGCCGCTGGACTGGCCGAAGCCTTCCAGGTCTTCGCTCGCGCCTCGGAAGAGCTGACTCAGGCCTATGGCGGCCTGCAGCAGCAGGTCGGCGTCCTGACCGAACGGCTTGACCTGTTGCTTGAAGCGCTGCCCGCCGGCGTGGTCGTGCTCGACAACCATGGTCGCGTCGAGCAGATCAACAAGGCTGCCAGCGCCATGCTGGGTAGCGCACTGGTCGGCAGCGATTGGCAGCCATTTGCCGCACGCATGCTGGTCGCCAGCGATACGCCGGGTGAATGGGAGCTTGCTTCGGCGGAAGCCGAATGCCGTGTGTCGATTTCGGAAACCGCGCTGGATCGCTCAGGCGGCCGCATCGTATTGCTGCACGACGTGACCGAAGCCTGGCGCATGCGCCGCGCCGCGGCGCGCAATGAACGCCTGGCCGCCATGGGCGAGATGGTCGCCGGGCTCGCACACCAATTGCGTACGCCACTGGCCTCGGCCCTGTTGTACACCGGGCACCTTGCCAATACGCAACTGGCCGCCACGCAGCGCGCGGACGTTGCCGGCCGCGCGGTAGAACGCCTGCGCCACCTCGAACGGCTGATCCAAGACATGTTGATCTTCGCCCGTGGCGAGGCACTTGGCCGCGAAGCCTTCGGCATCTGCGAGCTGATCGCCGAGCTGCGTCACACCATCGAACCCGTGGCCGCACGCGGCGGCGTGGTGTTCGACACCGACTGCGCGGCAGGCACCGAGCAAGTCTTCGGGAATCGCAAAGAGATCGCCGCCGCACTCACCAACCTGCTTGAGAACGCATTGCAGGTGCTGGGCGAGGGCGGTCGTGTGCTGCTGGCCGCCGATCTCGACGGCGAAGCGGTGCGATTCCGCGTGCGCGACGACGGCCGTGGCATCGAGCCGGCCATGCAGGACCGCCTCTTTGAACCTTTCTTCACCACGCGCGCGGACGGCACCGGTCTTGGACTGGCCATCGCGCGCGGTGTGGCGCGTGCGCACGGTGGCGACATCGCGCTGTGGTCCGAGCCCGGCGTGGGGAGTGAGTTCACGTTCTCGCTGCCGCTCATCGTGCAGAACGAAGTGGCCAGAACTGAGGAGCTTGCCGCATGAGCACGCCGGCCAATCCGAATGAACCCAGCGCGCATGCACCGCGCCCCTGCGAACAGGACCTGACATGATCGAAACGCTCAACATTCTGGTGGTCGACGACGACGCGGCACTGCGCGACGCGATCGAACTGATCCTCAGCTCGGCCGGCCACCGCGTCACGCTTGCCGCCAGTGGGCCAGAAGCTTTGCAGACGCTCGACGGCGCGCACTTCAATCTGGTCATCAGCGATCTGCGCATGGACCCGATGGACGGGCTCGAACTGCTCGGCCAGATCCGCGCGCGCCACAGGCATCTGCCAGTGCTGCTGATGACCGCTTTCGGCGACGTCGACAAGGCCGTGGCCGCCATGCGCGGCGGTGCGTGCGAATTCCTGATGAAGCCGTTCGAAGCCGACGTGTTGCTGGAAAACGTGCGCCGCCACGCGCGCGTCACGCCGACGCAGGACGACATGGTGGCCGAAGACCCGCGCACGCGCGCCGTGCTGGCACTGGCCGCCAAAGTCGCGCAAACGGATGCAACGGTGCTGCTGACAGGCGAATCCGGCACCGGCAAGGAAGTTTTCGCGCGCTACATCCACCAGCATTCCCGTCGCAAGAGCGGGCCGTTCGTGGCGATCAATTGCGCGGCGATCCCCGAAAACCTTCTCGAAGCCACGCTGTTCGGTTTTGAGAAGGGCAGCTTTACCGGGGCGCAGACTTCACAGGCCGGCAAATTCGAGCAAGCACAGGGCGGCACCATTCTGCTCGACGAAATTTCCGAAATGCCGCTCGGTCTGCAAGCCAAGATGCTGCGCGTGCTACAGGAACGCGAAGTCGAACGCGTCGGCGGCAAGAAGGCGATTCCGCTCGACATCCGCGTGCTGGCCACCAGCAACCGCGACATGCTGCGCGAAGTGCAGGGCGGACGCTTCCGCGAAGACTTGTACTACCGTCTGAATGTGTTCCCCCTGGCGATCCCGAGCCTGCGCGAGCGGCCGGGCGACGTGCTTGCGCTGGCGGCCCATTTTGTCGGTCGGCACGGCGAACGGATCGGCAAAACGGCAAGAATTGCCGGCGAAGCGGCGGCAGTTCTTGCCGGTTGGCGCTGGCCCGGCAACGTGCGCGAACTGGAAAACACTGTGCAACGCGCGCTGATATTGGCCAGCGGCGACACCATGACGGCCGACGACGTGCGCATGTGCCTGCCGGACTGGACGCCCGATGGCGCCGTCGCCGCGCCTTTCGCCGCCATCGCGCCCGCTGCACCGGCCATGGACTTCCAGCCCGCTGCAATGTCCATCGCCATGCCGCAAGCAGAGGACAAGCCAGCCAGCATGCGTGATCTGGAGCGCGTCCACATCCTCGAAACCCTGCGCGCCGTGGGCGGCTCGCGCAAGAAGGCCGTCGAGCGGCTGGGCATTTCGGAGCGCACGCTGCGCTACAAATTGCAGCAGTACCGTGAAGAGGGCGTGGTCATCTGAACGCAGACAGGTACGGGGATTGCTTTAGCCTTCAGCAAAAGCATCGCCTGCCGTAAGTAGAGTCAGGCACCGACAAGGCACAGAACACATATGGACACCAGCGCAATCGATCAGATGCTCGGCCACTTGCGCGCCGCCAGCGACCTGGCGGCAGGCAAGAGCTCGGCTGCGCCGGCCGCAGGCGGAGCGGACTTCGGGCAGGCACTGCAAACCGCGCTCAAGGACGTCAGCGCCGCGCAGCAAAGCGCCCAGCAGATGTCGCAGGACTTCTCCACCGGCACGTCGGAGGTCAACCTGCAGGACGTGATGATCAACCTTCAAAAGGCCAACCTCTCGTTCCAGCAGATGGTTCAGGTGCGCAACAAGCTTGTGAACGCGTACCAGGACATCATGAATATGCAGGTCTGAGCAATCCAGCACATTGCGCGCAGGGCGACCTGCGAAATCACCGCCGCCCATGGGCGGCATGCTTTGTTCCCTTATCGGGAATCATCGACAGCGTTTGTCATGATCGGCCGGGCGTGAGCGCTTATGCGCCGCGTTCCTCTTGCAGCCGGCGCATGAAGCGCCCGAGCCGTTCGATGGCCTCGCTTAATTGCTCGGTGGAGGCTGCATATGACAACCGCACGTGCGCATCCGCCCCACAATCGCCAAAGTCGCGTCCCGGCGTGAGCGCCACATGCGCCTCGTGCAGCGCACGTTCGCAGAATTGCCATGCCGTCAGCCCCGTGCCGCGCACGTCGAAATACACGTAGAACGCGCCGTCGGGTGGCACCGGCACCGGCAGGCCGATGCGCGCCAGTCCATCGAGTACCAATGCCCGGCGGCGGGCGAACTCTTGCCGGCGTGCTTCGCACACGGCGAGGGATTCTGGCGTAAAGCACGTCAGCGCGGCCATCTGCGCCAGCGTGGACGGGCAGATGAAGTAGTTCTGCGCCAGCCGTTCCATGACCGGCACCAGGGCTTCGGGCACGACGCACCAGCCCAGGCGCCAGCCTGTCATGCCGAAATACTTGGAGAAACTGTTGATGACGAAGGCGTCATCGTCGACGGCCAGCACTGTCTGCGGTGCACGCCCATGGGCGTCGGGGTCGCCGAGATTCAGGTAGATCTCATCGACGATGCGGAAGGCGTCGTGCGCGCGCGCCCAATCGCAGATGGCGGCCAGTTCGGCCGGCAATATCGACGTTCCCGTCGGGTTGGAAGGTGTGGCGATCATCAGGCCGCGCGTGCGCTCGCTCCAGTGCGTGCGTACCGCTTCCGCGCTCAGCTGATAGCGGGTCGACGCGTCGGTGGGCAGTAGTTTGACGTCGGCGCCGAAACTGGCGAGGAACTGGCGGTTGCATGGGTACGAGGGGTCGCCCACGATGACTTCGTCGCCTTCATCGACCAGCGCCGCTGCCGCCAACAGTAATGCGCCGGACGCACCTGCGGTGACGACCACCCGGGACGGATCGATCTCCACTCCATGCATCTGACGGTAAAAGCCGGCAATCGCATCGCGCAGCTCCGGCAGTCCGAGCGCGGCGGTGTACGCCAGCGGACGACCGTCCATGATCGTGCGCATCGTTTCGATCACTGCGGGCGGCGCGCCGAAATCTGGTTCGCCGATGTTGAGCTTGATGAGTGCATGCCCCTCGGCTTCAAGAGCAGCGGCGCGCTTGCCGAACTCCATCGCGTAGAACGGCGCGACGTTTTGTGCGCGTTGCGAGACTTTCATGATGACCTTCTGTGAATCTGCCGCCGTCGGCGGCGTCGCTCATTATTGAACCACGCGCCACCGCGTAGCGGTCAATGTGGCGCAGATCCGAGCACATCGGCCAGGCGATCCGAAAAACGCTCGACCTGCCCCCAGTCGGTGTAGTCGAGGACCGATACACCATCGCTCGGCCCGCCGGTGAGTTTCATGATGAGACGGATCATCTGGCGATCGAACCAGCGGCAGCGCATGTAGTCGAGCCGCCCACCGAAGGCCTCGGCGAGCAGGGGGCGCAGACCGCTCTGCGCCATGGCGCGGCGCAGGTAGGGATTGTCCCGGGCGGAGCGACGGTCCGGGCGACGGGCGCTCAGGCACACGACGGCCAGGGCGGCCGGATGTTGCGGCGTCATCGCCAGACGCTGCAATGCTGCGCGAGCGGCCGGCAGCAAGCGCCCATAACGCACCGCCGCAACAACGAGCACGGGCCCGTCAGGCAATGGCGGCGGCACGGAACCGAGTTCTTCGGTTTGCGTCCGGATGCCGAGCGCCTGCAAGCGCGTGGCCATCCGTTGTGCGATTTCGGCGGAGCGGCCATCGAACGTGGCCACCCAAAGGGTGAGGGCAGGCTGGACAGACATGGCGCCCGATTCTAGCCGACCGGGCGCCGTGCCGAGGATGATGGCCCTGGCTCCGGCACAAAAGGTGCGGTGCGCCGCATCGCCCTGGCTCCGGTACACTGGCGCTCTCTTTGTGACTCTTCGGGACATGCACCGTGGCAGATGTTTCATCCCCCTCCGCAACGACTTTGTTGAAGGAACTACGAACGGAGTTCAAGGCCATCCGCGAATACTTGCCCCTGGCCATCGGGATCGACAAGCAGTTGCTGGAGATCCATCCGGAGATCGACCGCAAGAAATTGCGTGCCGCGTTGGGCATGCATACGCGCTCGTTCCGTTACATGAAGGGCCTGCAGGACGGCACGCAGCGCTTTGACCTCAATGGCGAACCCGTGGGGGAGGTGAGCGCAGAACAGCGCGCACTGGCAAGCAAGGAATTGTCGCAACGCCTCCAGAAGATCAAGGAAGAGCGCAAGGCAGCGCAGCTCGCACAGAAGGCTGCGGAAAAGAGCGCCCGCGTGGAACGCGAGCGTGCCGAGAAGCTCAGTCAGCTGGTCAGCAAGTTCTCGCGCAAATAGCGACATCCGAAGGGCACGGGGCGCTGCCCCGTCGTCATTGCGACAGACTGCAAACCCATGCAATCAAACCCGATCGAGACCGTCGAAAGCTCCGCCGCCCGCGTTGCCCTGTGGCGCGCATTGCATGTTGAAGTCGACGCCCCGCCTCATGTGCTCGACGACAGCATCGGACTGCGGCTGGTCGCGCCGGATGACGACTGGCGCAAGCGCCCCGACATGCATCCGGAAGGTACGAGGCTGTTTCGTGCGTCCATCGTAGGACGGGCCCGGTTCATCGAGGATCTGGTCGTCGAGCGCGCACAGCAGGGCGTCGATCAATACGTGATCCTTGGTGCCGGACTCGACAGTTTTGCCCAGCGCAAACCCGCCGTCGCGGATGCTGTGAAGGTGTTCGAGATCGACCAGCCGGGTCCGCAGGCGTGGAAGCGTCGGCGTCTGGGCGAGCTCGATCTTCCCGCGCCGCATTTCGTAGCGGTCGATTTCGAAGCCAATGACGATTGGTGGGAGCGCCTTGCCGCAGCAGGGTTCGATGCGGGCAAGCCAGTCGTCGTGGCAGCCAGCGGCGTGAGCATGTACCTGACGGGGTCGTCTCAGAAAACGGAAAATAAAGCACGTTAAGCAGCCAAAGAGGTTGAATGGCTTGGATGGGCGCTACAGGTACTTGGTGATTTCCTTGAACTCGCGGATCGTCTCATCCGCGTTCGCTCCGCCTTCGCGCACCGAGCCTTCAAGACAGTGCTCGATGTGATCGTGGACAAGGGTTCGCTTGGCGCTGCTGATAGCTTTCTCGACAGCCTGGAGTTGCTGTGCGATTTCCAGACAGCCCCTGCCTTCCTCCAGCATTCCCAGAATGCTCTTGAGGTGGCCGTGGGCGCGCTTGAGCCGCTTGACCACATCCGGGTGGGTGGTGTGTGTCGTCATAGTTCCGTCATCCTATCCCCCCGGAGGGGATGTTGTCATCTGTTTTTGGGTGGGTTACAATTCCGTCCGTTTCAACTTCGGAGTTCCTCCTGTGGACAGTCCTAGTAGTCGATCTTGCATCGACCACACACAGGCAAGGTAATCGCGAGTTCCCCATCTCGCCACTGCCTTGCCGACTTGGCGGGTAGTGGCATCAGGCAGCCGGTTCTCGGCTGCTTTCAGCTACTTCCCTTTTGATCGTTTGAGTGCTGCCGCGCCCGTGGCGGCACAGATTCGGCCGTGCGGTCTTGCGCAACGGCCGGGGAGTACGCATGCGTTTTGAATTCATCGCTGCGCGCCGTCTGGCGCGCTTTCAGGGCGTGGCCGCACTGGCCACAGCCTTCTTGCCCGCTATCGGTCACGCCGAGGCCCCCGAAGCGGAGGACTGGAACGCCAAGTTCCAGGCCACCTACGTCTGGCAGGACAAGCGGCCGTTCTCGGCCGCCTACTCCGGCCCCAACAGCCTGACGACCAACAAGGAACGCAGCTATTCCTTCACGGCGACTGCCATGCTGGGCTGGCGGCCGTGGGCGGGCGGTGAGCTGTACTTCAATCCCGAGGCGGCGCAGGGTGTGCCGCTGTCCAACTTGACCGGGCTGGGGCCTACGACTACGCAGCCGATGCGCGTGGCTACTCGTGGGGCGTTGCCTTGGAGTGGTATCACGACGACTGGACGGTGCGTGCAGGCCGCTTCGTCCAGCCCAAGGAACCGAACCAGCAGGCTCTCGATCCGCACATCTTCCAGCACTACGGCGACCAGATCGAGGTCGAGCATGCCCACACCCTCGGCGGTCAGCCGGGCAAGCTGCGCCTGCTCGCCTTCCGCAATCGCGCCAAGATGTCGCGCTTCCAAGACGCGCTCGACCTGGCTGCGCGCACGGGTAGCACGCCAAGCATCGACGACGTGCGTACCGGGGAGCAGGTCAAGCAAGGTTTCGGCCTCAACCTTGAACAGGCCATATCGGATGACGTGGGAATCTTCGGCCGTGCAAGCTGGGCGGATGGCAAGACCGAAACCTATGCCTTCACCGAAATCGACCGCTCAATGTCCGGTGGTGTGCTGGTCAAAGGCCGCTCATGGGGGCGCGGGCAAGACAGCTTCGGCGTGGCGTTGGCGCGCAACGGCCTTTCCAAGGTACACCGTGACTACCTGGCCGTCGGCGGCATGGGCTTTTTCATCGGCGATGGCCGCCTGAACTACCGCCCCGAAACCGTGTTCGAGGCCTTCTACAACCTGAATCTGACCAAGGCGGCGTGGATCACGCTGGATTGGCAACGCATCCGCAACCCGGCCTACAACGCCGACCGAGGCCCTGCCAACGTCGCGTCCGTGCGCCTACATACGGAGTTTTGAGAAAACACCATGGACTGTCCGTCTCGACAGCCACCCTCCTGACGCGCTCGGGATGGTGGCGACAAGGAGAAAAATATGAACTTCACCATCCTGAAAGAATTCTTCGCGGGGTTCCTTCGCACCCGCCACATCGCCCGGCACTTCCGCCGCCTGGCACTGCTGGACACCCTGGCACAGACCGGCGTCAGCCGGGAGGTGCCCGCTGCTTTGACCAAGACCTTGGTCGAAGCAGCCACCAGCGACACCGAAGCACTGCTCAAGCAGCTTGACAGCCACAGCGACGGCCTGTCCGAAGCGCAAGCCGAGGCGATACGCGCCTGCGTCGGCCTCAATGAGGTTGAACACGAAAAGCCCCTGCCGTGGTGGATGCACTTGTGGCACTGCTACCGCAACCCCTTCAACCTGCTGCTGACACTGCTAGCCGCCATCTCCTACCTCACCGAGGACATGAAGGCCGCACTGGTCATCGGCACGATGGTGGTGCTCTCCACCCTGCTGCGCTTCTGGCAGGAAGGCAAGTCCAACAAGGCCGCCGACGCGCTCAAGGCCATGGTCAGCAACACGGCCACCGTCATTCGCCGCGACGTGTCCGAGGATGCCGCCCCGGAAGCCGAGAATTTCTTTGGCGTGCATCTGCACGTCAAGGCGGCACGGCGTGTCGAACTGCCGATCAAGCTGCTGGTGCCGGGCGATTTGATCGTGCTGTCGGCGGGCGACATGATCCCGGCCGACTGCCGCGTGCTCGGCGCCAAGGACTTGTTCGTGGCGCAGGCCGCCATGACCGGCGAGTCCATGCCGGTGGAGAAGTTCGCCACCCAGCGCGATGCCAAGGCGATCAACCCGATGGAACTGGACAACATCCTGTTCATGGGCACTAACGTGGTGTCGGGCTCTGCCACGGCCGTCGTGTTGGGCACTGGCAATGGCACCTACTTCGGCGCACTGGCCAGCCGCGTCACGGCTACCGACCGCGCTCCGACCTCGTTCCAGTCGGGCGTGAACAAGGTGAGCTGGCTGCTGATCCGCTTCATGTTCGTGATGTCGCCGCTGGTGCTCTTCATCAACGGCTTCACCAAGGGCGACTGGATGGAGGCGTTGCTCTTCGCGCTGTCCATCGCCGTGGGCCTGACGCCCGAGATGCTGCCGATGATCGTGACCTCGACCTTGGCCAAGGGCGCGGTGTTCCTTTCGCGCAAGAAAGTAATTGTCAAGCGTCTGGACGCGATCCAGAACTTCGGCGCGATGGACGTGCTGTGCACTGACAAGACCGGCACGCTGACGCAAGACAAGATTTTCCTGGCACGGCACGTCGATGTCTGGGGTGAAGAATCCGACGATGTGCTGGAGATGGCCTACCTCAACAGCTACTACCAGACCGGCCTCAAGAACCTGCTGGACGTGGCCGTGCTGGAGCACGCCGAGGTGCACCGCGAGCTGGAGCCTGCGAAGAACTTTCGCAAGGTCGATGAAATCCCGTTCGACTTCAACCGCCGCCGCATGTCGGTGGTGGTGGCCGAGCACGACGCGCACCACCTGCTCATCACCAAGGGCGCGGTGGAGGAAATCCTGGCCGTGTGCACGCAGGTGCGCCACGGCGAGGCGGTCGAGCCGTTGACACCCGAGCTGCTGGCGCGCATCCGCGTGGTGACGGCCGACCTCAACGAGGAGGGCCTGCGCGTGGTCGCTGTGGCCGCCAAGGAAGGGCTACCGACGCAGGACACTTACAGCCTCGCCGACGAACGCGAGCTGATCTTGGTCGGCTACGTCGCCTTCCTTGATCCGCCGAAGGACTCCACGGCCCCAGCGCTCAAGGCCTTGGCCGAGCATGGGGTCGCGGTCAAGGTACTGACCGGCGACAACGAGCTGGTGACGGCAAAAATTTGCCGTGAGGTGGGTTTGGAGCAGCAAGGCATCCTGCTGGGTAGCGACATTGAGCGCATGAGCGACAAGGTGCTCGCCGAGGCCGTGGAGAGCCACAACGTCTTTGCCAAGCTGACGCCCTCGCACAAGGAGCGGATCGTGCGCCTCTTGAAGGCCAACGGGCACGTGGTCGGGTTCATGGGCGACGGCATCAACGATGCCCCGGCGCTGCGCACGGCCGACATCGGCATCTCGGTCGATACGGCGGTGGACATTGCCAAGGAAGCGGCCGACATCATCCTGCTGGAAAAGAGCCTGATGGTCTTGGAGGAAGGCGTGCTGGAGGGCCGCCGCACCTTCGCCAACATGCTCAAGTACATCAAGATGACGGCCAGCTCTAACTTCGGCAACGTGTTCTCGGTGCTGGTGGCGTCGGCCTTCATCCCGTTCTTGCCGATGCTGCCGATGCACCTCCTGGTGCAGAACCTCTTGTACGACATCTCGCAGATCGCCATCCCGTTTGACAACGTGGACGAGGAGCTGCTGCGCGAGCCGCAGCGGTGGCAGCCGGGCGATCTCGGCCGCTTCATGGTGTTCTTCGGCCCGATCAGCTCGGTGTTCGACATCACGACCTTCGTCATGATGTGGTTCGTGTTCGGCGCGCAGACGCCCGAGCAGCAGACGCTGTTCCAGTCTGGCTGGTTCATCGTCGGCCTGCTGACGCAGACCTTGGTGGTGCACATGATCCGCACGCCCAAGCTGCCATTCATCCAGAGCCGCGCTGCGATGCCCTTGATGGTGATGACCGCCATCATCATGGCAGTGGGCATCTTCCTGCCGATGGGGCCGCTGGCGCACTACTTCAAGCTGCAAGCCCTGCCGCCGCTGTACTTCGCGTTGCTGCCGCTGATCGTGCTGGCCTACATGGGGCTGACGCAGGCCATGAAAGGCATCTACCGCCGCCGTTGGGGCTGGCAATAAGGAACGCATATGGTTGCACTGCAAAGCATCAATCTGGCGTCGCTGCTCGACACTCTGGTAAGCCTGACCACGGCCTTCGTGCTGGGCGGGCTGATCGGTCTGGAGCGGCAGTATCGGCAGCGCACGGCTGGGCTGCGTACCAACGTACTCGTAGCTGTGGGTGCGGCCGTGTTCGTCGATATGGCGAACCGGCTGGGCGGGCATGAAGGGGCGGTGCATGTCGTCGCCTATGTGGTGTCCGGCATCGGCTTCTTGGGTGCCGGGGTCATCATGCGCGAGGAAGGCAATGTGCGTGGGCTCAACACCGCCGCGACGCTATGGGGTTCGGCCGCCGTGGGCGCGGCGGCCGGGGCCGACCTGATCCTCGAAGCGGTGCTGGCCACGCTCTTTGTGCTCGCCGCCAACACCCTGCTTCGGCCCATCGTCAACACGATCAATCGCAAGCCGCTGGACGTGGAGTCGGTCGAGGTGACGAACACGGTCTATGTGATTGCCGAACGCGCGCATCAGAAGATGGTCATGGCCCAGCTCGAAGAAGAGCTGGAGCGCGGCAACTATCCCACGCGTGACCTCGATCTCCATGCGTTCGGGCAGGAGGAGATCGAGATCGAGGCGACCTTGGCGGCCACCTCGGTCGATGGCGACGAACTGGATGCCTTGGTGCAGCGGCTCGCTGCTCTACCGGCCGTCCGGCAGGCGTTTTGGAGTCCGAGTACGACCGAGTGAGCATCGGATGCCAAGACTCATGGATAAAAGGGCACGCGACGTGCCACATTTCGCGCTCATAGCAGGCGGAACAGTAGCGCAGCGATGAGGGTGGGCGGCAAAGCCGCCAGCAACAGCCCCACTGGATGCACGGATTCCTCGTCGAAATGCCCGCGCAAGATCGCAATGCCCGCCGGGTTTGGCGCATTGGCGATGATGGTCAAGCCGCCGCCCGTGACTGCGCCTGCGACCAGCGCGTACTTGAAGCCATCGGAGAGTCCTTCGACCAGCGAGCCGAGATACGTCAGCGCTGCGTTGTCGGTGAAGGCCGTCAGGATTGCCGCGCCGAAGAACACCTGATCGCTGCTCATGCTCATCAGAACTGGTTGCAACCACCATTGCTGCTGTCCGCCTAAAACTACCAGTCCTGCCAGGAAGAACGCGACCAACAACCCTTCGCGCAGGATCAAGCGATCCTGATGACGCTGATAGGCATGCGCTACCCCGAGGAAGAACAGGAACAAGCCCAGGAACATCGCCGGATGGTGTGCGAACACCACGATCCCGGCGAGAAAGGCCAAATGCACCAACACCAAGATCAGCGGCACGGGTTCGCTGGAGCCATGAGCGCCTGTCGCTGACAGTTGGCCCAACTCCTTGCGGAAAAGCAGCGTTGCACCCAAGGCGTTGATGACGACCGCAAGCGCGGCTTTCCAGCCGAAAGCCGCCATCATGAACGAGGTGTCCCACTGCCATTTGGCAGCGACCATCAACACGGGCGGCGCAGCAAACGGCGTCAAGGTGCCGCCGATGGAGATGTTGACAAACAGCACGCCGAGGGTGGCGTACTTCAAGCGCGACGAAATGCCGTTTGCAAAGATACGCTCGGAGAGAATCAGCGCGGCAAGCGTCATCGCTGCCGGTTCGGTGATGAACGACCCAAGCAGCGGAGTCAACGCCAGAATGGTGAAGTAAAAGCCCATGCTGCCCGGCAAGGGAATGGCCCGCGCCAGCAGGCGTACTGCCGCCATCGCGGTTTGCAGGATTGGCCGGGTTCCAGCGACCACCATGATCGCAAAGACGAACATCGGTTCGGTGAAATTGCGGGAATCGACGTAGTGGGTCGCCGTCTTCGCGCCGTCCGTGACAAACATCGCCACGACCAGCACCAAAGCCCAAAAGCCGAACACCACCTCGACCTCGCCCAGCAAATGCCACACACCGGCATGGGCCGGACGGGTATGCGCCAAGTGCTCGAAGAACTTGGTGGCGAAGGTATGCAGGATGGCAACCGCGAACAGGGCTGCGCCGATCAATTCGATGGTGGATGGATTCATGCCTGCTCCCAGCGTGTCAGATTGAGGCATACCCTAACAGCACGTCAGGGCAATGCAGTTTAATGCGTCAGAATAGGGTTAAATTTTACATTGATTGACACACGCCGCCAAGAGTAATAGATTTCATCCTGACACATCGCACTTTTGGAGGCGGCTTGGCAGGTCAGCGCATTGGTTACGTTCGGGTCAGCAGTTTTGACCAGAACCCGGAACGGCAATTGGAAGCCGTCCAGGTGGATCGTGTCTTTACCGATAAGGCGTCGGGTAAAGATACCCACCGACCGCAACTCGACACGCTGTTGGCTTTTGCGCGTGACGGGGACACGGTGGTGGTGCACAGCATGGATCGTCTGGCCCGCAACCTGGACGACTTGCGCCGCTTGGTGCAAAAGCTGACCAAGCGCGGCGTGCGCATCGAATTCGTCAAGGAAGGCTTGACCTTCACCGGCGAGGACTCGCCGATGGCGAACCTGATGCTGTCGGTGATGGGCGCTTTCGCGGAGTTCGAGCGGGCCCTGATCCGCGAGCGGCAGCGCGAAGGCATTGCCCTGGCTAAACAGCGTGGGGCCTATAGGGGTCGCAAGAAGTCGCTGAACAGTGAGCAGATTGCCGAACTGAAACGGCGGGTCGCGGCAGGCGAACAAAAAGCACTGGTCGCGCGCGACTTCGGCATCAGCCGTGAAACCTTGTACCAGTACCTGAAAGAAGCCTGACGATGCCGCGCCGTTCGATCCTGTCCGCCGCCGAGCGGGAAAGCCTGCTCGCATTGCCGGACACCAAGGAAGATCTGATCCGGTACTACACGTTCAGCGAAAGCGACCTGTCCATCATCCGGCAGCGGCGCGGCCCGGCCAACCGGCTGGGCTTCGCCGTGCAGCTCTGCTACCTGCGTTTTCCCGGCGTCATCCTTGGCGTCGATGAGCCGCTGTTTCCGCCCTTGTTGAAGCTGGTCGCCGACCAGCTCAAGGTCAGCGTCGAAAGCTGGGACGAGTACGGGCAGCGGGAGCAGACCCGGCGCGAGCACCTGGTCGAACTGCAAACGGTGTTCGGCTTCCAGCCGTTCACCATGAGCCACTACCGGCAGGCCGTCCACACGCTGACCGAGCTGGCCATGCAAACCGACAAAGGCATTGTGCTGGCCAGTGCCTTGATCGAGCATCTACGGCGGCAGTCGATCATTCTGCCTGCCATCAACGCCGTCGAGCGGGCGAGCGCCGAAGCGATCACCCGTGCCAACCGGCGCATCTACGATGCCCTTGCCGAACCGCTGTCGGACACGCATCGCCGTCGCCTCGACGATCTGCTCAAGCGCCGCGACAACGGCAAGATGACCTGGCTGGCCTGGCTGCGCCAGTCACCTGTCAAGCCGAACTCGCGGCACATGCTCGAACACATCGAACGCCTCAAGGCGTGGCAGGCACTCGACCTGCCTTCGGGCATCGAGCGGCTGGTTCACCAGAACCGGCTGCTCAAGATCGCCCGTGAGGGTGGCCAGATGACGCCTGCCGACTTGGCCAAGTTCGAGCCGCAGCGGCGTTACGCGACCCTGGTCGCGCTCGCCATCGAGGGCATGGCCACCGTCACCGACGAAATCATCGACTTGCACGACCGCATCCTGGGCAAGCTGTTCAATGACGCCAAGAAGAGGCATCAGCAGCAGTTCCAGGCGTCCGGCAAGGCGATCAACGCCAAGGTGCGGCTGTTCGGGCGCATCGGCCAGGCGTTGATCGAGGCCAAGCAGGCTGGCCGCGATCCATTCGCCGCCATCGAGGCCGTCATGTCCTGGGATGCCTTCGCCGAGAGCGTTACCGAGGCGCAGAAGCTCGCGCAACCCGAGGACTTCGATTTTCTGCACCGCATCGGAGAGAGCTACGCGACGCTGCGCCGATACGCGCCGGAATTCCTGGACGTACTCAAGCTGCGGGCCGCGCCTGCCGCCAAGGGCGTGCTCGACGCCATCGAGGTGCTGCGCGGCATGAACAGCGACAACGCCCGCAAGGTGCCAGCCGACGCACCGACCGAGTTCATCAAGCCGCGCTGGCAGAAGCTGGTCATGACCGACAGCGGCATCGACCGGCGTTACTACGAACTGTGCGCGCTGTCGGAGATGAAGAACGCGCTGCGCTCCGGCGACATCTGGGTGCAGGGCTCGCGCCAGTTCAAGGACTTCGAGGACTACCTGGTGCCGCCCGCGAAATTCGCCAGCCTCAAGCAGGCCAGTGAATTGCCGCTGGCCGTGGCCACCGACTGCGACCAGTACCTGCACGAGCGACTGACGCTGCTGGAAACGCAGCTCGCCACCGTCAACCGCATGGCGCTGGCGAATGAGCTACCGGACGCCATCATCACCGAGTCGGGCCTGAGGATCACGCCGCTTGACGCGGCTGTGCCCGACACCGCGCAGGCCCTGATCGACCAGACGGCGATGATCCTGCCGCACGTCAAAATCACCGAACTATTGCTCGAAGTCGATGAGTGGACGGGCTTCACCCGACACTTTGCGCACCTGAAATCAGGCGACCCGGCCAAGGACAAGAACCTGCTGCTGACCACGATCCTGGCTGACGCAATCAACCTGGGCCTGACCAAGATGGCTGAATCCTGCCCAGGAACGACCTACGCCAAGCTGGCCTGGCTGCAAGCCTGGCACATCCGCGACGAAACCTACGGGGCGGCGCTGGCCGAACTGGTCAACGCGCAATTCCGCCACCCCTTCGCTGGGCATTGGGGCGACGGCACCACATCATCGTCGGACGGCCAGAACTTCCGCACCGGCAGCAAAGCCGAGAGCACCGGCCACATCAATCCGAAATACGGCAGCAGCCCAGGGCGGACGTTCTACACCCACATCTCCGACCAGTACGCGCCGTTCCACACCAAGGTCGTGAACGTTGGCGTGCGTGATTCGACCTACGTGCTTGACGGCCTGCTGTACCACGAATCCGACTTGCGCATCGAGGAGCACTACACCGACACGGCGGGCTTCACCGATCACGTCTTCGCACTGATGCACCTCCTGGGCTTCCGCTTCGCGCCGCGCATCCGCGACCTGGGCGACACCAAGCTCTACGTCCCGAAGGGCGATGCCGCCTATGACGCGTTGAAACCGATGATCGGCGGCACGCTCAACATCAAGCACGTCCGCGCCCATTGGGACGAAATCCTGCGGCTGGCCACCTCGATCAAGCAGGGCACAGTGACGGCCTCGCTGATGCTGCGAAAGCTCGGCAGCTATCCGCGTCAGAACGGCCTGGCCGTCGCCCTGCGCGAGTTGGGACGCATCGAGCGCACACTATTCATTCTGGACTGGCTGCAAAGCGTCGAACTGCGCCGCCGCGTGCATGCCGGACTGAACAAGGGCGAAGCCCGCAACGCCTTGGCCCGCGCCGTGTTCTTCAACCGCCTGGGCGAAATTCGCGACCGCAGTTTCGAGCAGCAGCGCTACCGTGCCAGCGGCCTCAACCTGGTGACGGCGGCCATCGTGTTGTGGAATACGGTCTACCTGGAACGGGCCGCGCACGCCTTGCGCGGCAACGGCCATGCCGTCGATGATGCGCTGTTGCAGTACCTGTCGCCGCTAGGCTGGGAGCACATCAATCTGACCGGCGATTACCTCTGGCGCAGCAGCGCCAAGATCTGCGCGGGGAAGTTCAGGCCGTTACGACCGCTGCAATCAGCTTAACGTGCTTTGTTTTCCGTTTTCTGAGACGACCCCAACTTCAAAAGCGTTGCGAGGCTGAAGCGCAATCACGCAACACTTCCAGAACTGCCCGCCATGCGCATAATGTTTATTTCATGGGACGGCGCGTCGTAACCCATTGATTTGGCATGCGCGTCCTGAGCGGGTGTCAAAAACAAAATGACAGCCGCAAGCGCGCTTAATCCCATTGTCATCAGCAGGCTGGCGGCCTTTGCCATGCCATGAGCATGCTTAACAAAAGGGAGCCATAGCTGTCGCTCCTCTTCCGTCTCGGCTCTGGCGGCTTGCTGAGCTTCCCAAATTTGCCCGGGTGTTACCCCTTCGCCAATAAGCATTGCAAGGCGGGCAAGCGCTTCTGCAGGAATCGGACGCAGGGCCTTCGCCATCTGAGACATGTGCGATTCGCGCACGCCAATAAGCGTCGCTAGGCGCTTTTGCGACCCTGCCTTTTCGACACCTTTTTCGATGTAGTCGGAAAACTCCATGTCATACCCCTCTTGACTTTCCAATATTGGAAAGATTAGGCTGCGCCCCATTACGACTTTCCATTTTTGGAGTACCCCAAATTTGGCAAGTGCACGCACCTTACAGCCGCACGGCGGCGATGTAAACGATTCGGGGTCAGGGGATGTCACTCAAGCCGGGAAAACGCACGCAGCGCGAATTCAGCCTCGCCGAAAAGGATGGGATGGGCGTGGTTTCCCTGTCCGATCTGTCCGCGAAGCTGAAGCGCGATGCGGCACAGGCGGCGCGCTCGCGCGACGGCGGGCCGCTCGCGCCGAAGGCGCCCCCCGTTGGTAACACGGGGGGAAAGGTGCTCGATGTGGGTCCGGCGTGGATTGCCGCAAGGCTTGTTCTCGAAGACGGCGAAGTGATGGAAATTCCCGGGCGTCGCGGGCATGGCGGGGATGCAGCGTTCATTGATTGGCTGAACTTCACGTGCCATGAAGATGCGTTCCGGATTCAGCGTCGCGGGGTTACAGACGATGAGGTGATCTGCGAAGTGTCCATGGTGTGCCAGGGCATTTTCGGATTCGGCATTTCTGGCCAGCGCGATAAGGGCGCGAACTTCTACGAACGCTCGTACGTGCTCGGTGATGGGTACGGTCTCGTCTGTCACGGTGGCCAGCGTGGAACTGTTTTGGTCAGTCTCAGCGGGGAAGGGTGTGCGGCTGCGCGCGAAGGATGGGAACAGCGCTGTGTCGAGTTCCTGAAGCGGGCGGATGGTGCGCGGATCACGCGGGTTGATTTGGCGTACGACGACTATGAAGGCGTGAATTCAGTCGATGACGTTGCAGGCTGGTATGACGCAGGTCTGTTCGGCGCTGGCGGGCGAATGCCCGATTGCGAGCAACGCGGTAATTGGAAACGCATCAACGGCAAGGGACGCTCGTTCTACGTCGGTGCGCGGGAAAACGGTAAGTACTTCCGTGGGTACGAAAAGGGTAAGCAGCTAGGCGACAAGTCGTCGCCGTGGTTGCGGCTTGAAGGGGAGTTGCGCTCGGTGAGTCGCATCGTTCCTTTCGAGTGTCTTCTACAGCCGGGGGCCTATCTGGCCGCCATGTACCCGGCTCTCAATTTCATCAGCGAAAAGCAAGTGCGTGTCCGAACGTTGCAGAAGCGGATGGAAATCACGTATGCCGATGTCCTCGATTGGCTCAAGCGCCAATGCGGTGCGGCGTTGTGGGTTGTGTCACAGATTGAAGGTGGGGCGGATCAGGCTCTGCAAAAAATTCAGCGTGAAGGGGTGTTCCCGAAGCGTCTGAGGGTTCCCGACTGGCGCACTTGCGGGGAGTTCCTGCATCAGCGCACGCGGGAGTGTATGCCTGCGGAAGCGGCTATCGAAATGTCATTCGCGTAGGCGATCAATTGAGGTGGGGTGAGTCATGGAAATGAAGGGCAATTTCAAGGTTCTTGGTGCGAAGAAGTTCAAGGGCGAAGTGGAAGGTAGTCACTTCGATAACACCAAGCTCTACGTTGTTATGGAAGTGTCGGAACGGAATGGTTCTGAGGTCGGCTACAACGCGGCGGTGCTTCCGTTCGGCAAGTCTGATGAGTTCGAAAAGATCAAGGGTTTGCCGTTCCCGTTGGACTGCGAACTGACCATTTCCATGACGACGAAGGGCTATGAAGTTCTCGGCCTGCGTGCGTTGCCGGCTCCGGGTCAGGCGAAGGCGGCGTAATGCTCGCGAACGTTCGCACCGTCTTCGTGATTCAGGAACGGAACTCAGGGCTGTTCCTGTCCGAGGAACTGCACTGGGTGCGGTCGCTGCGTAGGGCAGGGCGGTGCGACGACTACGAAGCGGCCGTAGATACGGGTCGCATGAACACGGATGGTGAGTTCGATATTCATCGCCTGTGTGAGTTGATCGATTGATTTTCGAGTGCTTGTAGTGGGCCCGATGCGGGCACTCCATTGTCATAGGGCCATAGGAGAGTGAAATGAAGCTGCGTAATCAGGCTGTGAAGTACGGCAAGAAGGTTGTTCAACGTGTCGCCGCTGTCGGTGCGGGTGCGATGGTTCTGGCTGGCTCGGCCATGGCTGCTGTGCCGACCGAAATCACTACGGCGATCACTGACGCCAAGTCGGATTCGACCGAAGTGGCGGGCCTGTGCCTCGGTCTGGCCGGCATCCTGTTTGGCTTCCGCGCCATCAAGCGCGCGATGCACTGACATGGGTGCGCTGCATGCGGGCCGGTGCTTCGCGTCGGTCTCGGATGCGGCATCCGCGTACTGGTCGGGGGTGGGTCCGGTGGTCTCGTCGGGCTCACCCCCGATTCTCTCTACGGTAGAGCGTGACGGGGAAGGGTGGTTACTCGTCGCGCGGCAGGGTGGGGCGGTGTTGTCGTCGGTGCGCGTTCCCTCTGTCCAGTTCGCGGAATGCAATCCGGGCGATGCGTTTATTGACGGTATTACGTTGGGTTGGGCGATTGCCGGCTGTTGGGTTGTCGCGTGGAGTGTGATGTACCTGCGTCGAGTGTGGGGGCGTTGATATGGAAATCGCATACTTCATTGCAGGATTTCTATGTGTGACGGGGGCAGCATGGATCATTTTGCGCTAGAGCTTCGGCGGCTTTTGCTTTTCATGGCTGGGTTCGCTGTTGGCGGCCTGCTGGTTGTTGATTCTGCGCACGCGCAAGCGTTGCCAGTGGATTGGGTTGCTAAGACGGCATCTGCTGCGCGGGTGACTAATGCCGCGTCAGTCGCGGTTAGCGTCGGTAAGGTCGGCACGCAGACTGTTAGTGCGGCCGCAAATGGCGGGGCGATGCTGCGGGCGGTCCAGCCTTTTACGATAGCGAATGCAGGTGGCGAGCTTGCGCTGACTCGGGCGGTGACCGGGGCAAACGTATTGCGCGCCGGGATGGGGGTTGCCCGGCTTATGGGGCCGGTTGGTATTGGTTTGACGGCGTTGGCCATTGGCAATTTGCTATGGGATGCGGCTAACAAAGAGTGGACTATGCCGTCACCGTTGCCGATGGATCAGTATTACTGGAGTAGTGGCGTTGTGCCGGGATGTACCACGGCAGCGAATCATTGCGATCTGGGTTCTATTGCTAGCTACATCGTTTCGACGTATGGGCCTACTCGGTACGCGAGTTGGGAGGGTGTTGATCACTACGTGTATAACTCCAGTGGCGCGGTTGCCGGTGCGTATCTGAAGATCCATGCGTGGTATTCGGCGAATGGGCAGGACGCGGGGACATTCTTTCCGTATGTCTATCGAGAAGCGGAAAAACCGGTAGCAGATCAGAAGAGGGTGCCCGCTGACGATCCGAGTCTTACAGCCGCAGTCCAGTCTCAAATCAACAGCGGGCAGGTTCAACCGCAGCAAATTGTCGAGCGTGCTTTAGCGCATGACGTTGCCGTGGAACCGGAGCCGCTGCAAGTGACAGGGCCGGCGAGTGTTCCGGGGCCTGTGACTACGAAAACGGCTACGGGGCCAGCGGGGCAGACTCAGACGCAGACGGCGACAAATTACGACCTGGGCTACAACGGGGACAAGGTGTCGGTTTCTCAGACGACGACGACTACCGTGACTAATCCGGACGGGGCCGTGCAGACGCAAACGGAAACGCTTTCGGGGGATGCGGGAGAGGTCCAGCAAGAGGGGCCAGCGAAGGACGATACGCCGGAAACACCATCGCAGTGTGAGCAGTATCCGGAGAGTTTGGCTTGTCAGGAATTGGGTGATCCTGAGGACACGGATTTGCCGGAGCAAGAGTCGGCTGTGTTGTGGCAGCAAGAGGGCACGGCGGCGGGTAGCTGTCCGTCACCGGTGACCATTTCCTACTTCGGGCAGACCGCTACGCTGTCATTCGACATGATGTGCGATTACGCCAAAATCATTAGACCGATGGTGATCGGGCTGGCGTGGCTGTCGGCAGGCATCTTCCTGTTCATGATCGCAAGGGGAACGCGATGAGTCTTGCGTCGTTCATTGCGGCGGGCGTTGGGCCGTGGGTCAAGCGTGCGCTGGTCTCGGTGGGTATGGGTGTCATTTCCTATGCCGGCTTCAGCGTTATCAAATCGCAACTGGATAGCGCCATTGCGAACATGTGGGGCGGGGTTCCTGCGACGGTTTATCAGGTGATCGCGTTGGCGGGCTTCGTTGATGCGGTTGGCGTGTGGCTTGGCGCGATCACTGCGGCGGTGTCCCTGCTGACATTCAAGAAACTCGGGATGATGCAAGCATGATTACGCTTATCACGGGGACGCCGGGGGCAGGGAAGACCGCATACGCCGTCGCGCGGTTGGAAGAGTTTATTGCGGCCAATCCGGATCGGCCTGTGTTCGTCATGGGCGTCCCTGAGTTGGTGTTGTCGCATGAGGTGGTGCCGCCTGTTGGCGATTGGACAACGCAGGTTCAGGCCGTTGAAGACGCGTCTTTGCTGGAGGCTGTTTTCACGTTCCCGGATGGTGCGCTGGTGATCATCGACGAAGCGCAAAAGGTCTTCCGTCCTCGCGCAGTCGGTTCAAAGGTGCCGGACTATGTGGCCGCGTTCGAAAAGCATCGCCATCAGGGCCTTGATTTCTGGTTGATCACGCAAGCGCCGACGTTGGTCGACTCCAACGTTCGCAAGCTGGTTGGCAAGCACATCCACCTGCGCGCGTTGTGGTCGGGTCGCAAGCTCTACGAATGGGCGGAATGCAGCGATCCGGAAAGCCGGACGGATCGCGCCGCCGCTGCGGTGCGTAGCTACAAATTGCCGAAGGGCATCTTTGGCAAATATAAGTCTGCGTCAGTACATGTGAAACAGCGTCAGCGTGCGCCGCTGGCCGTCTATGGCGTTGCGCTCGCGGTTGTGGTGGTCGGGTTCTTGGGGTGGCGCGCCTACCATCGGCTTACCGCAGACAAAGCGCCTGCGTCTCCTGCGCGGTCGGCTGAACAATCGGGGCCAGTTGGCGTGCCATCGTCGCATCAGGGCAGTCCGCAAGCGCCTGCACCGGGGCAACAGATTGCCGTCGGTACGACGGTTGCGGATTGGACGCCTCGCATCAATACGCGTCCAGAAACTGCGCCCTTGTACGATGGCATACGCCAGGTTAAAACAATGCCGGTCGTTGCCGGCTGCGTTGCCATGGCGAACCGCTGCACGTGCTTCACGGATCAGGGCACGGACGCATTTCTAGACGACGGCCAGTGTCGTGAATGGCTTAAGCATCCGCCGTTCAACCCGTGGCGCGAATCACGGCAAGAGGTGGCGCAGGTAAGTCAGGGCGCGCAGAACTAGCGTCTGCGTTTTCATGTAGGCGCGTTGCCAGATCGACAAGGCCGGTGCGGGTGACTGCTCCGGCTTTTTCTTTGCCTGTTGTTCGCGCATGCGGGCGATCTGGATGGCTTGCCAGACTGCGCGCGGTGCTTCTACCAGCAATAGTGCGAACTCTTCCATGAATTCGAAAACTGCCTGCGCGGCCATGGCTTCGGGGTAACGCTTGAAGTTCTTCGCAATCATGGTGTTCGCCTTTCCAGCTACCGGGGCCCGGAGCTGAGCCCATCGTTGGACTTCCGTGAGCGGCTTCTGTGTGGGCCGCGTTCCACCGTACGCCCGTCGCTTCGCCCGGAACGATGCGGAGACCACGGACGGGGCCTCGGCGCTAGATCGATCCATCGGGCTTGCCCGTTGGGCGGTCTTGCGGCGGGGTGCCGTGGTCGGAGACTTCGTGTAGGCGAAGAGAGGGGCTTACGTGGTGCTGCTGGTCGGAGAGGCGGTCACGGTGTGCGGCGATTACGCCGCCTGGATGACGCGTAGCGTCGGAGCGGTCGTCTTGCCCGTTGAGGCGAATTCTTCAATTCCTACAAATTTGGCATGATGCTCATCATGCTAGATCGAATCTTCCTTCTCGACGTTCTTCGCTACCTGACGATTTTTCTTGGCGTCTGGTGGTTGGTGTGGCTGGTGTTTCGAAAGAAGAGCGTCAGCGGCCGTAGGCGGTTCTCGTCGCGGCCTTCGATTCGACCGAATGGGGACGCTCCGTCTTTTACCGGCAATCGGGCACCTACAAGCGGGGCCTTTGATTTGCTGGTGAATGCGGTAAGTGGTGACATGCGAAAGGCGAACCGTCTGGTGCAGTATGAGTTGAGTCGTGCGCCGGGCATTTCGCGCGGTGAGGCGATCGCTCGGGCGATGGATCGTCTTGCGCGAGATAGGTCTTGAAGCGTGGGACTGTGGTTTCCTCGCAATTCTCGCTTCGGTTTTCTTACGTACTAATGGGCAGGATCGAACAGTGTATCCAGCGTGGTCGTCGGAACTGCGGCGGCTTTACTGGTCGCTGAGAATGTCGCGTCCGGGTTCCCGTCCTACTGCGCGGACGTGGTATCGCAGGATTCGCGACGAAAAAAAACGCCTGTACTCGGCAGGCGTTCCTTACATCCATATTCACTTGGTGTGCAGGGTCCTCACGAACCCATGTAACCGGCGGGCCGTCGCAACCTTGTCATCGTGGCGTGAGCAGCTCGAATTGCCGCTCGAATTGCGCTCGCAAGACTGCGCATAATGTTTATTATGTCAATATGGATCGCGATCGAAAAAAGGCCTTCAAGGCGGTCTTGCGACACGTATCCGACAAACGCGTGCCACCGGCTTTCGCGCGCGGGGTCTGCTAGATACAGACAGTACAGCCGCAACTCTTCCGGATCGACGCCTGCCATAAGCAGGCGTTTTTTTCGAACGCCGATCCGCCGATACAGTGTCGCCCTAGAATCATCAAATCGAGCAGCATTCCGCAAATTCCGATACGCACTACGAAGCCTTGCCGCCTCAAGCTCCCGATTCCGTCAGCACAACGGATCAGCAGCCCAGATCGCGATACTCCCGACGTAGCCGATACAGCGGATCATCGCCATGAGCCGCGCCGCCACTCACTTTCCCTATCAGACCATCCAAACGATCCGCGCCCAAACGACGCTTTCCCGACAGCTGACCTACTCCCGCATTGGGCACGACATCGCCGATCTTCGCCGAAGGACAAGGATCGTCGGAATACACCACCTTTCCACCCATTTCACACTTGTTATTTGCGGATCCGATAAACCACGACAAACCAGACAATTGCCTGGGCAACACCGATTTTCGCAATCAGAGGCCACTCAATTGAGAATTCACTGTCCGAGGATGACGGAAATAGTGCGATCGCTGAGAATATGACCATAAAAATCAAATACAGTCCAAACCAACGCTCTTTTCTTACGTTGGACAGCCGAAGAATATCAATCATGGAGGGGAATCTCTTTTGAGCCACCCCCAATTTCTCCGCTTCTCCAATGAACGGAATGGAGAGAAAATTAACTATCAACAAGATTCCAATTTCCACGTTCTTTCGTCCGAATATCAATCCGTCTGATTTGTCCACACGCCCGGAGCGGGAATCGGGCATTCACTCTCAGATGCCTCAAGCGTCGCCGGCCGACGAGTCTTGGCCTCGGTGTTTCTCCGATCTCTTGGTCGTTTCGCATGTCACCTGCCGGCCCCTCGCTGCAGCGGTCGCGGCCCGGCGCTTCGTGCGGCGGAGCGTGTCGGTGCGCGGGGCCGTCTTGCTTCTGCCAAGGCGCCGTGCAATCGGGCGACTTCCGCTTGAGCCGTTTGCAGCGCCGACTTGTTCTCTGCTTCTCTACGTGCGGCGTCATCTTGATGGCTGATTAGGGTCTGGGCGTGAGCGCGCAGTTCGGCTTCCAGCCGGTGAATGCTGGCCAGGTTCTCGGCTTCGCGAGCGCTCGACTGTTTCTCCGCCGCCAAGGCCTTTGCTCCTGCAGCCTTGAGTTCCTGTCGCAGCTTGTCGACTTCACCCAGCCAATGTTGCTCGCGCAATCTTGCGCTCTCGCTTGCTTCGTGTCGTTCCCTGTCCGCGGCGACCCGTATCGCGTCGATCTGCACACGTGCGGCGTCGAGTGCGCCGGTCAGTTCCTCGACACGTTTTTCTGCCGCCACAGACGCCGCGTTGGCGCGTGCTTCACGACGCTGGCATTCGTCGATCTGTGCGTGGGCCAAGCCAAGCGCGGAGGTCGCGGTGTCGACTTGCGCCAACATTGCGCATTCGCGCTGAGCCAACGCCTGCTGCGCCTGCGCTAATTCGTCTTGTGCCTGATGGATGGCGGCTCGCTCCGCTTTCAGTGCCACTTCCGCCTGCTCGCGCGCTTGTGCCGTCGCGGCTTCCCACAGATAGCGTGCCACCTGGACGACAGGATCGGGAATGTCTGCGGCGGCGGAAAACGCCTGCGGATCACGGATCCGCGCGCCCAAGCCTTTGAACCAGGTATCGAGGTATGGCTGCACCGTGTTCGGCGAGCCCCGCCCGATTTTCTGGCGCACGCGCTCGATGGTGGGTCTTGCCCCTTCAATCAACAGCGCGTCTGCGGCCTTCCAGACGTCCTGTTCGGTGATTCCCGCTGCCATGGTGGTTTTCCCAATCTGATATCAGCACTTTAGGTGCGATAATAAATGCTTACCGTACCTAACATACGGTGCCATGTAATATACACTACACAATACATCATGGAATATACACTATCCCTTCCGGCGTCAAGCGCGGATATGGCCAACTGGGACGATGGCTTGGCGGAGGCCGTGGGCCAGTTGCTCGCCGAGGGCGAATCAGCGAACACGACGCGCAGCTATCGCACTGCCCTGCGCTACTGGGGCGCGTGGTTCGCCCTGCGGTTCAACAGTGCGCTGGAGCTCCCCGTGCGGCCGGCGACCGTCATACAGTTCATCGTCGATCACGCGCAGCGACGCACCGAAGATGGCCTGGCCCATGGCTTGCCGGATGCCGTCGACGAAGAACTGGTGCGGATGCGCTACAAAGCCAAAGCGGGCCCGCTGTCGCTCAGTTCCATCCAGCACCGCATCGCCGTGCTCTCGCAGCTTCACCGCCTGCACGGTCTGGCCAATCCGATGGACGATGTCGCGGTGCGGCAGCTTCTTGCCAAAACGCGTCGTGCCTACGCCAATCGTGGGGTACGAAAGGACAAGAAACCTGCGTTGACGCACCTCCCCCTGCAAAAGCTGCTGGCGACGTGCGACAGCTCGCTGAAGGGCAAGCGCGACCGTGCCTTGCTGCTGTTCGCCGTGTCCAGCGGCGGTCGCCGCCGCTCGGAAGTGACGCAGGCAACCATGGAGCGCCTCGAAAGATTGAGTGCCGGCACCTATGTGTACGTCATGGGTCAATCAAAGACCGATCAGGCCGCACAGGAAGATGCCGGCGCGTTCAAACCCGTCGTGGGCGACGCGGGGGCCGCGCTCGAAGCCTGGCTCGCAGCCAGCGGCGTGACCGAAGGCGCGATCTTCCGGCGGGTCCGCCGGGGCGACGTCGTTGCCGAGGCCCTGAACCCTGCCGCGGTCCGTCGCATCGTCATCGAGCGCGCCAAACTCGCAGGCCTGCACGACGAAGGCTATTCAGCCCATTCGCTACGCGCGGGTTTCATGACAGAAGCCGGACTGCGGAACATTCCCCTGCCGGAAGCGATGGCGCTGTCAGGTCATGCCAGCCTGGATGTCGCGATGGGATATTTCCGGGCAGGCAACGTCGTCACGAGCGGCGCAGCGCGCCTCTTCGATCAGACTTCAGAACACTCCCAGACCGCAGATGAGGCCAAGCCAGGGTCATAGCGGAACGGGACGCCTCCCTCTCCTCGGCGATGCGCCGACAGGCCCGTGCCCTGCCCTCAACCACCGTCCGGATGCAATGGGCCGATCCGCCGTCAATCCAGCCCCTCCTCCTGCCCTGCGTTGTCTGGCGTCAATAGCAGGTAGAGCGCAGGCACGACGACCAGCCCAAGGAATGACACGGAAATCAGCCCGAAGATGATGACCAGCGTCAGCGGGCGATAGAAGTCGCTGCTGATCGCCAATGGAATGAGGCCCACGATGGTGGTGATCGCCGTCGTCAGCAGCGGCCGCAGGCGGCGGGCCGCGCCTGCGGCAGCCACCTGGGGAACGGACATGCCGCTCTTGAGGTATCCGTTCATGGTGTCGACCATGATGATGCCGTTGTTGATCGCGATGCCGATCAGCGAAATCAGGCCGATCATGGCGAAGAACGAAAACGTGATGCCGAACGCCCAGAATCCCAGCCCGGCGCCGATCGCCGCCAGCGGCATCGTCACGACGATGATGAAGGCCTGACGGAAGCTGCCGAAGATGAGCACCAGCACGCCGACCACGAGCACGACGGCAATCGCGAGCGCAATCTGGGCGGAAGCGAATGTCTCCGCCGTATCGACCGACTCGCCGCCGATGACGGCGCGATAGCCCGTCGGCCACTCGCGCTGCATCGCTTCGAGCCGGGGTTGCACCTCGGACATGATCTCCCCGACGGTACGCCCCTCGTTTCTCGCAATCACCGAAAGCGCGCGCTCGCCATTGACGCGCGAAATTGCGATCGCCGTTTCGGACCGCAACGGCCTGACCAACTGCGCCGCCGCAATCGATTGCCCGCTGCGCGAGTAGATGCGAACGCCCGATATTTCTTCCAGGCTGCGCGGCCCGCCGGCCTGGCCGGGACGACTGGGCCATTCCGTGCCGAGCCGAATATCGATGTTGTCGTGCCCATCGCTGGTGACGAAGGTGCTCACCGTGTCGGAACTGAGGGCGATGCGCAGTTGCGCAGCCAGATCGGCATGGTCGATGCCGAAGAAGTGCGCCGCCTCGCGGTCCGGGCGTAGCGCCAGTTGCGCTCTCAGCAGGCCGAGATTGTCGCGTACATCGACGACGCCTGCGGTCTCGTCCAGCAGCGCCTGAACCTGACGCGAGAGCGTTCGCAACTGGTCCATGTCGGCGCCGATCAGTTGTATTTCGATCGAATCGCCGGCGCTCGGGCCGCTGCCTTCGGGAACAACCTGCAACTGCGCGCCCGCGACGCTCTTGGCGAGGAATCCCGACAACTCTCGGCGCAGGGACTCGGCCAGTATGTGGGAGTCCGCGTCGCGCTCGGCGCGCGGGCGGAAGGTCGCGGAAAAACCGATGTAGTTCTCCGATGTGCTCGGTTGCAGGCTGGACGTGATCGAGCCTGCGGCGAATGGGCTCTTGAGCCCGACGAGCTTCACCACGCTCCTGAAATACGGCTTGCTGCCCAGGATCGCCCCGACTTCGTCCGCCACGCGCTGCGAGGTGGCGAGTTCCTCCGACGGCGGCAGTTCGATATTGATGCCCAGCCGCTCGCCGTCCGTGGGCGGAAACAGCTCGATGCGCGCCTGCGAGAACGCCAGTATCGACACCACAAAAAGCGCGAACGCGGCGCCCAGCCACAGCCACGATTGCCTTCGACTGTGCACCACCGACTTCAGAATCCACCGCTCCAGGCCATTCACCGCGCGCGCGGTCACTCTGTCGGACAGGCCCTGCTTGCGCGAATCCTCCGCCTTGCGCTGCCCACCGAGCAACACGCGCGACAGCGGCAGCGAAATCAGCATCGCGACGAAGAACGACAACACCAGACAAATGACAGTGGTCACCGGCATCACCCGAATGAACGCCCCCACCATTCCGCCGATCGACATCAACGGCGCGAGCGTGAGGATCGTCGTGATCTGCGCGGCGAACGCGGGCATCGCGTATTGCCTCACCGTGGCCAGCACGCCCTGGCCGAATGTCTTGCCCTGGTTGTAGATCGCGTCGTGCAGACCTTCCAGCAGGATGATGAACACATCGATGATCATGACAAGCGCAATGACCATGCCGATGATCACCAGCTCGTTGAGCGTATAGCCCATCAGCAGGATCACCAGCAGCACGCCGGCAAAGGTAATGGGCACCGACAGGCCGGCGATGATCGCCTCGCGCCACGCAATGGTCAGCAGCAGGATGGCAAACACGACGAGCATGGTCTGCAAGGCACCGACGAACACCTCGGTGAGCGATTCCCAGATCTGCTCGGCCTTGTCCTGGGTAACCGTGTATTCCAGTCCGGTCGGCCAGGAACTGTCGCGGGCCATTTCCTCGAGCGAGGCCTTGAGCACGCCGACCAGCCTCACCGTATCGCCCCCTGGCATCCTGCGCACCGAAATCTCCAGCGACGGCTCGAAATCCCCGCGCTTCCCCTTGAAGAAGGCACGCGTCGTTTCCGGCTCCTGCATGCGGCGCACGCTGGCCACCTCATCCAGGCGCACAGCACGCCCCGCGCCGAGTCCCCCGAGTCGCGCCACAGGCAGCGCGCGCAGATCGTTCAGATCGCGGAAGCGTCCCTCCAGGCGGACCACGGCCCCGATTGTCTCGCTGCGGATCTCGCCGAACGGCTGTTCGATGCCCGCCTGCCGGACCGCATTGCGGATGGCCGCCGGCGAAAGTCCCAGCGCGAGCAAGCGATCGGGTTGCAGCAGGATCTGCACGATCTCGTCGCGTTCGCCGCCGATGCTGACTTCATTCACATCGGGCAAGCGCTCGAGCGTGTCGCGGATGTGCCGCGCCTCGCGGTTCATGATCGCCGAGCCCACATCTCCATGCAGGACGAAGGTAAAGATCGGCCGGTCATCCACGGAAATCTGCGCAATCGCCGGACGATCGGCATCCGCCGGCATATCGGCCTCGGCGTCCGCCACAGCCGCCCGCAGCCGGGTCATGGCATCGGCGGAATCGGCGGACACCTCGAATTCCACCGACAGGATCGAAAACGAATCGAACGACGCGCTATCCACGCGACGCACGCCGCGCAGTCGCGTGATCTCGGTTTCGAGCGCCTCGGTGACCTGCTCTTCCATCGTCTGCGGATCGGCGCCCGGCCACGTGGTGGTGACGATGGCGATGGGAATGTCGATATCCGGCAGCGATTCCTTGACGAGCAGCCTGTACGCAAAAGCGCCACCCAGGATCAAGGTCGTCAGCAGCAGGACCGCGAAGAGCTGCTTGAGGAAGAAGAACCGCATCAGCGGATGAGCGTCGCGGACCTCGGCGCTCTCGACGGCCGTCGGCGCGCCCTCGCCTGGCGCGTCCACAGTCTGTGCGCTCGTATCGCGCGGCGGGGGCAATGAGCCTTCCCCGGTTTCTTCTGTGCTCATGGAGCGTGCCCGTCCCGTTGCAGGATGCGCACCGTCTGGCCTGCGTTGAGCGCGGCGCGACCGTCGGTCACAACCCACTCCCCTTCCTCGACGCCTTCCTTGATGGCACGGAAGCCCTCCGAGGTCTGGCCCAGCTCGACGCGGCGCTCGGTGACCTTGCTGGTTTTCGGGTCGACGACGAACAGGAACGACTGGTCGTTGTGGAACCGAAGAGCCTGCAGCGGTACGGCCAGCGCGTTCCCCGCCGCCGGCTCGGCGATCCACAATGCAACGAACGCGCCATCCTGCAATCGCGCTTCGCCGCCCTCGGTGTGGACGATGACCTGGAAAGTGCGGCTGTCCGGATCGAGCGATGGGCCGACGGCAAAGACCCGACCCTCGTTCGTGTCGCCATTCGCATGCGGATCGACATCGCGCCCGTCGGGCGGCGGCGTAGCGGAGATCACCGCGCGAGCGCCCTTGCGTATCTTCGGGAACTCGTACGAAGGCAGATCCACGCGGACCTCGAACCGCGTCGGATCGATCACCAATGCCGGCACGGTTCTCAGCGCGTTCTGCTCGTTGTTCACCTGCACCATGGCGGGCGTGAAGTAGCGCCCCTGTTCAACGTTCAAGCGTGCCAGTACGCCCTGGATCGGCGACACCAGTCGCGACTCGTCGAAACCGACCTGCGTCTGCACGACCCGCGCACGCGCACTGTCCTGCGCGGCCCGCGCCTGCTGAACCTGCAGGGCCGCCTGCTCCAGTTCCAGTTGCGAAGCCGAGCGTTGCTCGATGAGGATCTGGTAGCGCCTCAGGTTGGCTTCGGCGAGCGCAAGACCGGCCTGCGCCTCGGCCAGCGTTGCGCGGGCCGCCTGCAAGTCCGCCGATATGCGCTCCGGCGCCTGGTAGGCGATGACCTGCCCCGCCTTCACGGCACTGCCCACGCGCAGGTTCTGGTCGACATGAGTGACGAGTCCTTCGCGCGTGAAATTCAGGAATTCGCGACGTCGGGAGCGAGCCGTGCCCTGTCCATATATCCAGGCTTGCAATGGTCTCTTGGCCACGGTGACCACATTGACGCTGACCCTGTGCTCCTCGCTCGGCTGCGCCTCGGGCTGGTTGCGGCCGCACGCGCCCAGGCTCGCCAGCGCAGCCATGCAGAGCGCCACTTTCCATGACGGCAACATCGTATGCGCATTCATCGTTGGGATTCCCGCGAGTTGGACGACGGCGACGGGGCGGCAGCCGAGGCGCCGGTCGATGCAGACGAAAGCGTTGCGCCTTCAAAACCGCCGCCGAGGGCAAGATAGAGCGCGACGCGATTTTCCAGGCGCGCATAGCGCGCGGCGATCTGGGCGCTGCGCCCGTCCAGGGCGCGTTGCTGGCTCGTCAGTACATTCAGGAACGGGTCGATATCCTGCATGTAGCGGTTGTACGAGATCCGCGTGGCCTCTTCCGCGGCGCTCGCCGAAGCGTCCAGCGCCAACTCGCGATCCTTTAACAACTGGTCCACGGCCAGGACGGTCTCGACCTCCGTCAGCGCATTGAGCGCCGTTTCCACGTAACTGTGCAGCGCTTCATCCGCCTGGCCCTTGGCCATGTCCACCTGCGCCACCAGCCGCCCGCCCAGAAAGATCGGCTGCACGATGACGCCGGCGATGGACCACAGCAGGTTGCTGCCACTGAACAGGTCGGCCAGCGAAGTGCCGCCGTATGCCGCGTTGCCGGAAATCGATATGGCCGGCAGGAAAGAACGCTCCGCCGCAGTCAATCGGTAGCCCGCGCTCAGCAGGGTCAATTCGCCCGCCAGCACATCGGGGCGACGCGCCAGGAGGTCCGCAGGCACACCCGCCGAAGGAGCATCGGGCACGCCGGGCAGGATCAACGCCGTCTCCAGCCTGCCGGACGGGTAATCGCCCATCAGCGCTTCCAACTGACGCAGGCTGCGGGCCAGCGCTTCACGGCGCTGCGCAAGGCCGGCGCGCGCCGACTCAAGATTGGCATTGGCAAGCCGGCCATCGGCCGGCGGTGCGATGCCCGAGCTGACGCGGTTGTCGATCTGGCGCGCCATCTCGGCCAGCGTGTTGACCGTGCGCGCCGACAGTTCGACTTGCGCGTGCGCGTGCACGATCGCCAGATACATCTGCACGACCCGCGCCGCGACGGCCTGACGCACCGCGCGCAGGTTCTCCGTTCGGGCCAGATAGTCGGAGCGGGCAGACGCCGACAGTGCGGACAGCCGCCCCCACAGGTCCAGCTCCCAGCTCACTTCCAGTGCGACGTCATAGCGCGTGGTACGGATGACGCCCGAGTCGCCGCCACCTTCGGGACTGAGAATGGGAAACCCCGTCACATTCTGTCGCTGCCGTGCCGCGGCGGCCCTGACACCGGCTTGAGGCAACTGGCCGGCGCGCGTCAGGCGGACCTGCGCCTCGGCGATGCTCGTGCGGGCAACCGCCTGGGCGATGGCGGGATTGCGCTCCAGCGCCACGTCGACGATCTGGTCGAGTTCCGGATCGCCAAAGTCCCGCCACCAGCGTTCGCCCGGCGCATGCGCCCCACTCTGCGGCGTCGAAAATGTCGCCGGCAAAGTAAATGGCGTCACGGGGGGCGCGGGCTGCGGCGTGGCGCAGGCGCCCAGCGCAATTGCCATCGCCGCCAGCGCGGATATGACCAAAACGCGAAGACGACACGAATATGCCATCACTCCGTTCCCGTAACGTGGATCTGCAAAGCGCATCCAGCAACCTGCTCCCCAATTTAGTACGAGAAGCCCCGGGAGTCTGCGTTGCCGGCCTTCAGTCCCACCGGCCGCGCGTGGGCCGCCACACACAAAAGTCTGTTTTCAGGCGAGAAACAACATTCCGAACAACACCAGCACCGTCAGCAGAAGCGTCAGGCTGGATACCGACCAGCCGCGCACCAGCGTGTCGACGCACTCCGAACAACGCCCTATTCCAGCGCCGATCCTTAGCGGCAACCGCAGGGCATCGACCGCGTCTCCCGCAGGAGCCTCCGGCATGGATCGGCCCCATCGCTGCCAGGCGACGGCCAGGATGCCGCCGACGAGAACTGGCCAAAGCGCGGACCACAATGCGCCCGGCGCCAACACCTCACGCGGCGCACACGTCGGCATCGCCAGCGGAATGACCCACGGCACAAGCAGGCATGCCAGCACCATCGCCAACCATGTGGCCACAAATGGAGCCCGAACGACCGCGCCGGGCTCAGCGTTGCGCATGGCGCTCAGACAGCGGGTGAAATGGAGCATGAGCAAGATGCTCGCGACTGAAGACGCCGCCCCCAACGACCCCGCCCATCCGTCGCCCAGCACGCCCTTGGCGGCGCATTTCGCCAGAACGCCGCCTGTGAGCGGCAGCCCACCCAGGCTCAGCGCGACGATCGCTGTCGGGATGAGCACCCCACGCGACAACCGGGGCCCGCTCAGCGCGATGACGCCGACCGACAGGAAGAGCGTGCCTTTCACCAACAGGTGATGCGCCGCGTAGAACGCCGACGCAGCGACCGCGCCCGGATGCCCGGCGGCCAGCCCCATGCCGATCACCGCGAACAGCAACCCCATCTGGCTGACGCTCGAATAGGCCAGCACGATCTTCGACCGGTACTGCGTGATCCCCATGGCGACGCCATAGAAAGCGCCGACCATGCCGAGTACCGCCATCGGGATTCCGACGTCCGGCGACGGATGGGCGAAGGGCAGGAATCGAAGCAACGCGATAACGCCCGCCTTGACCACCGCGCCGCTCAGCACGGCGGCGGCCGGCGTCGTCGCCGTGCCGTAGGCGTATGTCATCCAGAAGTGGAACGGAATAATGCCGACCTTCATCCCGAGCCCGATGAGCAACAGCGCCATCGTCGTGTCGCGCCATGGTGAGCCCGGCAAGGCACTCGCCACATCGGCAATCACCAGGCTCCCGCCGGGCGTGGCGCGGACCATCAGGATCAACGCGGCCAGCACGAACGATTCGGCGAGCAGCGCCACGCCGAGATAGAGCCCCGCGGCATAACGCGGGCGCGGCCCGTCGCCATGAAGAATGAGCCCGCAGGCCCCGACGCTCAGGACCGCCAGCAAGAAATACAGGCTCACCACGTCGGCGGCCAGAAATACGCCGACACTGCCCGTCATCGTCATGGTCCAGCACACGACAAAGCCGCCCGACGCCGCGCTGTCGCTTGTCGCCCTGCTGGCGAAGAACCCGGCCAGCATCCACAGGAGCGCCGCCGTGCCGAGCAGCAACGCGCCCGGCGCATCGAGCATCAGATGAAACGCGAGGCGACCATGGCCCATGACCAAACGTTCGCCCGGATTGGCGGCCACGGCTGCCACCAATGCCGGCGCGGCGCCCAGGCCAAGGTATGGGGACAACGCTCCGCGCAGACGCCTCGACACACATGCCAGCATCATTGCGGACGGCACCCCCAGGGCGGCGCCGAAGATGAGCGTCGTTGGCATCGTCATGATCCGCCGATCGCATGCACGGGCGCGCGGCCGATCTGCGCGACATCCACCGGAAGCAGCGCCGACAGGCCGAGCAGGAACGAGCACATCGCCAGCCCCAGCGCGGCATACTGCTGACAGCGTGGCACCCGCCTCTGCGGCGTCCAGTCCGGTGCCGCCGGCGCCATGGCGCGCACCACGACCATGAACACGTAAATGCCCGTGAGCAGCCCGCCCGTCAGCAGCAACAGCACCCACCACCACTGCCCTGTATCGAGCGCGGCGGAAACCAGCAACCATTTCGCGAGGAAGCCGCCCGACGGCGGCAACCCGATCAGCGACGCGCCCGCCAGCGCGAAAGCCAGGATCGTGATCGGCGAGGCCTGCCCGGCGCCGCGCAGGTCGGCCATGCGGTCATGTCCGAGCACGCCATAGAGAACCCCGGCGGAAAGAAACATCGCAGCCTTCGCCGTGGCATGCGAAATCGCCTGCATCAGCCCGCCGGCGATGGCCTGCCGACTGTCCTGCGGGGACATCGCCAGCGGGAACAGCAAGAACAGATAGCCGATCTGCGCGACCGTCGAATAGGCAATCAACAGCTTCAGCCGCTGCTGACGTATCGCGACGAGGTTCCCCACCACGATCGCCATGGCGCCCATCGCCGCGAGCAGTTGCACGAAGGGCCCGCTCACGACGCCAAGGAAGGCGTCGATCCACAGCCGCACGAGGATGAACCAGGACCCCTTGACGACCAAGGCCGACAGCAACGCACTTGCCGGCGCCGGCGCCCCGGCGTGCGCGGGCGGAAGCCACAGATGCAGCGGAAACAGCGCGGTCTTGGCCAGCATGCCGGATGTCATCAAGGCGATCGCGGCCCAGGTTTCCGGCTGACCGTCGATGCGCGCCGACAGCAGAACGATATCGAGCGTCTCGTAGGCGCCGTAGAGCAGAAACACGCCCAGCAGATAGAGCATCGACCCGGCCAGGGCAAACAGCAGATAGCGCAAGGCCGCCTGCAGCGTTTCCGCCCGGCCATCGAGCGCCACCAGTGGAACGCCGGCAAAGGTCAGTAATTCCAGCGCCACGTACAGCGTAAAGATGTCCCGGCTCACGAACACCAGGTTCAGCGAGCCCCATACCGCCAGCAGCAGCAACCAGAAGACCAGCCCGCTGCGGGATTCCCCTTTGCCGCCCTGGCCGAAATCGCCGCTGGCATAGACGCCGACGGCAACCGTGACGACGGCGACCATGAGCATCATGCAGACCGACAGGCCGTCCGCACGCAGCGCCACGCCCAGCGGCGGCGACCAGCCCCCCACAGAGTAGCCCAGGGGGGTTTCCGACGATGTCACGATCCAGGCGATGGCCACCACGACGCAACCGCCGCAGAACAGCGTCAGCCAGGCGATACGCCGGGCATGAGCACCGCCGGCCGCCAGCCCGGCCATGACCCCGGCGAAGGGAACAAAGACAGCGAGCACCAACAGCACACCTTGGTCGACGGCATGCCCCAGGAGATTCACGCGCATCGCCCCGGCTCGGCGTTCCGCGACACGTCGCCAGAATCGTCATCCGCCAGTGAGCTCGCGCCCGATTCGTCCAATCCGCGCAGCATGAGCCACACCGCGAGCGACGACGCCGCAAATGACACCACGATGGCCGTGATCAACAGTGCGTGCGCCACCGGGTCGCCGGGCATGCCCGCGCCGGTGGCGCGGCGTGCGATGACTGCGCAGGTCAGAAACACCCCGTTGCCGATCAGATTGAACGCGAGCACCTTGCGCAAGGGCTGCGGATTGACGATCAGTCCATACAATCCGAGTCCGACCAGCGCCGCGGCGGTCAAGCCGAAAAACTGGGTTGCATTCATGTCTGAACATCCTTCCGTTGAGGCGGCCCCAGCAGCAGAAGCACCAGCGTGACGGCCAGGGAAGGCAGCAGCGCGACCTCGATGACGATGATCCACAACTTTTCGCTGCCTGTCGGAAAGGCCAGAAAGGCATCGGCCATCAGCGTGCCGAGCACACCCGCCGCGATGAACATCGATGGCCCCGCGACGAGCATGGCCCGCAGCCAACGCTGGCTCACCATGGGGGCGTCGCGCAGGCCCGACATGATGGTGAGCAGCCACATCGCCGCAATCACCGTGGCGCCCTGGAATTTCCCGCCCGGATGATCGGCCCCGACCCACAGAATGTAGATCCCGACGACAACGCCGACGGGCGGCAACACGCGCGCCAGATAGACCAGAATGTCGTTGGAACTGACCACCTGCATCTGTCCCGGCCTGCCGCCCCAGCACGAGTCCGACGCCAGCGACCACACGCCGATCAGGCCGATCAGCAGAACGATGGCTTCGAGCAGCGTATCCAGCGCGCGGAAAGAAAGCAGCACGGCCGTGATGGGATTGCCGACGCCCAGCGAACCGATATGCATGCCCACTTCAGGCGCCAACATCGGCGCTTCGTCGGGCAATCGCAACACGCACAAGGCAATCAGAACGGTGACCGCGAGCGATGCCATCGCAGCCGCCACGCGCATGGCGATCCCCGGCGCCCGGGGCTTGGCCGACGATTCGGCCCGTTCCAGGCGAGAGGCCGCATTGATCAGCAGCGCCCCGGTGAGGCCGGCGCCTATCGCCGCCTCGGTCAGCGCCACGTCTACGGCCGCGAGGATCAACCAGGCGAGCGTGAGCAGCAGGCCGTAAGGAATGAAAGCGGCCACGGCGGCAAACGTGTCCTTCACGACAATCGTCCACAGCGCCAGGGCCAGAAGCAGCATGCCAATGCCGACGGAGACCCAGAAAATCATCGACCGCCCTCCTGCCGACCCACCGCCCGCGCGATGAGTTGCGATACATCCGATGAGGCCAGCAGAACCAGCAGCCACACGACGATCAACTTGAGCGCGACGAGCACATGTCCCACCTGCGGCAACAGCCCGATGACCACCAGACCGAGCCCGAGGTTGTCGGCCTTGGTCAGCGCATGCAGGCGCGTGTACGTGTCCGGAAACCGCAGCAGCCCCACAGTGCCCGCAACGAAGAAAAAGGTGCCCCACAGGATGGAAACCACCGAAAGCACATCGACGACGCTCATGGGGTGCTCCGCAGATCGATATCGATAGTGAACCGGGCTACTGCTTGGCCTTCACGAACGTCACCGACGCAAACGCCGACAGCAAGGCCAGAATCAGGGCGACATCGACGATGGCATCCACGCCCGTCGCCGTGCCCACCAGCAGCAGCGCGGCAATGCCGCCCGTGCCGAACAGTTGCACCGCCATCATCCGATCGGCACGCGTCGGCCCCCGCAACACGCTCCACAGCCCTATTGCGACAGTCAGCAGTACCAGCGCGGAAACGCCAATCAGCACGTCAGCCATCATGGCCGCCCACGATCAAGGCGCCGGTCAGTCTTCGCTCTTCGTCGGCGATCTGCGCGGCAATCGGCTGCGTCACGTCCAGGCAATGAAAGATCAGGGCATCGCGCGTTTCGCCGACCGGGATCGAGCCCGGCAAAAGCGCGGTGATGATGGCGAACTCATTGCGCGCAATGCCGGGCGGAAAGCCAACGCGACAGACGACCATGCCGGGCTTGAGCGGCAGGCGCGGATGAAACGCGCGCAAGGCGACATCGATACCCGCCAGCACGGATTGCGCAAGAAAATGCGGCGCAAACAGCAGCAGCGCGCCAAGCCTCAGCCGTCCAGCCGACGGCGGCAACAGATGAAGACTCAACTGCGTTGCGATGAGCGTGGCGACCAGTCCGCACCCCAGGTCGGCAATCTCGCCGCTGGGCAGCAGGATGATCCAGAACGTCATGAAACACAGCGCGCGTGCCAGCGCGGTGCGCCCGTTCCGGCGCAGATCCCGAAAGGCAGCTCGAAGCGATAGCTCGCCCATTGCGATGTCACCCTCCCGGCCCGACTCGCACTGAAAGACACGACGGAATCGCGCCAAAGCCGGCGCGAACGATGAAGCGATGAATCAGGAAAGCCGGCAAAGCGCCCCACTGCGTTGAACGACGGAGCGCCGCCCTGCTTTCCCTGTGCCCACACAGAACCCCTCGGTGGCGAGAGCGCTAGAAATCCACCGCGTCGCGGATGATCGGGCAGGTCATGCAATGGCCGCCGCCACGCCCCCGCCCCAACTCTGCGCCCACGATGGTGACCACCTCGATCCCCGCCTTGCGCAGGAGCGTATTCGTATAGGTATTCCGGTCATACGCAAACACGACGCCGGGTGAGGTGCACACCAGGTTCGCGCCGCTGTCCCACTGGGTACGTTCGCGTTGATAGTCGCTTCCGCCCGCCTCGACCACGCGCATCTTCTTGATGCCAAGCGCCTCGCTGACCACTTCGACGAAGGACTTTTTCTCCTGGCGAAGCTCCACCTTGGCGGACGAATCGCTCGGCCGATACGAGAACGTCCGCGTGCGCGCCAGAAAATCGGGCGCGATGAGCACGCAGTCTCGATCGGCGAAGGTGAACACCGTATCGAGGTGCATGGCGGCGCGAATCTTCGGCATTGCCGCCACGATCACGCGCTCGGCCGCGCCGCGCTCGAACAGGGTCGCGGCCAGTTGGCTGATGGCCTGGCGCGACGTGCGTTCGCTCATGCCGATCAATACCGTCTTGTTGCCGATCGGCATCACGTCACCGCCTTCGAGCGTCGCAAGCCCGTGGTCCTGCGTCGGGTCCCCCCACCACACATTCACCTTGCCGGCAAAATCCGGATGGAATTTATAGATCGCCGTCGTGAGGATGGTCTCCTCGTGGCGCGCCGGCCAGTACAGCGGATTGAGCGTCACGCCGCCGTAGATCCAGCATGTCGTGTCACGCGTGTACAGCGTGTTGGGCAAGGGCGGCAGCAGATATTCGGTCGCCCCCGCCGCTTCGCGGACGACCTTCAGCGCGGCACCGCCGTGCGCTTCTGGAAAGTCATGGATCGAAAGGCCGCCGAGCAGCGTTTCGGCGAGCGCGCGGTTGTCCAGCCCCTCCACGTAGCTTCGCAGCTCGTCAATAAAGCCGAGTCCGACCTGGTTGGGCACGATCTGATTGTCGAGAATCCATTTCTTCCCTTCCGGCACGGCGACGGTTTCCGCCAGAAGGTTATGCATTTCGACCACCTCGACGCCGCGATCGCGCATCTTGCTGACGAAATCAAAGTGGTCGCGCTTGGCGTTATCGACCCACAACACATCGTCGAACAACAGCTCATCGCAATTGCTGGGCGTCAGGCGGGAATGCGCCATTCCGGGGGCGCATACCATCACCTTGCGCAACTGCCCTACTTCCGAATAGACGCCGAACTGGGAGCCGGCTTGTGCATCGACAGCATTTGAATCCGACATTTCGTTCTCCGTGAGTTTCAACTAGAGCGCAATAAGCCCTCCTGCCAGCGCAGCGACGCCAACGACCGCCCCTGCCACTGCCACCAAGAAAAGGGTCCAGTCACGGATGCCCGAAAATACCGTGAGGCCCTGCTCCCTCCTGGCCATCACATAAAGCACCGTGCCAGGAGCGTACAGAATCGCCGACAGCAGCAGATATCTGAGTCCGCCGGCAATAATCATGAATACCGTGTATATCACCGCGATGGATGCAAACGTAATATCCCTGCTCCGTTCTTCTGGGCGGATCTCGTAACTCTCGCCACGCCTTGAAACCAGCCACCCGTAGGCGGCCACGAACAAATACGGAATCAGCGACATCGAACTCGTCAGATTGAGCATCAAGGCAAAAGCGTCGCGCGAAAAATACGTGCTCGCGACCAGAATCTGCACAACGATATTCGTGATCCAAAGCGCGTTGGCCGGAACCTGGTTGGCATTCTCGCGGGCGAACACCGACGGCATGTCCTGGTTGCGGGCGGCCGCGAACATCACTTCCGCGCAGATGAGCGACCACGCCAGGTACGCCCCCAGGACCGACACGATCAGCCCCAGACTCACGAAGACCGCGCCCCACGGACCCACCACGCTCTCGAGCACCGCCGCCATCGACGGCTGGCGCATGGCGGCGATTTCTTCTCGCGGCAGCACCGCAAACGGCAGCATCGAAACGAGCACCATCAGGGCCGTCACACTGCAAAAGCCCAGAATCGTTGCGTAACCGACGTCGGCGCGTTCCTTCGCATAACGGGAATACACGCTCGCGCCTTCAATACCGATAAAAACGAAAACGGTCACGAGCATGGTTGCCCGAATCTGCTGTATCAGCCCGCCGCTCTCTGCGGCGGAACTGATATTCAAGCGGAATGTGTCGATCTTGAATACAAAGAACAACATGATGACGAACGCAATGATCGGAATGACCTTTGCAAACGTCACGACCGTATTGATGAATGCCGCCTGCTTGACGCCTCGAAGAATCAGAAAATGGAAAAGCCAGATCCCCACCGACGCAACCAGAATCGCCGGCAGCGTATTTCCGTCACCAAAAATGGGAAAGAACGCGCCAAGGGTCGACTTGATCAATACCCAATACGAAACGTTCCCGATGCAACTACCGATCCAGTATCCAAAAGCGGATAAAAACCCCGGATAATCGCCGAATCCTTCCTTGGCATATACGAAAACACCGGCGTCGAGTTTTGGCTTTCGCTCGGCCAGCGCCTGGAACACACGAGCCAGGGTGTACATGCCCACGCCTGCGACAAGCCACGCGATGGCTGCGCCAATCGGCCCCGTCGCATTGGCGAAGGTTTGCGGCAGCGAGAAAATCCCCGCCCCGACCATGCCCCCCACCACCATTGCGGTGAGTTGGAGGCGACTCATCTTCTGCGTGTCATTGGCCACAATTTCCCCCGCTGATCTCCGAATATCTCTTCGAAAGGATTTGGTGTGCCGCGACCGCCGGGCCGCGTTAGATCAATGCAGTCGATGCTTGCCTTTCCAGGCAACCGCACACGGACTCGACGCCCGCATACAGAGAAACGCTGTGTGCAGTGAGGTATAGTCCATCGCCAATTCAAGTCAACTACCCGATCGCGAGCCGATGTGACATTTGCATTGCGATCGGCAAATAACATTTGCCCGGAGTCATCGGGCGTTACCGATTAAATGAGCCTTTATTCGATCCCCGGTTTCTAGAAGCGCAAACGCAAGCCGGCCGCAACGCCAAGTTGATTGCTCTTGCCGGGCAACTCGGTATAAGCACCGCCGGTCACGCGGTTATAGTCGAGCGTGCCATAGACCTGCGTCCTCGGAGAAAACGAATACTCCGACAGCAATACGCCGGTATAGCGTTTACCGCCGTTTCCAGAAATACCGTTCTTGTTCCCGATGTCGTCGTAATAAAAAGCCACGGCCATGACGACGGCCGGTGCGGCCTGCCAGCGCACGCCGGTGGCGAGAATGGCGTCCGTCCGTGGCGCGTTCGCTGCGGCCTCGGGGGTCACGAAAATGTCCCGCGACGGATCGTTCATGAAATCATTGTCGATGGCACCGGAACGGTCGCGGCCGCCGATATAGGCCAGGTACAGCCCGACACTGGCGAATTGATATCGACCTGCAACGCTCCACATCCGCTGCTTATAGTTCGACTGCGCCCAGACCTCCTGGTACACCGCGCCGATACCGAAATGCGCCCAGGAATAACTGCTCTGCAAACCCCAGTAACTGTTGTCCGGCGGGTTTCCCGGCCCTTCGCCGAAACCATAGCCGGCGCCGAAATTGAGCCCGCCGAATCTGGCGGAATAACTCGTCACATTATTGGCCCGCACGCGGTCCAACGAATATGGCCAGGAATTCGCCTGATAATTTCCGACGAACAAGGGATCGAAATCACCGGAGAACGTCCAGCCGACGGTATTCTGGCGACCCAGCGCAATGGTTCCCCAGTTTCCCTGCATGCCCACATAGGCCTGGCGACCGAACATCGTGCCGCTCTGCGTGACGGTGCCGTCGTCGAGGTTGATGCCGCTTTCAAGCACGAATATCGCTCTGAGCTGGCTCGATAGATCTTCGCTGCCACGCAGGCCCCAACGGCTCGCCGTGGTCGCACCGTTGGTCAGTTCAAGCAAGTGGTCATTGTCGGCGTTGGCATTGGTCGTGTAGCGCACGCTCACGTCGGCCACGCCGTAAAGGGAGACCGAGCTCTGCGCGAATGAGGGCGACGCGACAGGCAGCAGAACGACCAGCGCACACCAGCGAACATATTTCATGGCGCATCCCCCCAGGTGATCCACCCTCGGCACAAGCCCCGCGAAGCTGTGCCCTCCCCGCCCGCAAACAGCTCCGGACTGCCGCTACACGACAATCGCGCCGGTCGCCAGCGCGTACAGCGCGGCCAGCGCGACAACGACGATGAACACAAAGGCGATGCGCTCCGTCGGCGAAAACACGGGCCCTTCCCGGTCTTTCATGGCGTACAGGTAAAGCAGCGTTCCCGGTGCATAAAGCAGTGTAGACAGCAGAAGAAACTTCAGCCCGCCCGCATAGATCATCCCGGCCGTATAGACCGTGGCGATGCCGCCGTAGATACCCTGGCGCACGCGGCGATCGCCCGGCAGGTAGGTCTCCCCCGTCCAGGCCAGCTTCAACCCGTAGGCGGCCACCAGCAGATAGGGCACGAGCGTCATGGCGCTCGTCATCTTCAGTGCCAGCGTGAAAGCCTGTTCGGCGAACCAGGTCACGATGAGGAACACCTGGATCACGATGTTCGTCAGCCACAGCGCCGAAATCGGAACGCCGTGGGCGTTCTCGCGGGCCAGGAACGACGGCATCGTGCCGTTCAGCGCCGCCGAATGAAGCACCTCGGCCGCAAGCAGCGACCACGACAGATAGTTGCCCAAAATCGATATCAGCATGCCGATGCTGACGAAAACCCTGCCCCACGGACCGACGAGCGCCGCCATGACACCCGCCATGGCCGGCGTGGGAAGCTCCGCCAGGTCCGGGCGCAGCAGCACGCCGTAAGAGAGCATCGTAGTGGCGACCAGCAGCGACAGCACGGTCAGAAAGCCCAGCACGGTGGCCAGCCCCACGTCCTTGCGCCGCGCGGCATAGCGCGAATACACGCTGGCCCCTTCAATGCCGACAAACACGAACACCGTCACCAGCATGGTGTTCCGCGTCTGACTGGCCACGCTGGACAGACTTGCGGTTTCATCGCCCCAGAAATTGGCCGCAAAAATCTCCGGTCGAAAACCGGCAATGGCAACGGCAATGAAGATGGCGATCGGCACCAGCTTCGCAACCGTCCCGATGGTATTGACCGCCGCCGCCTCCTTGATACCGCGCGCCACCAAAAGGTGCACGCCCCACAGCAGCAATGACGCGGACACAATGGCCACCACCGTGGTGCCGTCACCAAAGACCGGAAAGAACAGCCCGAGCGTGGCCTTGATCAACACCAGGCAAGCGGTATCGGCAAGGCAGCAGCCGATCCAGTAGCCCACAGCGGCGACAAAGCCCATGTAGTTGCCAAAACCGGCCTTGGCATAGGCATAAATGCCACTGTCCAGATCGGGACGGCGGCGCGACAGGATCTGGAACACGAACGCCAGGCTCAGCATGCCGGCAGCGGCGATCGTCCAGGCGATCATCGCGCCTGCCGCCCCCGTGGCGCGCCCGAACGCCGAGGGCAGCACGAATATTCCAGATCCGACCATGGACCCGATAGCAAGGGCTGTCAGTGCCCCCAACGACAGTCTGGCCTGATTTGCGTCGGTCATATTGGGCGCCGGTCTCCTGCCTGGCCTGCTCGATCGTCATGTATCCCGCTCAGTCAGAGTCAAGGATATTTTGCGGCGCATAGCAAGGACGCCGGGCTCAGCCGGATGAAACCGGCCGGCCTCGCGGACGCCCACGAAAACCGCGTATCGCGGTGTCGCGGAACCACGACGCGCGCCGTCCGACGCACGACAAAAAGCCCGGCGACCGCCCTGCGCAGGGACGATCGTCGGGCCTTCGGTTGATGGCGCGGATGCGGGCTGGGCCGCTACTTGGCGAGCACGTTGATATCGACACGCCAGTTGCGAACGCGTCCTTCGGGCGTGTCGTTACTGGCGACGGGGCGTTCCTGCCCGTAGCCTGTTGCCTGCAATCGGTCGGACTCCACGCCGAGTGCGACGAGGGCATCCACCACCTTCTGGGCGCGCTCGCCGGACAAGGCCCGCGCGCTCTCCGGCGTGACGGAATTGTCGGTATAGCCCCCCACCCTGATGCGCAGCGCGGGGAAGGCGCCCATGATCGAGGCAATATTCCGCAATTGTTCGTCGGACGCCGGGGCCAGTTCATTGGAGCCCGGCTCGAAAGTAAGGCGATCGAGGTTGAACCACAGGTTTTCGTCGACCGCCTTCGAGCCGTCTTCGACAAATGCGATCAGCTTGTTCTCGACGCCGAGGCGCGGCACGAACAACTCTGTTTCGTCCGGCAATATGAGGTCGCCGAAGAAGCCCAACGCGGGATCGTAGGCTTCATGGCGGCCGGTCGATTGATCCTCCGTCGTCTGCACCGACGACGTCCGGCCCAGGTTCTGAAAAGCCGGCGCATGCTCGCCAGCACCCGTCCGCCACACTGCGAGCGCGGCAAAGCCGATCAACACGAGAAGCAATATCCACGGCCATACGGAGCGCGACGGCACCTGCGGCACGGGCGGCATCGGCGGACGGGGCGCGGCCTCGGGCGAGGCGCCGTACCACGCAGCCAATCGCGCGGGCAGGCAAGCGACGAGCGCATCGTAGTCCTGGCTGACACGGTTGATCATGTCGCCCAGGCAGCCGCCCCGCGCACCGATGTGCTGCGCGAGAAACACCGCCATCAGCAGAACGCATTGACGAAGCATGCGCGAACTCTCAGCGACACCGGCGGCACCGTTCGTACTCAGCGTCGATTCGACGTAATCGATGCGGCCTCCGAACAACTGGGCCAGCACGCCGTCGACCACCGCCGCCAGCGGCAGATTCTCGCGGGACGTTGCCAAGGGCGAATCGCTCAGAACACGGTCGATGCCACCCAGGCCATTGAGTTCCTGCAGCACCCGGGCCAGCGCGCCCGGCAAGGCGCTGTCGTGCTTGCGGTCGCCCATCGCGACGAGCAGCACGGCGAATGACACCTTCATGTCGCGATCCACGGACGACCGGGTCAGGCTCCAGTGCGAGGCCATACCTGCGGCCGCTTGCCCGGCCCATTCGATGATTTCTTCCAGAATATTCATTATGTGTTTCTTGATCGGTGCATCCACCGGATGCGACCGATACGCGTTGGACTTCTCGAATCGATGTGCTCTGCTCCCCGCGTAGCCGCCACGTCGACGACCGGTTCCGGTGCTGCCGCTGTGTCTTGCCGCGCGAGCGCCGATTCCAGCTCCAGGATGCGCGCCTGCATGTGCGGCGCTGCGCGCAGCAAGCGCGCCACGGCGCACCAGTAGCCGCTCGTCGCCTCGGTATCCTCGCAGTCCCACTCAAAAATGCGCTGAAGCGCGGCATCGAGGGCTATCGGTGAATCCGCCATGGCGGACCAGATTGCGTCGTCTTCAGGCATCACGTGCTCCTGTTGCTGTGTTCGGATCAGCGGATCGCCGCACACGCAGCGACCCGCCGTGCTGCTCACTCGGCCGGAGGCGCTTCCTTGGTGCGCGGGGTGGATTTGCGCTTGCTTCCGGTCGCCTTGCTCGTTGTCGTCGTCCGGCGCGCTTTGGTCTTTTTCGCCCCCTTGGCGGCGGGTGCGGCCTCTTCGGGTGTGCCCAGTCGTGCCGCCAGCGCCGCGCGCGTGGCGTCGACCACGTCGCTCCAGTCGCCGAAATGCTTCTGGCGGATGATGCGGATGGAGTCGTACCAGGGTGAGGATTCCTGCTCCCGTCCCCAGATGAACGAGCCCACGCGGTCGAGCATCAGCACCGTCGGCGCGCCCACGGCGCCCGCCAGATGCGCCGTCGACGTGCAGGTCGTCACAACACAATCCACCGCCTGCAACAGCGCGGCCGTGCTGATAAAGTTCTTCAGCTCCGGGCCCCAATCGATTACGTTCAAACCCTTCTGGCGCAGTGTCGTGGCCACCTCGCTGCAATTCGGGTTCACCGAGTGGAACACCACGTTGTCCATGGCCAGGAGTTTTTCGAGCTGCAGCACGGGCAACGAGCGCGCGTCGTTGCGCGGCTGCACCGGGTTGCCGGTCCACGCCAGCGCCACGTGCATCTTGCCGTCGCCCACGCCGAGCTTCTTGCGCCAACGCCCTATGCGGTTCGGGCCGGCGTTCAGGTAAGGCGTGCCCGGCAGCGAATCGCTGGCAAAACCGAACAGCGCGCCGCAGCTCATCAACGGAATGTGGTAACTCGTCGGCGCGAGAAAATCCACGTTCAGCATGACGTCATGGGGAATCAGCGGGCGGAACAGATCCGCCACCGGCCCGAAGCAACCGAACACCAGCTTGCCGCCCTCGGCCCGCACGCGTTCGGCGATCATCGGCAAAAAGCGGATCAGCCAGATGGCATCGCCGTAGCCCTGCTCCAGCCACACGCCCAGCGTGCGCCCTTCGAGCGATTCGCCGCGCCACTGCGGCACGCCGCAATCATGTTCGCGCGCATAGAGTTGCTCGCGCAGGCCGGTCAGCGAAAACCGCGCGTGCATGTTCGCCCAGCCGGTCTGCCACTGGCCCAGGCGCAATTCGAGTTCGCCCAGCGGCAGGCGCAGGCGATCGTCTTCGGGGTGTTTTTCGACCATGCGCCGCAAGAACACCAGCGCGTCGTCGAAACGCCAATCGTCGATTAACGCCAGCGCCAGGTTCACATGCGCGTGCGGGTGTTCGGGGTCGAGCCGCAATGCCGCCTCGCACGCCTTCACCGCCTCGGCCGAGCGGTACTGCATGCGCAGCGCCACGCCCAGGTTCGAAAACGCGTCGGCGCTGCCCGGCTGGCGCTTGAGCATGTAGCGGCAAGCCTGCTCTGCTTCGACATAGCGCTTGCCGGCAATGAAAGCCGCCGCGCGGCACAGCGGGAGCAACGGATCGGCATTCGGGTCCAGCGCCCAGGCGCGTTCCAGCAACGGGCCGGCCTCTTTCGCGTTGGTGCTGATCAGCAGCAGGCTGCGGCCATACAGGTACCAGGCGAACGCGCTGTCGCCAAAGCGTTCGGTGGCGCGCCGTGCCAGCATGCGGGCGATGTGCGGCGCGCCGGCCTGATCGATGATCTGCGCCACCAGCGGCAGCGCCTCATTTTCGGCAAGGCTGTCGAACCGCGTCAGCAACTCATCGAACAACAGCCACTGGTTGAGCGCGTCCGGTCGTTCGAACAGCACATTGATGCACGACTGTGTCGTCGCAACGAATTTCTCGACGAGGGGATCGCTCAGGGGTTTTTCGGAAATGGCCAACTCACTCATGGGACGAACCAGTCTTCAATCTCAGCTATTCAATGCATTCCGGCGAGGTGCCGGATTTACGAACCGGCCGCCGGCAGGCGACGGAAAACCAGCACGTGCCCGGTGCGGACTTCCTTGAACACCCACTCCTGGGCACTCGTGGGTTTCACCTCGTACACATCGCTGGTGAAATCCTTGGTGCTATCGACGGCCCGGCCATTGACGGTCAGCGTCCACTGGGCCAGCAGCCCGTTCGAGCATCCCCAGCGGCCCACGCTGACAAAGGGCGGAACGCCCGGCATCGTTCCGTGCAGCTCGAACTCGCCGTTCGTCTTTTGATTGATGGAAAACTGCAGGCCGGTAGCAACGTCAGAGGCCGACCAATTGCCGACCATCGCGCTCTCGCACGCGCCGTCATTGGCGGCCTGTGCCCACGCGCTGCCGCACAGCGCAAACAACAAGGCGAACACGGCCGCTCTTGCGAAATGAATATGACGCGTAAACATTCAACGCTCCGAAATGATTGATGCAGGGGTTTCAGCGAGGATTCGCGGCGCACCTGGAGATGCGCGCGTCGAAAACAACCGGGGAATAACGTGAAGTGACTTCCGAATCCGACGGACGAAAGCATGACATTCCGAACCCCCTCGCACCATCGGATCAGTCTCAATTCGCCGCCCCGGAAATACTATTTAAAGAACTGCCAGACTCACGCTGCGCGGTCGCTTTCGCCAGCCCGTCATACGTATGCGGACTGGCCCGATCGATGCCGGCGACATCGCAGCGGGCCACGAAAAACACACGCCCGGTCGGTCTGCAATTACTCGCGCTCGTTGCGCAGCAGCGCAGCCAGAGACGGATCGCCGCGCGTCTTTTCGAGCGCGGTCGATTTGTATAACGACACGGTCTTCGGGCTCAGCTTCAGCAACAGCGCCAGTTCCTTGACGCCCAGGCCATCGAGCAACCCCACCAGCACCGCGCATTCGCGTCGCGTCAGGCGCGAAAAATGCCATTCATCGACCGACGGCGTACACACGAACCCGCGCGAAACGGCGATCAACAGATCGTGCAATTGGGGGTGCTCGTCGGGCGCGTTCGACACCACCGCACTGGCACCCTCGCAGCGCAGCGCCGCTGCCAGCGGAGACTGGACGACAGGCGTCAATGCGACCACCTGCCTGAAACTGCCGCTGGCAATGATCTTCGACGCCGCCAGGTAGGCAGGAAAAGACGCCTTGTAGATGCTGATCACCGCCAGATCGGAGCGCAGGTCGCAATGCTGTCGATCCCAGCTCAACAGATCGAGACTCGACACGACCCGGAACCGGTTGTCGCGGTCCAGAACATTCAGCAGCGCCAGACCGTAAATCGGATAGTCACAGAAGAAAGTCACACTCAGGGCAGACATACTCCCTCCACTTCAGACCGAGCGCGCCGCCGACCGGCAAATCGCCGGTAGTCGCCTGGCGCGGATCGATGAATCTGGCCTTGCCTGCGATGCATGCGCCGCCGCGTGGCGCGGCGGCACATGGCGGGTACGACGCGTGCGCGGGCATCCGCTTCGCGCCGTATCCGGAACCGACTGGCGCGGCCTTACTGCGCCACGCGGATTTCCACGCGCCGGTTCGGTTGCAGGCACTTGATGGTCGCGTTGGTCTGCGGGCCCGGGCACGACACCACCGGAGCCGCGCTCCCCTTCCCGCTCGCCGTCATCGGCACCGTCACGCCATTGGCGCGCAGGTACGCCATCACCGTCTGCGCACGCTTGAGCGAAAGCTGCTCGTTGTAGCGCGCATCGCCAAAGCGATCCGTGTGGCCCACGATCGTCACCGACTTGACCGCGTTCACCTGCTTCAACGCGGCAGCCAGATGATCCAGCCTCTTCGCGCCCTCGGGCATCATCCCCTTGCGGTCGCTGCGGTCGAACGCGAACAGAGCGTCGGCATCGAGGTTGATCACCGGCGGCAGCACGACCATCGGCGGCGGGGGCGGCGCGGGCTTGGTCGCCTGCGGCACGCTACAGTTTTCCAGCTCCTTGCCGCCAAGCACGAGTTGCGCCTCGACCGCCTCGGCTTTCTTCTGCGCCGCGTCGTAATTGCGCGCCCATGCGTCATGGCCGGCGTGCATCAATCGCACCTCCTGGCACGCCACCCGTTTCTGCGCTGGCGGGCAGTACGGCATGCGCGGGTCGATCTTGAAACCATTGATGCGGCGCCACAGATCGGGGCGCACCGTCGTGCTCGTACGCATCGCAGGGTTCCCGGCCGGCAGCGATCTGGCGTTCAGTTCCATGCCGGTGATCAGCGTGTCGGCGCGGCTCATGGCTTCTTCCACAAAACCCCAGCCATTGCGCGCGGCCTGCTCCTCGCGCCCGGCGTCGATCCAGCATTGCGCCTTGGCCGAGTAATAATCGTTGCGCGCGGCCAAGGGCTTCATCCGTTGCTGCAAGCCATCGAGGCCGGCCGAACGATTCTTCATGTACGGCCCGTGCTGCTGCATCCACGTGTCGGCCGTAAGAGCCTCGCGCGCCACGCCAGGGTCCTGCGCGGCACCCTGTTCGCGGTTCGTGGCGAGCATCTTCTTGCGATCCAGCGCGCCCGCCTCGGCCGTCTGCGGCGTCGCCCAGCCCGACTCGCGCGCGCTCGGGTCGGCAATGCCGAGCTTGTCGCGCGCTTCGTGATTGGCACAGCCCGAAGCGAGCGCCGCCAACACCATCAGGCAAATCGATTTATATACAAACGTCATTCCATATACGAGATGGGCCACCGCCGGGTATGACCCCGTCGGTGGCCCAAACTCCCTCCTCTGCTGATTAGTCGCCGATCACCATGCCGACACCGGCACGGATGATGGTGTCCTTACCGCCGCTCGACGTCGAAACGCCGGCATTGAAGTTCACCGTCCCCTTGTCGTTCCAACGCGAAACGCCCACGCCAATCGCATTCTGGCCGCGGTAGTTCGCCACGCCGGCGTTGACCGTGGTACGGCCCGGCAAGTACGGCGCCACCATCTGCAACGCTGCCGCAGCCGCGATACCCCGACGCGTGCTCTTGTCGAGTTCGTTGATCTGCGAATTCACGTTGTTGAAGCGGTCGTCGATACCCGCGGTCGCGTTGGCGATTGCGGCGTTCATCTGCCGGACGTTCGTCGCATCGGTATCGGCCGTGCCGTCAGCGACGTTGGTGATCTGGCGCTCGTTACCCGCCGAACCCACCGACACGCTGTTGCCACGATCCGCCACCGAATTGGCACCCAATGCCACGCTGTTCTCAGCCGTCGCGTTGGCGTTGCCGCCGATCGCTACCGCTTCCGCGCCCGTGGCCTGGGCCGCGTCGAGGGTCGAATTGGCCTTGAAGTACTTCGTGCCGCCCTCGTTGATGGCATTGAGCTGACCGACATTGACAGCGTCGTTGTCCGCCACGCCGGCCGCCACACCCGTAATGGTGCGGTTGCCCTGCGTACCCGACATATCCACCACCGTGCCGTCGGTCGCCCCACCGATGGTGATCGTGCGCGTCGCATCGTCTTGCTTGGCAATGCTGTTGCCCAGCTCGTTGCGGATGTCGCCGATCGACTCTTCGATGTTGGTCACGCGAGCGTCGATGTTGGTCACACGTGCGTCGATATTGCTGACCGTGTTGCTCAACGACGATACCGCCTGGTTGGTCTCGTACAGTTGGCTGCCATTGACCGCATCGGTGCTGCCTGCGGACACGTCGCCCTTCGCCAGGTTGGTGATCTTCGAACCGCCCGCGCCTTCCAGCGCGACCGTGCCCTTGCCCGAATCGGTGTACTTGACCGCGTTCGGGTCGGAACCCGTACCGCCGGTGCCGATCTTGGCTTCGACCTCCTTGAGCTGACTCAGGTTGACCGCATCGGTGTCCTGCGTACCCGCTGCCACGTTGGTGATCTGACGTTCCTTGCCCGCCGAACCGACCGACACGCTGTTGATACGGTCGGTCACCGAACCGGCGCCCAACGCCACGCTGCCAGCATGCAGCACCTGAGCATCGTCAGAGCCATCCTGCAGGCCATCGGCCTTGAAGTAACGGACCGTCTCGCCGATGTTGGTCGTGCTGTTCGTGATGCTCGTCACCAGACTGCTCAGGCTGGTGACGTCGCCCTCGACGATCGACACGCGCTTGTCGATGTTGGTGATGTCACCCGCGATCTGCGTCAGTTGCGAGTTGATCGTGGTGATGCTGCCTTCCACGTTCGACACACGATCGTCGATGTTGGTGATGTCGCCAGCGATCTGCGTCAGTTGCGAGTTGATCGAAGTGATGTCGCCCTCGATGATCGACACACGGTTGTCGATGCTGCTGACCTTGTTGTCGACCGCAGTCAGTTGCGCGAAGTTGACCGCATCCGTGTCGGCCGTACCGGCAGCCACGTTCTCGATCCTGTTGTTGTTCGCGTCAAAGCCATTGGCCGTCACCTTGCCGGCGAATGTCGGCGCATCGACCACGTTGATCTGCAAGTCGTTGGTAGCGGCATCGTAAGTGACGGCGGTATTGGTACCGTTCTTGACGTTGAGCACCTCACCCGCCTTGATGGCATCCGGAGTGCCGCCATTGGCGGACAGGCTCCAACCGCCCTTCAGGGTGGTGATGTCGCCCTCGACGTTCGACACGCGATTGTCGATGTTGGTGATGTCACCCGCGATCCGCGTCAATTGCGAGTTGATCGTGGTGATGGTGTTCTCCACGTGCGATACGCGGCCGTCGATGGTGAAGACCTTGCCGTCCAGCGTGCTGACCTTGTTGTCGACCTCCGTCAGTTGCGCAAAGTTGACCGCGTCCCCGTCGGCCGTACCGGCCTTCACGTTCTCGATCTTGTTGCTGTTCGCATCAAAGCCGTTGGCCGTCACCTTACCGGCAAAGGTCGGAGCGTCGACGACGTTGACCTTCAACTCGTTGCTATCAGCGTCGTAGGTGACGGTGGTATTGGTGCCGTTGGCGATGTTGAGCGTATCACCCGCCTTGATCGCGTCCTTCGTGCCGCCGTTGGCCTGTATGTTCCAACCGCCTTCCAGCGTGGTCACGCGGGTGTCGATGCTGCCCACCTTGGTGTCGAGCGAAGCAACATTGGTGTTGAGCGTGCTCACGCCGGTTTCAACGCCCGACACACGCGTGTCGAGCGAGCCGACGGTTTCTTCCACCCCGGACACACGACCATCTAGCGACGCGACGTTGGTGTTGAGCGTGCTCACGCCGGTTTCAACACCCGACACGCGAGTGTCGAGGTTGCTCACCTTGCCGTCGAGCGTGCTGACCTTGTTGTCAACCGAAGTCAGTTGCGCGAAGTTGACCGCGTCCATGTCGGCCGTACCGGCTGCCACGTTCTCGATCTTCTTGCTGCTCGCATCAAAGCCGTCGGCCGTCACCTTGCCGGCAAAGGTCGGCGCGTCGACGACGTTGACCTTCAGCTCGTTGGTGGCGGCGTTGTAGTCAACGGTGGTGTTGGTGCCGTCGGCAATGTTCAGCGTGTCGCCCGCCTTGATGGCGTCCTTCGCGCCGCCGTTGGCCTGTATGTTCCAGCCGCCCGCCAGATCGGCGATACCGTCTTCGATATTCGACACGCGACCGTCGATGATGCTCACTTTGCTGTCGACCGAAGTCAGTTGCGCGAAGTTGACCGCGTCCCCGTCGACCGTACCAGCCTTCACGTTCTCGATCTTCTGACCGCTGGCGTCAAAGCCGTTGGCCGTGACCTTGCCGGCGAAGGTCGGAGCGTCGACGACGTTGACCTTCAACTCGTTGCTATCAGCGTCGTAGGTGACGGTGGTATTGGTGCCGTCGGCAATGTTCAGCGTATCGCCCGCCTTGATGGCGTCCGTCGCACCGCCGTTGGCCTGTATGTTCCAGCCGCCTTCCAGCGTGGTCACGCGGGTGTCGATGCTGCCCACCTTGGTGTCGAGCGAAGCAACATTGGTGTTGAGCGTGCTCACGCCGGTTTCAACGCCAGACACGCGAGTGTCGAGCGAGCCGACGGTTTCTTCCACCCCGGACACGCGACCATCCAGCGAAGCGACGTTGGTGTTGAGCGTGCTCACGCCGGTTTCAACGCCAGACACACGCGTGTCGAGCGAGCCGACGGTTTCTTCCACCCCGGATACACGACCATCCAGCGAACCAACCTGGGTGTTCAGCGTGCTGACGCCGGTTTCAACACCCGACACGCGCGTGTCGAGGTTGCTCACCTTGCCGTCGAGCGTGCTCACCTTGTTGTCGACCGAAGTCAGTTGCGCGAAGTTGACCGCGTCCCCGTCGGGCGTACCGGCCTTCACGTTCTCGATCTTCTGACCACTGGCGTCAAAGCCGTTGGCCGTGACCTTGCCGGCGAAGGTCGGGGCATCGACGACGCTGACCTTCAACTCGTTGGTGGCGGCGTTGTAGTCAACAGTGGTATTGGTGCCGTCGGCGATGTTGAGCGTATCGCCGGCCTTGATGGCGTCCGTCGCACCGCCGTTGGCCTGTATGTTCCAGCCGCCTTCCAGCGTGGTCACGCGGGTGTCGATGCTGCCCACCTTGGTGTCGAGCGAAGCAACATTGGTGTTGAGCGTGCTCACGCCGGTTTCAACGCCCGACACACGCGTATCGAGCGAGCCGACAGTTTCTTCCACCCCGGACACGCGACCATCCAGCGACGCGACGTTGGTGTTGAGCGTGCTCACGCCGGTTTCAACGCCCGACACACGAGTGTCGAGCGAGCCGACGGTTTCTTCCACCCCGGATACACGACCATCCAGCGACGCGACGTTGGTGTTGAGCGTGCTCACGCCGGTTTCAACACCCGACACGCGAGTGTCGAGGTTGCTCACCTTGCCGTCGAGCGTGCTGACCTTGTTGTCGACCGAAGTCAGTTGGCCGTAGTTGACCGCGTCGGTCGCGGCCGTGCCGTCGGCGACGTTGGTGATCTTCTGACCACTGGCGTCAAAGCCGTTGGCGGTGACCTTACCGGCAAAGGTCGGAGCGTCGACGACGTTGACCTTCAGTTCGTTGGTGCTGTCGTCGAACGTCACCGAGGTGTTGGTGCCGTCGACAAAGCTCAGCGTGTCGCCTGCCTTGATCGCCTGCGTCTTGCCGTCCGCCGAGACCGTCCAGCCGCCTTGCAGGTTGGTGATCTTGTTGTCGACCGAAGTCAGTTGCGCGAAGTTGACCGCGTCCCCGTCGGCCGTGCCGTCGGCGACGTTGGTGATCTTTTGGCTGTTGGCGTCAAAGCCGTTGGCCGTGACCTTGCCGGCGAAGGTCGGGGCATCGACGACGCTGACCTTCAACTCGTTGGTGGCGGCGTTGTAGTCAACAGTGGTATTGGTGCCGTCGGCGATGTTGAGCGTGTCACCGGCCTTGATGGCGTCCGTCGCACCGCCGTTGGCCTGTATGTTCCAGCCGCCTTCCAGCGTGGTCACGCGGGTGTCGATGCTGCCCACCTTGGTGTCGAGCGAAGCAACATTGGTGTTGAGCGT